>CAZRKW010000157.1:0-4269 GCA_964600355.1 uncultured Acidobacteriaceae bacterium
CCCCAGGGTTGTGATGTTCGCGTGTCCAGCTTCAAACGTGTTGCGGTGCGGCCAGAAAGCGACAGATTCTCGTCTCGCGATCACGGACGGTACCGAAGGGTGGCCCGGAATGATGAACGTTTGGCGTGGGCTCGACCCATATCTGTGCGGATTAACGACGTGATCGTGCGAAAATAGCGCGGAGGTAGCAAGCGCTAAATCTATTTCTGGGACTGTTGAGTACCGCAGCAAGGCTTGGTGGCGCTCCACATTCAGCGTTACAGCCTTCAGGCCTCGCGGAAGGTAAACCAAGATCTCCAGGTGATACCCACCCGGACATGTCTATCCCGCGTCGACAGCGGAATTGCTCGAAGGGCGCAGTTGATTTTGGGGTCGTGGGCGAGTTAGACTATTTTTAGAACGTTGCGACGGACTTCAATTTGGCTGCCTCTTTTTCGGCCGCGATACAAAATGTGTAGTCTGCTTGACTTCTGGAATAGCGATTCCGACCGTCAGTCGTGGCATTTTTTTTAATGGCTTCGATTTCCCGGGTGCACCCGCAGGGCGCTTCCTCTTATTTTTCCGAGGGCCCCCGCGCAGCCCCGAAAGTAGGACGAGCACGTGGGCATGGAATTCACTCCCTTCCGAGGGATAGCAGTATGGGTAAGTCATCAACGGGGCCGCGCACACCGAAAGGAAAAGCGCGCTCCAGTCGAAATGCAGCGAAGCATTGGATTGAATCAGGGAGGATTCTCCCATCAGAGCAAGAGGAGGCTGGTTCTCTACGCCAGCGGTTTACGGAGGATTTTAACCCGTCCGGCCTGGCCGAGAATGAGGTAATCGACGATTTGGTTTTCAATCGCTTGATCAAAAGACGTGTGGATGTGGCTTTCACACGGGAGTTTTCCAAAGCGAGCGCTATAAAGCCGTTGATTCAATTGGAAAACCACGAAGATTCGGCGGTCCAGTTCTACCTCCGCTCTGGTTTTTCAAGAGGGACAGATCCGGGCAAATACGGTGCTCGATTGCGCCCTGACCTATGCCTGGCGGGACTTGAGACCTTGAGGAACGAAATCACAGCCCACGGCCTCGAGCCGGATCACGATTTGCGGGTGCTTCGCAGCCTCTACGGCGGGGAGCTCACCGAACATGCGGCCATGCTTATGAATAGATTAACGGAGATCGTCGGTGGAACGGACACCAGAGCTGAGGAAGAGCTCAAGGAATCGGTTCTTGAAGGCCTACAGGCAGAAATCGAACTGCAAAAACAGCGGCGGGACGTCGCAGCCGGAATCCTTGCCGTCGAGGTAGCTTCCGACATCCAGGAGCCTGCTGGCCCGGCCCTAGAGACACTTCTTCGTTACCGCTCGGCCAACACACGCGAGTTCAAGGATTTGCTTGATAGTCTTGAGCGGATACGCCGTTTGCGGCGAGCTGAGTCCTAGGACGTGACGGGATACGCAGGGGCCGGTGTACCTCCTGATTATATACTATATATGTAGTTAACTACCAAATGGATTATGCGAAACGAACTTAATTAAGTGTAGTCGATTAAATGAGATAGTGATTATAGTGGTGTAATTTCGTGGTACTTTTTGGGCCCAAATTGGCACTTAGCATGGCTGGCAACGACGCACATGTTCTTGCCCAGACGGGATAGCTAACGAGGAGGCAAGGCTTAGCCATTCCTTCGGAGTCGATTCCTTTTGCGTGTTTCCTCTAGCTGTTAAATAGTTCTGCGGAAAAATGTTCATCGACGTGCGGAGCGGACGAGGATGGCGCGCAATGCAGGTTCAAGATCTTCGAAATGAAATGAGTAACCGGCGGCGAGAAGTTTTACGGGACGCACACGCTGGCTCGCCAACAGTAGCGCATCAGCCATTTCGCCGAATGCGAGCCGTAGCGCAAAGGCAGGCGCAGGGAGAACCGCCGGCCGGTGAAGGGTATGCCCGACGATTAGCGCGAACTCGGCATTTTGCACAGGTTTCGGGGCGATAACATTCACGGGGCCGTTGATTTGCGTGTTGGCGATGATGAACCGGACAATGCTAATTACATCCTCCAGCGCAATCCAAGACATCCATTGCCGCCCGCTTCCCAAGCGGCCCCCGGCTCCAAATTTGAAAGGGCGGATCATTTGGGGCAAGGCGCCGCCTTCGGGTGAAAGAATTACGCCGAAGCGAAGAATGACTGTGCGCATCCCCGATTGGGCGGCCCGAACCGCTTCGGCCTCCCAGTCGCGGGCGAGGAGGGAAAGGAAATCATTGCCGGGGCCGGAGGATTCGGTGAGGATTTCGTCGCCGCGATTGCCGTAATAACCTACCGCGGAGGCGGAAACGAAGACGCGGGGCTTTTGCCGCAGGCGGGCGAGCGAATCGACCAGAACGCGCGTGGAATCCAGGCGGCTGCTTCGGAGGATTTCTTTCCGCGCGGGCGTCCATCTTCCATCGGAAATGCTCGCTCCGCTGAGGTGAACGACGACATCCGCGCCTTCGAGGGCAGAAACATCCACCTGAGCAGACAGGGGGTCCCATCGAATCTGTTCGGAAGATACTTCGCTCGTGTTTCGCACGAGGTGCAGGACGGTATGGCCTTCGGTGCGAAGAGCCTTCGTGAGCGCGGCTCCTACCAGTCCTGATGCACCGGAGATGATGATTTTCATCGCTGTCTTTGGTCCGCAAACATGGCGGGCAGGTGCAATGATAGTAGCTTAGGACACGCAAAGGAATTCCGCAAAATCGTGGGCGCCGGAATAGAGCTTCCTGTCCCATTCCGGGGCAACCTCATTTGCTAGTTGACGACTCTCAGGTAGCTCCATCGGCAAAAGCGGCGGCGAATGGATTAGAATTAAGGTTTTCGGCAGGGAGCTGGGATGAAACCGTTGTCTCCATGGTCGGGCGCGCTTCTGGCAGCTGCTATTCTGGCTGCGGGGATTTCGGGCGGGTCCCAGGAAATCGCCGGCATTCGAGGCTTTCGGGCGTCCCGCGTGGAGAGCGAGCGGGAGCTCGAGCAGAAGCTGCAGAGCATACCCGAGGCCGCGCGCGCGGAGGCCAACCTGCGGCACCTGACGAGCGAGCCGCACATGGCCGGCACAGACGCGAGCCGCCGAGTCGCCGAGTGGCTGCGCGACCAGTATCGCAGTTTTGGGTTCGACGCCGAGATTGTCACCTACAGCGCCTGGCTGCCGCTGCCGCTTGAAGTGAAGCTTGAAATGACGGCTCCCGAGCCAAGAACGCTCGCCTCCCCCGAGCAGCCCTTCGAGCAGGATTTTGACAGCTACGACAAGCGGGCGGTGCCCGGCTTCAACACGTATTCGCCTTCCGGCGAGGTGACGGCGCCGGTGGTCTATGTGAATTACGGGATGCAGGAGGATTACCGCGAATTGGAATCGCTTGGCGTTAGCGTCGAGGGGAAAATCGCGCTGGCGCGTTATGGACAGGGATTCCGCGGAATCAAGGCCAAACTTGCGGAGGAGCACAAGGCCGCTGGGTTGATCCTCTACTCCGATCCGCAGGACGACGGGTTTGTGGCGGGCGATACGTTTCCCGAGGGGCCGTGGCGTCCGGCTTCCGGAGTGCAACGCGGGTCAATTCTCTATACGGAGCTTCATCCGGGCGATCCGTTGACTCCGGGTGTTGCTCCGAATCCCTCGGCGAGCCATGTTTTGCCGGCAGACTCGGCGACGCTGCCGCATATTCCCACGATGCCGATCAGCGCCAGGGATGCGGCGTTCATTCTGGAGAATCTTGCGGGCCGGCATGTACCGCGGGGCTGGCAGGGAGGGCTTCCGTTTACCTATCACGTGGGGCCCGGGGGCGCGCAACTGCACATGAAGATTGCGATGGATTACGCGGAACGCCCGATTTATGACGTGATCGCCAAGCTGCATGGCACCAACGACGACGAATGGGTGATTCTCGGCAATCACCATGATGCGTGGGTTTTCGGCGCGGCCGACCCGGGAAGCGGCACTGCGTCCATGCTGGAAGCTGGGCGTGCTCTTGGTGAGCTTGTGCGATCCGGTTGGAAGCCGCGGCGAACCATTGTGATTTGTCACTGGGACGCCGAAGAACCGGGATTGATCGGTTCCACCGAGTGGGTGGCAGCGAAACGCGCCGAACTCCAGGCGAAGGCGCTGGCGTATATCAACACGGATGTCGGCGTTACCGGCTCCCACTTCAGCGCGGCCGCGACACCTTCGCTCAAGGAGTTCGTGCGCGACGCAACGCGGCAGGTGGGAGATCCGGCAAGCAAAGGAACCGTGTACGACGCGTGGCGCGGGCACACGGC
>CAZRKW010000157.1:4369-9557 GCA_964600355.1 uncultured Acidobacteriaceae bacterium
TGGGAGATCCGGCAAGCAAAGGAACCGTGTACGACGCGTGGCGCGGGCACACGGCGCGGTCCTTCGATGAAATTTCCGGCACGGCCCGGAAAGCCCCGAGACCCGAAATCGCCGGAGAGGCGCCGGTGGGAGCGCTGGGCGCGGGCTCGGACTTTTCGCCCTTTCTCGATTACGCGGGAATACCCTCCATCGATATCGGGTTTGGCGGCGATTACGGCGTCTACCACTCGCTTTACGACGATTTCTACTGGATGAAGCACTTTGGCGATCCCACGTTCGCCTATCACGCGGCGCTCGCTCGCGTTCTCGGGGTACTGGCGCTGCGGCTGGACGAAGCGGACATCCTGCCGTTTGACTATTCCGCGTACGCGTCGGAAATATCCCGCGTGCAGAATGAACTGGCGGCGCGTGCGGCGCAGGCGGGAACGCAACCATCGAGTCTGAAACCGGTGGCGCAAGCTTCGGCAGAGCTCTCCGCTTCGGCGGCGCGGGCGTCGCTTTCCCTGCGCAGCGCGAAGGCGGCATCCATCGATCCCGCCAGGGCCAAGGAACTCAACCGGGCGCTTGTTTCTGTGGAGCAAACCCTTCTCACGCAAGGCGGGCTTGCAGGGCGGCCGTGGTTCAAGCACACGATTTATGCGCCGGGGAGTTACACGGGATACGCGGCGGAGACGATGCCGGGGGTAAGCGAGTCGCTCGACCGCAACGATCCTGCCACGCTGCGCATCGAGGCGGATTCTCTGGCCGCGGCGCTTCGCCGGGCGGCGACGCGTTTAGATGAGGTGTCCAACCTGGCGCGCGGTGCCGAGTCTTCGCCGGCCGCGGGCCATTAACATGCGCTTGATGAGCGCGATTTAGATGCATCCGCAGAAAGCGATTCCAATTCGGAAGGTTTGCGTTTACTGCGCGTCGAGTGAAAAATCGGACACGGTGTACCTGGACGCGGCCCGGCGCGTGGGTGAAATCCTGGCCGAGAATTCCATTGTCACCGTTTATGGCGGCGGAGCGATCGGCTCCATGGGCCGGCTGGCCGAAGGGGTGCTGGCCAAAGGCGGAAAGATCGTTGGGGTGATCCCGCGATTTATGCAGGAGCTGGAATGGGATCACAAAGGGCTTACCGAGCTCCAGGTTGTCGAGAATATGCGCGAACGGAAGCACATCATGCTGACCGACAGCGACGCCGCCATCGCGCTTCCGGGGGGATCGGGAACGCTCGAGGAGCTGATGGAAGCGATCAGCCTCAAACGTCTGGGCATTTACCTGAATCCCATTGTGCTGGTGAACGTGAAGGGCTTTTTCGATCCACTGCTCACCCTGCTTCAGCGGTGCATTGACGAGCGCTTCATGGACGAACGCCACGCGGCGATGTGGCAGGTGGCCGCGGGGCCGGAGGATATTTTAGGCGCGATTCATTCCGCGGCGCCCTGGACTCACGACGCCCGGGGCTTTGCCACCATGAAGCCCAAGACCAGGTAGTTTCGAGCCCGAAGCAGGTCTCCGGCATTGAGTCCGCGGATTTTGCACGACCCTTTTTAACACCGTTTTTAGCCGCCGACGGAGTACTACTAATAGGCCGAAAAACGGCGGACGAAAAGCCTAGTACTTTTTGGCATTTCGCGGGCTATCGATTCGGTACTTCTGCTGCATTGGGCGCTGCGTTTGCGGCCGCTACTTTAGGGGCATGAGAAGCGCAGCCCACGAAAAGAAAATCCTGGAAAACATCCAGCGCGTTGCATTCTGCACGGAGTGCCTTGAGGACTTTCTCGATTATTCGCTGATTCCGTTCGGAACCTCCTGGAAATTTCTGTGCTGGAAGTGCTATCGCGACGCGGTCAAGCAGGCTCGCGAAGCGGACGCGAAGCAGCCGGCGCAGAAGCAGACGCGGCCTAAGAGCGAGATCTAAGTTCTCGCTGCCGCGGCCCCTGGATACGGTTTTCCGCTCTTCGGCTTCATTGCGAGGTCAAGAGCCTTCTTTTCGCCCCTCGAAAGAGGACGGCACGAACCTTTCGCCAGGTCTCCCAGCGCAAGCGGTCCGATCGAGACGCGCACTAGCCGCAATACTTCGATACCCTCGCTTTCCAGCATCCGGCGAATCTGGCGGTTCTTCCCTTCTTCCAGCACGATCGTGAGCCAGGTGTTTCGTTCGCCGCGGCGCAGGTTTCCGGCATGTTTGGCACGAAGCACCTCGCCATCGTTCGTGCGCACGCCCTTCATGATTTTGTCCGGCAGGTCCGCTTCGCAGGTTCCCCGTACTTGCACGTGATACGTCTTTTCTAGATGGGTCTCCGGGGCTGTAATCCGGGCGGCCCATTCGGAGTCGTTTGTCAGCAGCAGTAAGCCCTCGCTGGCCTTGTCGAGCCGGCCCACCGGCGCGACCCACGGCAGCCCCGCAGGCAGATAGGCGTAGACAGTGTCGCGTCCCTTTTCGTCGGAGGCGGTGGTTACCGCGCCGCGTGGCTTGTTCAGAATCAGATACACCTTCGTTTCGGACTGCACTGCGTCCTTGTCGACTTCGATGCGGTCTGCCCCCAGGCGAACGGGCGTTTCGGGATTGCGGGGTGTTGCGCCGTTGAGACGGACGCGGCCGTTTTGGATGAGCTTAACGGCCTGCGAACGCGAGCAATAGCCCAGCTTCGACAGCGCCCGCGCCAGTCCGACCTGCGTCGGCTTTTTCTTCTTCGCCACTTTTACGATTCTCTCCGCTTCAAGGCTAATCTACCAAAGCTAAGCATCCATCACGATCTCACGCGATGTGAAGTAAAGTGGTTCAATAGAACGTATCACTTGATGACAACGAACTGCACAGCAACGGCGCTTGCGATGCGAACGCTTTACCCAACATGACCGCCTCGAGCACACGAATCCCGCCCGGGCCAAAAGGCCTGCCTTTGTTCGGGCTGGCTCTCGCCATCCGCAAAGATGCGCTGGGAACACTCCGCCAAGTGGCGCGTGAATACGGCGACATCGTGCGATTGCCGGTAATGTTGCAAGAGCGCATTTTCCTGAATCACCCGGATTTCATCGAGCAGGTTCTTGTGATCCAGCAGGCCAAGTTTCACAAGAGCGATTTAACGAAGATCATCGTCGGCCCGCTGCTGGGACAGGGGCTGCTGGTGAGCGAAGGGGAATTCTGGCGGCGGCAGCGGCGCCTGGCGCAGCCTGCCTTCCACCGCAGCCGCATCCAGGAATATGGCGCGACGATGGTCGAAAGCGTCGAGCGGCACATCCGCGACTGGCGCGACTCCGAACGGCGCGATCTGGCTAGCGAGATGATGGCCCTCACGCTGGACGTAGCGGTGCGCACGCTCTTCGGCACGTCGCTGCCCGCGGAGGCGCAGCAAGTGGGGCACTCGACGACCTTCCTGATGCGCTACCAATTGGGACGCCAGCGCTCGCCCGTTCGGATTCCCGAGTCCTGGCCCACGCCGCAGAACAGGCGCGCGACCCGCGAACGCGAATTCCTGGATTCGCTTGTCTATCGCATGATCGACGAGCATCGTTCTCAGGCTGCGGAAAACCATCGCGGAGACCTGCTGTCTCTTTTGCTGGGCGCGATGGATGAAGACGGATCGCAGATGACTCCGCAACAGCTGCGCGACGAAACCATGACACTGTTTATCGCCGGGCACGAAACCACGGCGCAGATGCTGGCTTGGACGTGGTATCTGCTGGGAGAAAACCTTGCCGCCGAAACGCGCCTGCACGAGGAGCTGGATGGCGTGCTTGGCGGGCGCGTGCCGGAAGCGTCCGATTTTCCGCGGCTGCCGTATTTGCGCGCGGTGATGAACGAAGTGCTGCGGCTGTATCCCCCCGCCTACATCACGGCGCGTACGTCGATCGCGCCGTGCGGCATCGGCGGCTACGATTTCCCGGCAGGCTCGACAATGCTGATGTCGCAGTGGGTGATGCATCGCGATGCGCGTTTCTACGAGGATCCCGACACGTTTCGCCCGGAACGCTGGTTCGAAGGGTTGGAGGACCGGTTGCCGGCAGGCGCTTACGTCCCGTTTGGCGACGGACCGCGCCGGTGCATCGGACAGGGATTTGCGCTGCTGGAGGCCGCTCTCGTGATCGGGACAATCGCTCAGCGGTTCCAGTTCCGGCTTGTGCCCGGCCATCCCGTGGTTCCCGAGCCGCTCATCACGCTTCGCCCGCGCCACGGCATTCAGATGACGCTGCACGCCCGCGGATGACCTGCGTTACTTCACAAATTCGGGCTGACTGCCTTTTGACCACGGATCGTAATTCAGCAGAAAGCGCACGCGGTCTGAAATGGGCGGATGGTCGTAGAAGAGGAAAACGTTCAGGCGATTGGGGTCCGGATCGGAAAGTGACGACTCCCCTTCCACCTGAAACGAATCGGCGGCGGCCTGCGCCGCATCGGGAAGGATTCCGTGGGTCACTTCGACGCCGTAGACGTCCGCCTGATGTTCGGTGAACCGGCTGTAGGCGTTGGTGATCGGATCGGAAAGAAAGCTGAAAACGGAAAGCAGCAGTAGCAGCACGGGCAGAGAAGCCCAGTCGTCCAACTCCACGATTCCCCACCGCTGCCCCCATCGCGCCAGCACCCAACCAACGGTGCGATATCCCAGGTAGAGAAGCGCGAGCATTACCACCAGGCTGAAAATCAGGCCCTTCCACACGTGGCCCAGGACGTAGTGCCCCATTTCGTGCCCCACCACCGAGACGATTTCCGGCGTGGTCTCTTTGTCGACGCTGGTATCCCAAACGACGATCCTTTTCGATGCGCCAATCCCGCTCACGTAGGCGTTCATCGTGGGCGTTTTGTCGCTGGCCTTCATCCAGAACATGCGGCTGGGGGAAATGTCCAGGCCGGCGCGCTCGACCACCTGCTCGATCTGCGCAACGAGCGGGGGGTCTTTCTGTTCGAGGGGCGCAAACGTGAAGAACATGGGCTCGAGCACATACGGTTCGACGAACGAGAGAAACACGATGAGCGGCACGGAAATCAGCCAGAAATAGAACCACCAGTTGCGTGGGCTGCGGCGAATTACCCCGTAGAGAATCCAGACCAGAAAGGAGCCTATGACGATGAAGAGGAAGATTCCCTTGGTCCAATCCCACGCGAGAGCGCCCCAGCCCTCGACGGACAAACCATATTTCCTAGAGACGATGTGTTCGTAGATGGCTGTCGGCGAATCGAGCACCGAGACCGCGACGATCAGGG
>CAZRKW010000158.1:0-9476 GCA_964600355.1 uncultured Acidobacteriaceae bacterium
CTACCTTCCGCATACTTCTCGGTTTGCCTGAAGAATCCCCTACAACCGCGTAACCCACTTTCATCCGGGCAGCACGCGATGCCTTTCTTTTCGCTTGCCATTGCACGCACAAGCGCCCACAGTCCGCATCAGCAATAATTTTTGAAAGGGGATTTGATGGAAACTGAAACCGCAGTGCGCAGCAAATGTTTCGTTGTGACGTATGAGAGACGGAGCAAGGTGAAGCACCTATTCTGGGCTGAATCCAAGGAATCGTTGGACGGCGGTACGGCAGTCGAGCTGTATACATTCGATGATATAGGCAGGGAAATCGACTGTAAGGAATTTCTGACCGAAGCAGAAGCGTTGGACGCACCCACGACGTTCACGGAATCTGACATTGGCGCTCACGGCATCGGGGAGCGTGTCCGATACAGCGACGAAACGGATAAGTTCACGATTGCAAAGGTGCCATCGCGAGCTGAACTGGAAGCAGCAGCTGCTGCTGCTGAACTGAAAACAACGGAGCGAGTGAAAGTTGTTTTCTCCGCCCCCGATTTGCTCGACGTTGGCGGTCAAGACGCCGTGACCGAGTTGCTTCAGGTGTGCGATACCGTCGTCCAACTAGAGATCACATTCGCTGGCGGCCAAAAGCTTGTTGAAGAAATACAAAGCAAGTTTCCTAACACACGATTTTGGATAGTAGCGCCCAAAACGGGCACAGCGTAGACCACCGGCAAGCATCGCGACAATCGGTGCTTCCCTTGTTTTTCAACCGGCCCACAAATCCGCAGTAGCGACGCCCACCACAACCACGAACCCGCGCCACAGCATGGCCGCCACACCATCACAGCCCGCATATCGGCAGTAACTGACGCGGAGCCCAGCCGCGTCGTGCTCCGTGCTCTACACGCGCAAAATGCATCGGTCTTGTCTGCTGTCTTGACACGAGACATGACAGGGGAAAAATCGGTTTGGGGGTATGGGGGGTAAGTTTCATTCTGTCAACGAGTTGAAAGACCGCTCCTGCCACGCGTAAACAACCATGCGCATGAAATAAACGGCTTGTTGGTGATTTTGCTGGGTTTCAAGTCGTTCATTTTCAGCACGTTAGCTTTGTTGACTTTCAACAAAGCTGCTTCCATTCCCGCCTGATTCCCGCCCATTCGGCCCCCATTCCCGCCCAAAAAGGCGTCACAGCGCACGCCAGTCTTGGCGAATCTGCCATCAAGGGAAACAGTCCTCCGTTCACGTTTTGGAATAACAAGCTTCTGGGTTACACGCGCCCAGGAGGACTCGCGGCCAGCCCTTCCACCCTCGGGAGCGGCTGGCCGCCCCTTTCATTCGGTTCAGTGTGAACCGAATGATTTTCGCCAAAGGGAGAACCGCCATCGCTACGCCACGTAAGAGCTTGGAGCGGCATGCCAACGAAGGCACCAAGCCACATTACCCTGTCGAGGATTCAACCTCCCGGTTTGCAGCTGGTCGCCCCGCGATCCCGGCCCACCTCAAAGGCCCGGCGCGAGCCGAATTCAAGCGTGCTGTCGGTCTTCTGGAAAAGCGGCAAACGCTGACCGAAGCTGACCGGGCTTCGCTGGAAATCTACGCCACCGTTTTTGCTCGTTGGCTTCAGGCCAAGGCGCAAATCGGTGACACGTTGCTTGTGGAATCTACCTTCGTCGATAAGCTCGGCGTCGAGCACACCACCTCGATAGTCAATCCCTTGCTTGCTGTCGTTCAAAACTGCGAAGTGCGTCTGGCCGGTTTCATCAAAGAGCTTGGATTGTCGCCCTCGTCGAGGGAACGAACGAAGCTCACGAAGTCCACCAAAACGCCCACCGGCGAATCGATGGCAGAACGGCACCCCGAGCTTTTTGGACTCGCACCGCTCGCCGAAAAGACACCGATACCTTTCACAATTCCAGCGTTGGAAATGAGGACGAACGACGATGACGACAAAAACGAACAAGCCTAAGTTTGGACTTTTTGAAGCGGTAATGGACTTCCACTACGACGCGCAGCGATTCCTTCACCATTTCCAACTCGCTGGGATTTCCTGCGCTGCCTTTTCTCTGCAAGAGGAATGCGAAATGCATTCGCGATTGTGGGATGACGAAGTCATACAGAAGCGAATGCGAGAAAAGATCAACGCGAGGCCAGTGCCGGTATTCTCCGCCGCGAAGTTCATGGAGCTACCTTTTGAAAGCGGCTATTGGAAAAACGCATGCCCCGACTTTTGCGCAGACGAGGTTTTTGATGAAGTGCTTCGCGAGATGACCGAGAGCGAAAAATCGCTGCTCCGGGTGCGGCTCAAGCGCGGAGACGTTTAATGAGCTTGCTTCCCCCTGGCACGTTCGTGCTCTTCAGGATTTCCCCCGGCACCACTGAAGAATCAATGGCGGAATTCCTTACCTCGCACGGCTTGGACATCACGCCCGAGATGGTCGATGTTCGCGAGCCGGGCTCGAACAGCTGCATGGTGTCAGTTCCAAGTGTCGTACTTTGCCAGTTACTGAGTTGGGCAATAGATAACGACTTTTTGGGTGACCGTGTGCCTCTGCCCCAGCCGCGTGCTCTGAAGCCACCACAAGGCGGCTGATTTTCCCCCGTCACAGCGTAGCGAAGTAACGAAGGAAGCAGGAACGCCGAAAGGCGACAGGAGCAAGCCGTGCACATTCAATTTAAGGACGGTACGAAAAAGCATTTTGAACGAGATGTTGCCCAGGGTTTCATCCTCGCAGGTTCCGCAGTCGAGGTGCCCAACAAACGCGAAACATGCATCGAAGCCCAGGCCCGCATGGCCGCCATCAATGGCGACAAATCCACGAAGCCGAACACGCTTTGGAACATCAGGCCCGCGCAAGTCGTGAACGATTTCGCATATGGCCCGGAAATAAATTCTCGCTGCCAGTCGTGCAATGCGTCGTTCCGCGTCAGCAATGCAAGCGAGCGAATCACCAGCGTTTTCAGGCATGCGGCCAGCTGCTCCTTCGCAGTCGAAGCCGTACCCGCGCCGATCCTGAAGGAATACGAACAGGCCCGCGACGAATTCACGTCGAGGCGTGGCCGCGCCGTGCAGACCGCCGAGCAGCAACGGCAGAAGAACGACGACGCGAAGAAATCGTTCCTCGCGAGTATGGGGATAGGCCGATGAAGCCGCCGCCGAACCCTTACACGCGGCTCGAAAAGAAGCTGATTACGCTGCGAGCGGAACTGGAATCGACCCTCGCGATAGTCGAGATGAAACTCGCGCAACTCGCTGTCGCCAACTGGAGAAAAACATGCTGACCGAACGAAGAATAATTTCGCAAGGTACCTCGGTGCGGGCGATCACTGACCCGGATGACTCGCTATCCATCGCGGGAATCGCCGCGCCATTCCATCGCTACGCGGATTTGAAGGGATATCGCGAAAGAATTTTGCCGGGTGCGTTCAAAAAGGTACTCGCCCGCTCTGCGCAAGTGCGCAGCGACGGTGCCGATGTAGTCGCGCTCCTGAACCATGATTCTAATTTCGTACTTGGCAGAATGTCCAACAGAACGTTGACCGCCGAAGAGGTTTCCAGCGGCTTGGCATTTAGGTGCCAGCTACCGCCGACGAGTTACGCTCGCGATTTGCATGCGCTCATCCAACGCCGCGACATCACCGGCTGTAGCTTTGGTTTCGCGTGTAACCCAGACGGCTCTGACGAGGTTTGGGACACTGCGGACGATGAGGACGAAGACGAGCCGACGCGCAGCAAACGCTCGACGAAATTTGTGCGACGTACCATTCGCAATCTGTCCATGTTGAGTGACGTTTCAGTTTGCACCTACCCGGCGTACACCACCGGCACCAGCGTCGACGCCCGGAGCTTCACAACCGCGATCCCGGAGACGTGCCCCGTCGAATTCCGTTCGCTCATCCTGGCGGCCCGTGGTGAAGACGTGGCGCACGGAATGGCCCGCGATCTTTTGTCACGCCGCCGCCGCGTGATCGACCAGTTGATGGGGTAGCGGCAATGTACATCATCATCCTTGCGATTGTCGCCTTTGTCTGGGGTCTCTACATAGCATTGGAGGAGCTTTTCAAATGATCTTAGAAACCGCAATTTTACTTTCACTCATCGCGTGCTTGGTGATCTGCCACAAGGTCTGGAGAACCACCAACGTGATTGAAGCCGCTGTCGAACACGTGGTAGCCCTTCACGTGCGGGCACTGAAGAGCATTTCAGACGCAACCAACACATCGTTGGAAGCAACGGAGCGCATTAACGCTGATGCTGCCAAGCGCATCGGATTCGAGCACGGCGAAGCGTTGCGATCCATCACGGAAAGCCACGGTGAGGCAGCGAAGCATTTGACCAGCGTAGCAGGCAGCCACAACGTCGCCGCATCGGCCCTTGTTGACGGCTCACTTTTGCTCAAG
Organism: uncultured Acidobacteriaceae bacterium; assembly: GCA_964600355.1. Lineage (GTDB taxonomy): Bacteria > Acidobacteriota > Terriglobia > Acidiferrales > UBA7541 > Palsa-295. The sequence continues at coordinate 4,387 of CAZRKW010000158.1, forward strand.
CAATCCGCCGACAGCCTTAACGCGTTGCTGGGGAACTCTTCACTTTTTGAAATTAAATCGCACCTGGAAGCGTTGCGCAAGTTCTGGTGCAAGTAGCAACGACATTTTATTAGCGGCAGTCTCTGGCCGTTCACGATACCAGGGCACAGGAACGATAGGAGCACCCGATGGATATTCAAGAATTTTCAAAAGTGACCGCTGAAGCAACCCCGCTTATCGCAAGGCTCGGAGAACTCACAAGCGCGGAGCAACGAAGACTTGATGTCCTCATCACTGCAAGCGCGGCGATAAAAACAGGCACAGCGACCCTCGAAGATGTCGAGGATGTAGACCTCGCCGCTCGTCGAAAGGAGTTTGGGATCGTCACGCCGTATCGCAATAAGCGTACCGAAGAGCAGAGGATGTTTCACAAGTGGCTGACAACCGGCATGGCAGGTGAGCACCGCAGCGAGGCAATCGGATACGGCCCGAACATCGCGCTTTCCGGCAATCTCGCATCGTTCGTGCCGAATCAGTTCTTTTCCAAGGTGCTCCGCGCCCAGGCTCAACACTCGCCGCTGTTCGATAGCGAGAACGTCACCTACATTTCGACCGACTCGGGCGGGATCATGTCCGTACCGTGGTTCTCGGACGTTGAATCCGTTGCAACGCAAATCGGCGAAAACGTTTCCGACGCCACCGACACTGGGATTTTCCAAGTGGACGGCCAGCAGTTGCAGACGTGGCAATTTTCGACGCCCCGGATTCTCTTCTCGTATGAGAGTTCCGAGGATATCCCGTATTTCGACGACCTCCTGGCCGATATACTCGGCGACCGTCTTGCTCGCGGAGTGGGAGCACAACTCATCAACGGACAGAGCGCGAAAACGGCTGGCATTCAAGGGCTCGTGCCTTCAATCATCACGCTGGGTAGCACAGTGCTGGCCGTGGGCTCGTCTGGAAATACGGGCGGAGCGAACCTGCCTTCCAACAGCATCGGCACGGTCGATATTGCGAATTTGTTCTTCAGCTTGCCAGCACCTTATCGGGCTTCGCCGAAGTTTGCTTTCATTTGCAATTCATCGACGCTGTACGCCATCAGTTCACTACTGGACAAGAATGGAAAACCGATCCTGGACGTGCAGAATGGACGCCTGATGTTGCTCGGCAAAAAAGTGCTCATCGACGAAAACGTCGATAGCATCGGGCTCAACAAGTACCCGCTGATCGCAGCTGATTTGTCGTACTGGCTGACTCGCGTTTGCCCTGGAACGTGGTACCTCAAACGCTACACCGAGGCACCCGGCCTAGTCGAGGCAGGGAAATACGCAATCCGGCTGTTTTGCCGCGAAGGCGGTTGCCTGATGTATACAGATAATTACCTGAAAAGCCCGGCATGGGCTTTGCAGAACGTTTCAAGCTAGGGACTTCGACCGCCTCGGGGAAGCGATTCTCCGAGGCGTTTTCTTTCTACTCCCGTCACAACTACCGGAGATTTCATGCACACAGCAGCAGCAGCAGCCGTTGCGCCCGGTTGGAGCGTTCCCAGTTTTGACCGGTTTGCCTTCGAGGGGAAACGCGCCCGCGCCGTCAGCAGAGACACCGGGATTTCGTTTGCCGATTTTGGGCGCATGCGGATCGACAAACGTGAGCGGAAAACTCTTCGGCGGCTTCCCGACCCGGATTTTGCGTCCGACCTGTCGAAGCTTCGTCGCCTTGTCCTCGCGGTTTGTGAGCAAGGTTTGTACATTTCGCACCACTACCGGCCCTTTGACGAAAGCCGACCGATTGACGAGCGGATCGCGGAGATCAACCGCGTGGCGGCTGCCCGGCTGCCCGCGCACCGCGAGGCCCTCGACAGGCTGCTGGCGCGTCACGATGAGGCTCGGAACGCGGGCGCAACAAAAGACCAACTGCGACGGCTCGAAATTCAGATTCAAAATTTAGACACACGGATTTTGATATTGCCGCGCATCGTCGCCGTGGTGAACGCGATTCTGTACAGATATTTTTTCCTCCGCTGGACTTCCGTACAGACTTGCATCGACTTACCCGGCATAAAACCTCTCGCGGTTCGCCAGTTGTGTCGCCGCGCCCGCATCACGTGGGAGCGGATTAACGGCATCCGGCAGCTGATCGCTTTGCCCAGTGGTGAATATGTGGAAATGGTTGCACCGAGCTTGCCGCGCAGAAAGCGGCTGGGCATAACGCGGAGCAGACGGCGTGCACCGGCGCAGCGCACCCGGCGTGATCGATGGTCTACGGAGCGCGTCGAAAAGCTCACCGCATTGTGTCAGAGCGGGTATACGTGGCGCGAAATCGCTTCTCAGATGGGCGTGGCGTCCCATGCGACGGTAATGCGACAAGCGAAGCGTCACAAGATTGACGTGACCGGCAGCGGCTGGACGCCTGAACGTTTGGCGGAACTCCGCCGCCTATCGAAGGACGGTTGTTTCACGTGGGATGACATTGGCGAGCGGCTCGGCGTACGTGGCCCGACCGCAAGAATCGCTGCGATGCGGCATAACCTTTTACGCAAGCGTACTCCACAGGGGTGGTCAAAATGAGAGGCGATGTCAACAAACTGACGCCGACAGCGAGCAGCGGTATCGAAGCGTTTTGGCAGGACGCAGCCGACCGCAAGGAATTCGGCCCGGCTGTCGATGTCGAATTCGACAGCGAGACTGGCCGCTTGGTTCTGATACGGAAGCACGCCGATGCTGAGTAACAAACGTGCGTATCGACAGGACACGGAAGACCTACAGGCACGGCTTCGCCGCGCCGCCGCGCTGCACCACAAAATGACGCCTGACGCCTACGTTGCCGAGCGTGAAGAGCGATTATTGCAAGCCCTGGCCACAGTCGCCGATGTCTCATGGAACCCGAAGACCGGGAAAATGGAAATTAGTTACCGAGATTCTGCCAGCAGCCTCCGGGTGAGCTGAGCAGCGCAGGGGCTAGGTGTGGCCCCGATAGGGGAAACATGGGGATGTGACCCCGCCCACCGGGAGCGCCGCCTTGCACCGGCGCTTCCGATGCTATTTCGATATTCTGTTGTGCAGCGGTCTTCGACCGTGAGCGCAGCGGAGCAGGAAGCGTTGGTGACTCGCTTCCGGGAGCAGACGGGCGGAGCAATACCGCCCGAGCTTCACTCCGCCAGATGATCCGCCGCGCCGCCCATCGTGGCCGTTTGCAGATCGCTGCTTCCGTATCCCGCGTAAGTGAAGGCTAGGCCCCGCAGAACCGCTCTGAGAGACATTCACACCGAAGCGCCGGGCGATCCCACGCTGGATACAGTTTCAAAGCGCAGTACTGGGCCGGTACTTGTCCGGTAACGGCGTTAGAACGAAGCCGTCCGGAGTTGAAACAAGAAATGCGTTGAGTAGGGCGTCAACTTAACATTTGCTCGGCCTTCACATTCCTGGGAAAGAAAATATTCAGCAGCCAATAAGCGACGCCTGCGTACAGGAAGAAATCGATTGCCATGGCGAATACAAAGTAAAGATCAGCGTGGCCGGAATGTATTCCTTCTGGGAATGGGATAGCAGCTAGAAGCATACCTGGAATCCAAAAGCCAGGATCCAAGGCAGCCCCAGTCCTAAAAGAGCCGAAAGAACTAATCTCCACGGGAGAGTCATCCGCAATCTCTATCAGCGACCTTTCATGGCCGACAGTATGCACGAATCACCCAGTTGGTCAAAGGAATCGGAAACACCGAAATTGGAAGTACTGGCCTGGTATATAGACGGTAACGGCGTTAACCAGGCGTTGACCGATGACCGTTGCTGGAAACATCACTCGCGGTCAATCGTCAAGTCACTTTGGGCGGTGTCTCACCATACAATCACAGATGAAATTGCGAACGTTCTTTTTCGGCGCGGAGTCAGTCTGATAGGGGAAATATGCAAGTCGTTACCGATTCGGAAGTTGTGAAGTGGCTGACGGACATTGAATGGAACCACGGCATAAAAGCAGACGGAACGACTCTGTATTACGCGGACTCGGACGCGAACTGCATCGAATTTAAGTTTCCAGAAACCCTTCTGAGAGCAACTTATTTCACACGCGTTGCCGCGATGCTAGGGGTTGCCGAGGAATCTTTGTTCGATGGTGCTCTCCTGTGGATTACAAATTCAACGATCGGCAGCCCTCAATTGGTGAAAGCGGGATGGAGAATAGTCGAGAAAATGCGACAGGGCTACGGCGAGAATCGATCATTGGAAAACGCAAGTGGACACTTCTTCAGAAGCGATGAGATTGTTGATTTGAACGCTTTCCTGGTGCCCTGCTTCGTCTACGGCTGGGATGCCTATGTTGTTTCCTGTTCCAACAGCGATTTCTTTGCCCATGTAAGCCATAACGAGTATTGGGGAATCGTGGCCCGTACCCGAGCGGTTTACGAACGGTTATTTTCCGAACTCAAAGAACTGAACCCGATGGAATCATCCCGCATGCGCCAACGGTTTTGCCGAAAATCGGTTGACTCCTGATTCGGTCTAGTACTCCACATGGACGGTAACCGCGTTAACCAGGAGGTAGTGTTGGCAAAACGACGCGATTGTTGACGCTTTGCCGTCTCCCTATAATTCTGAAAGAGGCCGAGAACCGCATGGAAGCCTGGCGAGATAAAGCGTGCGAATATTTTCCCGAGCTGCGCGACTTGATAAAAGAGCAAACAGTGCCGATGGACTTGTGGATTGAGCTTTATTATAAACTCGTGAGAGCGTATGACAAACAGCCCCTAGATGAACAGTGGATTGGGCGTTTATACGAATATGCGGCTTGGTGTCTCGCACAGCCTGACACGGGAGACGCGAAAACAGATCCCTCAAGCGCGGCGGCTTTTGCTTTTATTGAGGACCTCCCTCGCGATCAGCGAATTGCAGATGACATGTATCGATGGGTTTCATTAGAGACCTTTGACGCTTGTGAACCGTTGTTGCGCCATTCTCTGTCTGATGAATCCTACAAGAAGTTGGCGGCTAATTTTCGTCGCAAAAAGAAAGAGTTCAGCGGTTCGCCTCGACTATAAAATTAATGTCACCTAAATTGGCAACTCCTTCCATGAGAAGGCCGGTAACAGTCAAGGTGGTTTTGTTTTTACCTAAAGG
>CAZRKW010000159.1:0-2648 GCA_964600355.1 uncultured Acidobacteriaceae bacterium
CGAGCCGGGGGCCGTAGCGCTGCGCGGCGGCGATACATTTGCGCGACTGGCGAAATCCGCGGAGAAACCGCCCCGGGTGGCAACTCGGGAGTTGCGCGAGGCAGGGGCGACGCGACGGACGCAGAAGTTTGCGGATAAGAAGGACGCTGCGCCCGCTTGTTTGCCGGGCGTTTCGCCTGGGGCTTTGCGAACGGAGCCACGCTCCCATTTACGGACTGCTTCGCGTGTGACTCTGCCGACTGTTCCGCCGCCCTCTTTGCCGATCGCTTCGGCTGGGGTTCACACGGATTCGCCGGCTGCCGCGGCGATTCCGGGGAGGCCGGTCAAGAGGGTGCGGCTGGCGGAGGCTTTGCGATCGTCGGGACTCGATGAGTTGACCGTGGCGCAGAATTATGTGGTGGTGGAAAAGCTGCGGGACGGGTCCGGGGGTACAGACGGCACGCAGAAGATGCTGGTGGACGTGCTGAAGGAGTGCAGCCGCATCCTGGAGCCGCCGAAGTCGGTTGGCGGCGCGAGCGAGGCGCCTGCCGTGGTGAACCTATATCACAACGTTCCGCGGCCGGTACGGGATTTGCAGAGAGATGCGACGCAGCCTGTTGAGCAAAGCGAGTGAGCGGCGGGACTCGGGTGCTGCTGCGTGCGGGAAGTAGATGAGGTTGAGGAGGCAAAGGAGATTGAGGATCCCGGCTCGCGGGAAAGGCGCCGCGAGCGGTGGGCGCTTTGCGCCGGGTTTTATGGCACGGCTGAAAGCCGTGCCCTGACGACTTCCATTTATGAGATGGCGGTGGCTCCTAGCGGCTTTGTGATGCGTGATGGGTGCCGCGGTGGCCGTGGTGGTGGCGATGCCGGTGTCTTGCGCTGGCTGGTGAGGCTAGGATGGAGAGCATTGCGAGTCCGAGGAAGATTGCGAAAAGCTTTGATTGCCAGGTTGTCATGTTGTTACTCCTTGCGTATCCGTCGAAGGGTTACCGGAACATCGTAGCACTGTCAATTGCGGGTGGGCGTGAATTTAGCGGCGGCTTGGCCTGTGAGGTAACCGGCGTTGGAAACGCGAGTGTGACACCGGCACTTCTGCTTATGCGGGTAGCCGGGAGTGGCTGTGCGCTTGGCGGAGAGAATGAGAGCGAAGGGCCGGGCAACTGCTGCGGCAACTGCTAAGGAAGAAGCAGGTCCCTCACCCATCCGCGCTTTGCGCGTATGGGCTCAGGATGGCAGTGAAAAGAGAAGGCGGCGCCAACGCAGGCAGAAGACCCACCCTTACACGACAAAGGGTGGGGCACCCGCAAAGGCAACAGCAACGGCACCCCAACGGCAACAGCAACAACAGCGGCACCCGCAACTGCAACTGCGGCGGCAACTGCGAAGGAAGAAGCAGGTCCCTCACCCATGCGCGCTTTGCGCGTATGGGTGAGGGATGACAGCTAAAAGAAAAGGCGGCAGCGACAAAGGCAGAAGACCGACCCTTGACAGCGAAGGGTCGGGCACCCGCAAAGGCAACTGCAACAGCAACGGCACCCCAACGGCAACAGCAACAGCAAAGGCACCGCAACGGCTACGGCTAAGAGGGCACAGGCAGGGGGTACTAGCGCCACAACGCGGAGTGGCTTTGCTTCGTATGCGGATCGATTACGTGCTTGGCGTGGGGGCGGTGGCTGGAACTGGGAGCGCTCCCAACATTCCGGAGTCGGGCGCGACATCCTCAATGGATGCGGGTTCCGGGACTGGTTGGGATACTTTGGCTACTCGGATTTGGCGGGCCAGGCCTAGTTTTTTCAGGGTCCAGATGCCGTACCAGTTGAAGTCGATTTCGTACCATTTCAGGCCGTGGCGGGCTGAGACCGGGTGGGCGTGGTGATTGTTGTGCCAGCCTTCGCCCCAGGTCAGCAGCGCTACCCACCAGCTGTTCGTCGAATGGTCGCGGGTTACGAAGCGGCGCGAGCCCCAGGAGTGCGTGGCGGAGTTTACTAGCCAGGTGGCGTGGAGTCCGAAAACGGTGCGCAGGAAAATTCCCCACAGTAGGAAGGGTAGGCCGCCTATGGCCAACACAATTACTCCTAGCGCGGTCACCGGGACGTAATGATATTTGGTTAGCCAGACGTGAACTTTGTCGTTGTTCAGGTCGGGGACGTAGCGCGAGAGGGTGGTGGTGTCGTGGTGGAGCGACTTGCCCATCATGATCCAGCCCATGTGCGCCCACCACTTGCCGTCCTGCGGAGAGTGGGGGTCGCCTTCGTGGTCGGAGAAGCGGTGATGGATGCGGTGCGTGGCTACCCAGAAGATGGGGCCGCCTTCTAGGGTCAGGGTGGCGCAAACGGTTAGGAGATATTCCACCCACTTGGGAGTTTTGTAGCCGCGATGCGTGAGCAGGCGGTGGTAGCCCATGCCGATTCCTAGGCTGCCGGAGATCCACCACAGGAAAAGTGACAGGAAAAAGGCTTTCCAGGTGAAGAAGAACAGGGCGGCGATTGCGCCGATGTGAAAGAGGATCATTACGGAGGCGGTTAGCCAGTTGATGCCGTCTGCACAGGCCTGCTGCTTCTTCAGACTGTTGGGTTGCATGATGGGTTGTCCTGATTGGATTTGACGTTACAACGTAGCAGAGGGTGGGCTGGGGCTTTGTAATTGTTTTGTAATGTTTGGGGTGGGGG
>CAZRKW010000159.1:2748-5673 GCA_964600355.1 uncultured Acidobacteriaceae bacterium
GAAGTTTGCTGCTGCTGAGAAGCACATGGTGGTTTTCTCCGTTGTCCGCTGGCCTTCCTGCGCGAAACCGAAAGTTACACTGACCTTCGCGGAACGCAAAATATTTTTGGGGGATTGGGATTGGGTGGGAAAACCTTGCAACCCCCGAATCGGGGGATTTGGTTACCAAAGGCAATTCAAAAGCGCCAATCGGGAGATTGGCGGTCCCGGGGAAACCCCTTTACGGGGATTTCGTTAGCGGGTAGCCCATGCAGGATTTTATTTCGGCGGAGATTAGATGGAAGCCGTCGAAGAAGCCGGTGGGGCGGGGCTGGATATAGTTGTAGAGATCGAAGACGGTGCGCTTTTCTTCGTGGCCTGGGGGCATGCCTACTGGGTGCGGTACCGCTTTGGCTTTATCGGATTTGGCTTTGTCTTCTGGTTTGGGTTTGTCGCCCGTTGAGGGCGCTTGCGTGGTGAAGGCCATTACGGCGGGGTACTCATTGGCGGTCCACTCCTGGCCGCGGGCGTCGCCTAGGACGTAGGTGATGGCCAGGGACGTTAGGCACCAGGTGGTGCTGCCGTTCTTGACGCGCATGGCGAGGTCGTAGGTCATGGCGTCTTTGTTGGGGGAGACGCTGAAATCGGATATTAGGACTTTTTTCTGCTCGGCGTCGGGGAGGCGAACTACCTTTACTCCGAAGGGGATTTCGCCGGTGCAGATGCCTTTGGGTGCGGCTGCTGGAGCGGGTGCGGTTGCTGGCTTTGCTTGCGCGTTGGCGGAGGCGGCGCAGAGTAGAAGAGCGAGCAACGGCAGCGTTGCGGCGACGGCGGCTCGTGCTGCGATTGTTTTTGGCGGGCGCGGCATTGGTCAGGTCCAATTGGTGCGAGTCCACATGATACACCGGGGCATGCGGTAAAAATTTTGTGAGACGTTAAAGACAACAGGAGGAATTATGGCGGCTAACAAGAAGACGGTTGGGTATTTTGTGCAGTTGGGCGGGGTGGCGGCGTTTGCGCTGGGGGGAATTTTGAGTCTGCACCATTTGGCGATCGGGGTGGCGTTTGTTGGAGGCGTGGCGGCGTTTTACGTTGGGCAGAAGATTCAGGCTCTGGCTTAGGTGCGGGGCGGAGCGAACGACTCAAGCGAAGAAGAAGCAGATCCCTCGCTGCGCTCGGGATGACAGCGAGAGGCAAAGGCAACGGCACAGTCAACAGAAAACCCGAGAAACGGCGAAGACCAACCCTTAGAGGCTGAGGGTTGGGCACCCGGAAAGGCAGAGGCAAGAGAGATCCTGCGCTGCGCTCGTCCGCATTGCGCTCGTTTGCGCGTGGATGGGGCGAAACGGATCGTGCCGCCCCTCCGGGGCTTCACCTAATTTAATACCGGCCTCCCACCGCTGTCGCGGTGGGCTACACTGTTCCGCCCCTGGCGGGGCTGGGTAAAGAGAAACAGAAGACCCACCCTTACACTATAAAGGGTGGGGCACCCACGCAGGCAACTGCCAAATCAAGAGGGATCCTTCGCTGCGCTCGGGATGAGAACTAAAAGCGAAAAGCTGGAAGCAAAAAGCTAGAAACGGATCGCGAGGAGCAAAGCGAAGAAAAAACTCGGACCGGCGACTGCGAAGACGCACCCTTGAATAGCACAAGGGTAGGGAACACGGAAGGCAAAAACCAAAGCAGGAGAGATCCCTCGCTGCGGTCGAGAGGCGAGGGCAAAGGCACGGTCAACAGAAAACCCGAGAAACGCCGAAGACCGACCCTTAGAGACGAAGGGTCGGGCACCCGAAAAGGCAAAGGCAGGAGAGATCCTTCGCTGCGCTCAGGATGACGACCAAAAGCAAAAACGTAGCGGCAAAAAACTTACGGCGAAAACAAAAGCCAAAAACAAAAGCCAAAAACAAAAGCAAAGCGAGTGCGCCGCCGAAAAACTTACGGCAAGAACAAAAGCGAGAGCGAAAGTTAAGGGTAAAACTAAAGCCAAATCTAAAGCTAAATCTAAAGCTAAATCGACGGCTTCGGCTTAGGGGCTACTTTGGGGGCTTGGGTTACATCGGGGATGGAGCGGTGGGTCGCGGAGGAATCCGCGGGGGGTGTTACGCTTGCGCTGGGGTATGAACCGTTTCCCAAGCAGAGGCTTTTTCATGGGTCGGGGGCTAAGTACCGGTTGTTTGGCGGGGCGGCTGGGCCGGGGAAGTCGAAGGCGCTGCTGATGGAGGCGATTCTGCAGGCGCATGAGCATCCGGGGGCTAACACGCTGTTGTTGCGGCGGACGTTTCCGGAGCTTGAGCAATCCTTGCTGCTTTATTTCAAGCGGGATGTGCCGCGGGAACTGTATGAGAGTTTTCAGGAGTCGAAGCATGTGGTGACTTGGCGTAACGGGTCGACTACGCGGTTCGGTTATTGCGCGCGGGAGAGCGACGTTTATCAGTACCAGGGCGCGGAGTTTCTTTTTATCGGGATCGATGAGCTTACGCTTTTCACTTTGCGGCAATGGCAGTTTTTGACTAGCCGGAACCGGTGTCCTGCGGCGGGGGCCTTTCCGTGCATGGCGGGGGCGACGAATCCGGGGAACATCGGGCATGCTTGGGTGAAGGCGCTGTGGATCGATCGCGAGCCGGCGCCGGGGATGGAGCATCCCGAGGAGTATGACGCGGCGGACTACGATTTTATTCCGGCGCGCGTGGCGGACAATCCGATTTATGCGGGCGATGAGCAGTATTTGAAGACGCTGCGGGCGCTTCCTTCGCATTTGAAACGGGCTTTTCTTGATGGCGACTGGGATGTGTTTGCGGGGCAGTATTTTGACCGCTTCGACTGCTCGCGGCATGTGGTGCGGGCGGAGGAGATCGACTGGAAGCCTTGGTGGCCGCGGTGGATTTCGGTGGACTGGGGATTCGAGCATCCGGCGGCGGTTTACTGGCATGCGCAGGGGCAGTGGGA
>CAZRKW010000159.1:5683-9405 GCA_964600355.1 uncultured Acidobacteriaceae bacterium
TGTTTTTGGGGTCCGTGTTTTTTCTTGTCTGGGGGGGGGGTTATGGGCTTGGCCGGGGGGGTGGGGGGGCCGGGGGGGGGCGGGGGCGAGCGTTACGCTGGAAGAGGGATCCTTCGCTCTGCCCAGGATGACTGCCGAAAACCAGGGCAAGAGCGACTGCCACGCAAGGGCAACTGCGCGTGGGGAGCTGCGGTGAGGACGATGCGCAGCGCAAGGGAGTGGTTACTTATCGCGAGTATTTGACGCGTCGGACACCACCTCGGGAATTGGCGCGGGAGATTGTGGCTCGGTGTGTGGCTGCTGGCAGCGACGGTGCGAGTGGGGATGCGGGTGTCGGATTTGGCTGCGGTGATGGGTGGCGCGATCGAAGAGAGATGCTTAGCTGCGCTCAGCATGACTACCAAAACCGAAATGGCGTCGACGGCGAAGATCCACGGCGCGGCTTTGGCGAGCGGGAAAAGATTGACGCGATTTATCTTTCGCCGGATGCGTTCGCTCGGCGGACGGATGAGGCGTCGATTGCGGAGCAGATGGGGGATGTGTTTGCGGCGGCGGGGTTGCCGCGTCCTGTGCCGGCTGATGACGATCGCGTGGGTGGGTGGATGCTGATGTATCAAATGCTTGACCCGGGGGAGTGGCTACTGACGGAGAATTGCATCGAGCTGATTCGCGGGATTCCGAACCTGGTGCGCGATGCGGTGCGGATTGAGGACGTCGAGAAGATGGATGGCGACGACGCGGCAGATGCGGCGCGGTATGGGCTGAAGTCGCGCTACGGCGTGGGGCGCGGCCGGCAGGGGCGGATGCCGCTCGAGCAGAGGCTGGCGGCGCGGGCGGTGTCGGCTGATCCGACGATTCGGGCGATTCAGGCGCGGAAGGCGCAGATCGAAGAGACGCGGCGGGTGCAGCCGGTGTCGTTTCGGCATCGGCGGCGTTGATGAAGGAGTTACGATGAGAATGATAGAGATTTGGCGGAGGGTTACGGCTACTCGGTATACGCGGGGGTTGGAGGCGGAGGTGGGGCGCCTGCGGGCGGAGAATCGGGCGCTGCTGAATTCGATCCTCGGGATTGCGGGGGTGCCGCCGATAGTTGTGGATGTTGCGCGTGTGGCCGGGAGGAATACGGATGCCGCGGCCGTGACAAAAGCGGATGAGACTGGCGAGAGGGAGGCCTCGTCGCTGGGCTCGCTTGGGATGACGGTGAAAAGCGAAACGAGAGAGGGCCGGGGGCAGGCGGCGTCGCCGATGCGTAGACGGTCGTGGCAGCAGATTCACCGGGCGCTTGAGTTTGAATCGGCGCGGAAGAAAGAAAAGCGTGGGGAGGTCGACGCCGGGGCCAACGGGTTGGGGATCGCTCGAATTCGGGCTTAGGAACTGAGGAGAGGCGGACCCTTGTGGGTCAAGTTCCCGCAAGAGCTAACCCATGGCAGAGGCAAGACCGGCCCTTGCAAACCGAAGGGTCGGGCAACTGCAACTGCGGGGCAACTGCGAAGGAAGAAGCAGGTCCCTCACCCATCCGCGCTTTGCGCGTATGGGCTCAGGATGACAACGAAAAGAAAAGGCGGGAACGACTAAGGCAGAAGGCCGACCCTGGCAAACCGAAGGGTCCGGCAACTGCACACGCAACTGCAACTGCGGGGCAACTGCGAAGGAAGAAGCAGGTCCCTCACCCGTCCGCGCTTCGCGCGTATAGGCTCAGGATGACACGAAAAGAAAAGGCGGGAACGACTAAGGCAGAAGGCCGACCCTGGCAAACCGAAGGGTCCGGCAACTGCACACGCAACTGCAACTGCGGGGCAACTGCGAAGGAAGAAGCAGGTCCCTCACCCGTCCGCGCTTCGCGCGTATAGGCTCAGGATGACACGAAAGGAAAAGGCGGGAACGACAAAGGCAGAAGGCCGACCTTTGCAAACCAAAGGTTCGGGCACCCGCAAAGGCTACATCAAGACCCACCTTCGCTGGGGAGCGCAAGGATGGGGCACCCTCAGGAGCAAGAAACGCACACAGGCGAGAGTGCTTGTGCCAGTGACGGCCGGAGAGCGGCTTTTGAAGCACATCGGGTGGCGAACTTCGCGCGGGGGGCGGGATTTTGATCTAAAATCAGGGGTGAGGACTCCCCACCTTGCAGGCCTGGACGGAATGGACACCTAGTTCGCGGACGCGGCGCTGGAAACGGCGCAAGAAGAGCAATGCGGTGGCGCGCGCGTGGACGTGGGTGATTAGTCTGACGCTCGCGGCTGCGGTTACTGGCTTTGGGGCTTGGGAAGTCCGGCAGAATCTGAATACGTCTGTCGCCAACGGAAATTCTGTTGGCGAGGCGGCGATGTCGATGCTTCGCGGGCAGGTGCTGGCTCCGTGGCAGCAGGACGTGATGGACTCGCTGGAGACTTCCGCTAGCCAGGTGGGCTCCGGGCAGGTGTCGGAGGCGGAGATTGCCGTGGACCGGGCGGCGGGGATCCTGACGGCGGCGCGGCTGAAATCGCAGCACTCCGATAATTCGTTCTTTCAGATGGCTGTTACCGGGCTTGACCGCGTTTGGAGCCAGCGGCCTACCAATGACCGGCTTTTCGAGCATGTGACCAAGGCGCGGATCGAGCTGGCGATGCTGCGGGCGGCGCAGAACGTGGCGCCTGCCGATTCGCTGCACGCGGCCGTAGCTTCGGCGAGCGGAGGCGATCCGGACGCGATTCCGGCGGTGCACGCGGATGGCGGAGGCACGGCTGCGGCTGTGGGTGCTGCGGCGGCGGCGAAGAGTCCGGTGGCGCGGGGGCACGTTTCGATTGCCGGGCCGCGAGAGATGTCCGCGAACAGCTTGCTGAATCCTGGGGCGCTTGGCGGGGATACTCTGGATGCGACCAGGCTGGCGGCTACGGCGGAAATTGTGGTGCCGCCCGCGCGGCGGTCCTTGGAAGATAATGTTGCGGTGGAGAAGCTGACGATCGCCGGGGCGTCACAGACGCTCGATGGAATTCGCTGGACCGACGTGACGTTTGTGGGGACGCGGGTGAAGTACGCGAAGGGACAGCTGGATATGGAGAATGTCCGCTTCGTGAATTGCACGTTTGATTTCCCGGCGGACGCGGGCGGGTCGCGGCTGTCGAATGCGATTGCGCTGGGGCAGACTTCGTTTACGGCGGAGTAGGGTTGCGTAGTTCCTTCCTTGTTTCAAAATAGACCAACAAATATTTAGCCGGTGCTGGGCATGAATCCGACAGCACGGGCATTGTAATTTGCTGCGAAGACCGACCCTTAAAACCGAAGGGTCGGGCACCCGGAAAGGCAAGACCCACCCTTGCTGAGACACGCAAGGGTGGGTCACCCGCAAAATCCCGAAAAAACTAAATCCAGAAAAGCTGAGAACTGAAAATCTGCTCCGTGCGGCAGCTACCTCTAAACTGACTTAAATTTCAGCAAGCGAGAGACGAATGGCTAAAGACACGAAATTGGCGAAGGCTGATCCGGCTATTGTGCCGGTCGAGGGGCCCGTGGGGCAGGGTGCGGGAGAAACAGGTTCCGCTGCCGCGAAGGATCGCGGAGCCGGTTCGGGCGGTGCGGGATCGGTTTCGGCTTATGGATTGAACAATGGATCGAACAACGAGCAGTTGCCGGAGCGGTTGCAGGAGGCTTTGCGGCGGCTGGTTATGGAGTTTGGGACGGAATCGGAGGCTTCGCGGCGGCAGGAGATTCGGCGGATCAAGCAGGCGCACCAGTTCTGGCGCGGG
>CAZRKW010000160.1:0-9404 GCA_964600355.1 uncultured Acidobacteriaceae bacterium
CTTTCCAGCGACCAGGTTCAACTACCTGAACAGTGTCTTTCTCCTGCTGGATGTTCGGGCAATCTTGCGTAACAGTAATCGTGCCTACGGTGAAAGTGTGGGCCAACGGATGCCCGAATTGCTCCTTCTCTGCCTCGGTAAGTTGCGGCGAGGTGTAGTGCGGTATGCGGTACGTGGCGACGACTTTTTCTAGAATGCCACGGTGCCAAGCAACCAAGCACTCAGGTTGCAACTCCTTCGCCAGTCCCGCCAGTCTCAACGCTTGACTAGGTCCCAGAAAGTACTTCCGATTTACTCGTGCGGTCGTTGGCAAATCCATTGCTGGGAGACGACTGCGAAGCCAGCGCACGAGAAAATGGCCGTGCTTAGAAATGTATTCGTCTCGCCATACTTCATAGAGGGTAAACCAACCATCGGCTCCTTCTGCCTCGGCCTCGGCCAGCCGCGAGCGTAGGCTATCCGGGTTCTTAGGACGGCCAGCACCAGGGCGGCGGCCACCGTGAGTCAGCTTGATTATGTTCGATTGTCGCATGGATTCAAGTTCTGCCGAGCGGCTTCGGCTTCGCGCTTGGCGCGGGCCGGTGCGAGATAATGCTCCTCGAAGTCGCTGAAATCAACTTGCAAACAGGGGTCGGTCCAAGCGGCGGCGCGGATGTTCTCGGCCAGCACGGCGTCGGGAGGTTTGCTTGGATCGATCACGGGTGATTATATACCACGCCAGGGCGGCTATCGTACGTGTTTTGTTTGGCTTAACGTCGCCCGCATCCGTGTGGGCGACGTTAACATGCTGATTATTAAGCGGGTTATGGTCAGCTATCAGCGAGGGCGGCGGCGACCTGTCGCAAAACCTGCCCGCGCTGGTGTAACTTTTCGATGATCGCGTCCGGGATTGCTTCGCGCTCGCCGTTGCAATGCTTAAACACGGAGGACGTGCCGGGCTTGACAAACGTGACTCCATATTTGCATAGGCTACACGACACCTGCGCTCGCCCATCGCCGACGATGCACCAGGAAATCATCGGAGCAACCCGGTATCGTGGTTCCGCCTGCATCGCGAGCCGCACCCGTGGGCTTCCCATGCGTCGCGAGCCCGGCCTCGGCCAGCTTCGGTTTTGAAGAGCTTGATTTTCCATCTGCCGGGGCACTTCGACAGCAAATAACAATCGCCGTCGCCGCTGATGCTCGCAAATCGGAACACTCTATGCGCGACTTCCTGCCAGAATGAAAGCACCTTCATCGGAAACCTCGGCCAGCTCTGCGGCGAATGAGTTCTGTGCGTTCGACGCGCAGCGCATCTTTTGCTATCGACGCCGTTGCCTCTGCGATCCTGCGCAGCCGCTCGCCATCCTTCGCGGCGTTCTTCTCGCACCATTCCTCAAACTTTAGCTCGCGGCTGGATAACGCTATGAAATCCACGTCGCCGCATCCGATGGCCTGAAGATATGAGACCCACGGCGCGTCGGGCTGCTCCAAAGTGGTGCCGGTTGCGGCAATATTTGAAATTGCTTTCCCCATCACAACACGAGCGTGAGGTGTTACGCGGTCAGCGCGTCTCTGTCTGTGTTGAATCAGCCCAGACAGCTATAGCGCGGCTCGCCGGATAAACTGGCGCAGCGACTGCGCCAGTTATTCACCGGCAAGCGTTGGCGGTGAAGCCGGGGCCGGGCGGGTTTGTGGGCGGCCAGGGGTGTATCTTTCGACGATGGTTTGCTGTTGGTGTTTTCATGGTCGGGGTTTTGGGTTTGCCGTTGCCGTTGGTGTTAAATCTTCTTTCTAACCAACAAACAACTCTAGTCGCTGATTTTGTCGAAAGACATCTAGATTTGTTTGGTGGTTGGTTAGTCTACTGGAAAAGACTCTAAAGAGTAGTCGGTTTTCCCGACCAGTTATTGCGAGAAAACCGGTCGGTTTTCCCGACCAGTTATGCGCCCGGCTGTTCACCATCTGGTCGGTTTTCCCGACCAGTTCTTCCGGGAACTGGTCTAACGTTAGACTGTGAGCAAGGTCTAACGTCCGACTGGAAAGACGAACGGCGGCACATTTTCGGGCATTTCCTCGGGCTCACACGCTCCCAGCGCAAGGTCTTCGTCGCGTTGAATCCAGTTGAGGGGCGCTTGTTCACGGCGAACGCCATCCGCTGCTAAGACACGCTTGCCCGTCAGGTAGGATTCAAGACGCGCTAGGCAATCCTTCGTGTGCTCGACAGGCAATCCCAAGTCGAGGCGAGCCTGATACAGTTTGCCGAGTAGAGACCATCGGTAGCGGTCATCGTTGCCTGTCCAATGCTTCTCGCGATCCGTCCGACACTGGTTACTCAATGCGCCGATGAAGGCTTGCCAGTCCTCTTTCGTCGCGCCCTTCCGATACGAAATGACTGTGGGGGTAGCGGCTCGCTCAAACTGATGACGCGTTCCATAGCGAACGTCAGAGAATCCCGAAACCGAATAAGCCGCGATCCACTTGCTCGAAGCTTCCCGGTTGATGTGGTATTCCTGAAGTTGCTCTAGCGTCGTGGTGAATTCATACGGATACGTGAAGCCCTTCCCGTCTGCCCGTGGTTTACCAGGGGCGACGACGAACCGCCACATTACCGAGGTGAATTTCCAGAATGACGCAGGGATACCCCGACCAACGCGCATCAGATCATCGACGAAGAATGTCGGGGCTTTTGTCCAGTTGCCGAGGTGATCCAGGGGAAGGCTGTTTTTCTCGCTCACAATTCATCCTTAGAAATGGGAACCCCGCTGAGGTAAACCCCCAGCGGGGCGGATGAGTCGAGCCGGTACTACTCCCGACCGATGGCGCGGTCAGAAGATCGGAAACAGTTTGTCGCTGTCGCAGGCTTCTAGTGACTGAACTGTCTTTCGCGCCGTCTCGTTACTCATCCCGTTCCCGTTCGCCTCTGCCATGAAGCGAATCAACCGCGCTGTGAAGAGGTGCCCGGTTGCCCAGCACCGTCATAATATTTTCAAGATGTGATGGCTTCCACGAGTAGGCGCTAGTGCGCCTGCATCGTCAATGCTTTTCTGGCGGATGATCGCGTTTTGTTTGGTCGGTCGCCGTTTCCTTCGTGTGCTTGTCGGTCGCTGTCGTCGGCGGCTCTTTGATCTTCTGTTCAGTCATTTGGAAATTTCCTCCACAGTTGGAATGATGGGCACTCCGCTCGCGGAAAACTGTGCTGTTCATCACTGCCGCAATCGTTGCGGGAGCGTGGCCACAAAAGAGTGGACAATGCACGCGCATGAGTCCAGATTCCACGCTATGACAATCTCAACGATTACCTCGCCGGTGGCTTTCATCGCGATGATGTCCAATGCGCTGCACAAAGCCGGGTGGGGGTGCGAGTTCACCGATAGCGGCGGCGAAGTCGAGCGGGGCTGGGTCAGCTTCACGGCAACACTGCCCACCGAGAGCCGGGCCGTAAACCCTACAAGCAGTCTCATAGACTTCCGGGATGCCTCGGTGCTCTTGGGATTGAGCGTGAAACAACTACGGGGATTGGTGAAACGTGGCGACCTCTTGCGAGCACCATTTCGCGGCACGAAGAAACACTACTTTAACCGCCAAGCGGTGCTGGCGTGGGCTTCCCGCAAACCTCGCCGCTAATTCCAGCTCAGAATGGAACCACGTGGTAGCATTTGAAGGAAAAGCCCAATAAAACAATAACTTGGCGGAGAGGGTGGGATTTGAACCCACGAGCCCGGTTTTGCCAGGCTACCCGCTTTCGAGGCGGGCTCTTTCAACCGCTCAGACACCTCTCCGCGGCAGACGTTCAGCTTAGCAAACGTCGCGGTGCGTCACAACTCGCCTCGGCAAGGGGTAGTGCGCTAATGATGCAGTCTTAGCGCACTACCCGGCAAGGCATACTGGAGTTGCCGGCACCATTGAAGCGTTTTCAGAGCCGCAAAGCGTCAACGCTTGGCGCGCTCACTCAAGATCGATGACAGATTGAGCTTCCGGAACGCTGCCGTGCTGTCCATTTCCTGCACCTCGAGTGAGATGGCGAGGGGCGTTGTTTCATAGAGCTTTTCGAGATATTTGCAGGCGGCGGCGAAAATCTCCTGCCCGATGCGCTTGCGCCTCTCCGGCGGCCGCCCGGGAGCGATGCGGACCCAGACCGCGACGAACGCGTTGTCCCGGTGTCCGTCGGCAATCGCGTAGTACTCGCGGCGCGAGGCGCGCGTGCGCACGGCGGGGGTTTCAAACTCGCCAGTTTGCAGAGCGGCCCGGTGGACCTCTTCGACCAGCTTGAGAACGTCAATTTGATTCTCGATGTTTCCGGAATACTCGACGACGATATGTGGCATGGACCGCCTTTCTCAAATGAGAGCTGTAATGGAACTCCCGCACTTCTTGCCGGTGCGACAAAGCTTCGGCTCAGCGGCCTTCTATACTATATTGCTGGCGCAGAAGTGCGCAGTTGATTTCAACCGGCTGCGGAATGCGGTAGACAAGTGCTCAAGAAAGTTGCGGTTCTAGACGACTATCAAGGTGTCGGCCTGTCGCAGCCTCACTGGGAAAGGCTGCGCGGCCGTATTGAACTACACGGATTTCGAGACGCTGTTCAAACCGAACGAGAGTTGGTTGAGCGTCTGTGCCCCTTCGAAATTCTGGTTGCGATTCGCGAGCGGACGCATTTCTCCACGAGCCTTCTTCGGCATCTTCCGACGCTGGAGATCCTTTCCCTAACCGGCCGCCTTTCGGGGCAGGTCGACGTGGCCGACGCCACGTCGAACGGAGTTCTTGTCACCCAAACCGAGGGCGGCGGCCCGTCCGCGATTGAGATGACGATGGCCCTCATACTGGCTATCGCGCACCGAGTTCCCCAAGAAGATCGCGCAATCCGCAAAGGCTTGTGGCAGACGGGAATGGGCTTCGATCTGTTCGGTAAAACCCTCGGTATCGTCGGTCTGGGACGCATTGGCTCGCAGATCGCCGCGTTCGGCAAGCAACTGGGAATGCATTTGCTGGCATGGAGCGAAAATCTCACGGAGCAGAAAGCCGCCGCTGCCGGCGCGACTTATACGCCTCTCGACGATTTGCTGCGGCAGAGCGACATTGTCACTCTGCACCTGCGGCTCTCCGAGCGTACCAGGGGGCTTATCACCGCGCGGCACATATCGATGATGAAACCCACGGCATGCCTGGTGAATACGGCGCGCGGCCACCTGTTGGACGAACAGGCGCTCGTGAACGCTCTGCGGGAAAATCGCATTCGCGGAGCGGCTCTCGATGTTTTTCAGGAGGAGCCGCTGCCCGTCGATCATCCGCTGCGGTCGCTGGAGAATATTGTGCTGACGCCGCACATGGGATATGTGAGCGAGCAATCCTACGATCTTTTTTTCCGGCAGACTGTCGAGAATATCGAGGCATATTTGGACGGGCGAATTCCGCCAGGCGCTTTGAATCCGGAAGCCTTGGGAAAACGCGGCTCGGTGCAACGTGCAAAAAAGAATTAATCCGAGTCGCTGAGGCGTTCGATGCGGGCACCAACGCCACTAAGTTTCAGCTCGATACGCTCGTAACCCCGGTCGATGTGATAGACCCGGTCGATGATCGTCGTGTTGCTGGCGACCAGGGCCGCGAGCACCAGTCCTGCGCTGGCACGCAGGTCGGACGCGGTAACCGGAGCGCCGCTGAGTGGCGCGGGACCCTTCACGATGGCATCGTGGCCGTCGATCGTGATGTTCGCGCCCAGGCGCATCATTTCGCTGGCGTGCAGATATCGGTTCTCGAAGATCGTCTCGCGAATGTGCGAAACGCCCTGGGCCTGCGTCGCAAGCGCCATGAACTGCGCCTGCATGTCGGTGGCGAAGCCGGGATACTCCTCGGTGGTCACGTCGGCGGCAACGAGATTTTTCGCGGCCTTCACGCGAATCGCGCTTTTCCCCTCACAGCGAACCTCCACTCCGCACTCCTTCAGCTTGGCGACCACGGCCGCCAGATGCTGCGGTTCGCAATCGGTGAGAAGCAGGTCCCCGCCGGTAATGGCGCCGGCCACAAGGAACGTACCCGCCTCGATGCGGTCCGGAATCACCGAGTGCGTTGCACCATGAAGTTTTTCTACGCCCTGCACGCGAATCGTGCGCGTCCCCGCACCCTCGATTTGCGCCCCCATCTTCACGAGAAGCGCAGCGAGGTCGGGAATTTCGGGTTCTAGCGCGCAGTTCTCGAGAACGGTTTCACCGTCGGCGAGCACGGCGGCGGTAAGAATGTTTTCCGTTCCCGTAACGGTGATTTTTGGGAAGCGAAACGTCGTGCCGCGCAGGCGTTTGGCTCGCGCCTCCACATAGCCGTGATCCACCGAGATTTCGGCGCCGAGCCTTTCGAGCGCCTGGATGTGTAGATCGATGGGCCGCGCGCCGATGGCGCACCCGCCCGGCAGCGAGACGCGCGCGTATCCGAATCTCGCCACCAACGGCCCCAGTGTGAGCACCGAGGCGCGCATCGTTTTCACCAGCTCGTAAGGGGCTTCGGCGTGCGAAACATTTTCCGCCTGGATCGAGAATTCGCTGGGCGGCAGGTCCGGACTCTGGACAACGCATCGCATGTGCGCCAACAGTTTGGCCATGGTGATAATGTCGCGCACATGCGGGATATTCTTCAGGTAGACGGTATCAGACGTGAGCAGCGCAGCAGCCATCGCCGGCAGGGCCGCGTTCTTCGCCCCGCTGATTCGCACAGTCCCTTCCAGCTTGCGGCCACCCTGAATTTTGAATTTGTCCATCTTGCGTGTGCGGCCTAGGCCTCGCCGAGTGTCACCGGCACATTCATTTTCTTTCCGTCGCGGATAATCGTGAGCGTCACCGATTCCCCCGGCTGCGCGCGGTTCAGCATCAGGTTCAAATCCGTCTGATTCGAAATTTCCTTGCCGTTCACGTCGATGAGCACATCTCCGCCGATGCGCAGTTCCTGCAATCCCGCCAGTACCGACCTGTTGCCGCCGCGAATTCCGGCGTGCGCGGCCGGACCGCCCGGCATCACCGTCTCAATGAGCAGCCCGTGCTGCACGGGCAGGTTCAACGCCTCTGCCAGATCGGGCCAAATCTCGCGGCCCTGAATTCCCAGCACGGCGCGGCGCACGCGGCCCTTGGTAATCAACTCATCGGCGACGCGCCTTGCGGTATTGATGGGAATCGCGAAGCCGATGCCCGCAGTGGTTCCGCTGGGCGAAAAGATCGCGCTGTTGATTCCGATCACCTCGCCATGTGAGTTCAGCAGCGGGCCGCCGGAGTTTCCGCGATTGATCGCCGCGTCGGTCTGGATTGCGTCGTCGATAAAGGTGGTATCGCTCGTCTGTACCGTGCGGCCGAGCGAACTCACGATGCCCGTCGTAAGCGTGCTCTGAAATCCGAAGGGGTTCCCGATCGCCAGCACTCGCTGTCCCACCAGCAGATTGCGTGAATCCCCCAGGGGGAGGGGTGTGATCTTGCGGCCGCGCGGATCGATCTGGATCAAAGCGATATCGTTGCGTGTATCCGCCCCGATCAGCTTGGCCTTGTAGCGCGACTGGTCGCCAAGGGTCACCTCGATTGTCTGAGCGCCTTCGATTACGTGGTTGTTGGTCAGAATATGACCGGCAGTATCGATCAGAAATCCAGAGCCCGCGCCCTCCACCGGCACAGCGTTGTAGAAGAAGTCGTATTCGACAGTGCGCGTCACTATATTGGCCACCGCAGGTGACGACTGCCGGTAGATCTTCACGTTCTCAGCTTCGGTAGGGTCCAGCTTGATACCGCCAACCGGCGCGACTTGCAAATCCGCTCCCGCAGGATGCAGCGCGTCCACCGAAGCGGGATTTCTCGGGCCATACTGCGACCCCAGCCAATATGCCGCCAGCCCGATGATCAAGCCGATGGTCAGCAGGCGAATCGAACGTCTCAAGTTTCGCGATCGCGGCATAACGAGGATTCCCTTTTATGGTGCACTGCGGCTGTTAACAAGGCGGAGCCTTCTCGATATCAATACGCTTTTGGACCTGCGAATATTTCACTTCGCTGCGATCGGCGCCTTCAATTTCTCGATCAACTGCGCCACCTGCCGTTCGGTGTCTTCCAGCGGTCCGGAGCAGTCGATCACTTCATCGGCCAGGCGCTTCTTTTCGCTGATCGGCATTTGCGCCGAGACGCGCCGCTGCGCCTCTTCTTTGGTCAGCCCTCGCGCCTCCAGCCTCTCCATTTGCTGTTCCGGAGTGCACCAGCACACCACCACGCGGTCGAGTTCTTTGTTGACGGCTGCTTCGTAAATTAGAGCCGCTTCGAGCACCGCAAACTCGGGGCCTCCGGGCCGGTCGAGCGCCTTGAACCACTGACGAATTACTTCCAGGATTTTAGGATGCAGGATCCAATTTAGCTTGGCGCGCTTCACTGGGTCGGCAAATACGACCGTGCCGAGTTTCTTCCGATCAACCTTGCCTCCAGGAGCCAGAATGTCCTTTCCGAACTCTCGCAAAACTTCGTCGTAGGCCGCCTGTCCTGGTTCGAGCAGTTCGTGGCCAAGAGGGTCGGCCGCGAGCACTTGGCAATCCCGGTCGCGCAGCATTCCCGAGACCGTCGATTTACCGCAAGCAATCCCGCCGGTAAGCCCCACGCGCAGCATTACAGCCGCCCTCCCGCCGCAACGGGCACGTGCTCGCCGCGCCGCATCCGCGCCGCTTTCACTGTATTGCTCATCAGAAGGGCAATCGTCAGCGGACCAACTCCGCCCGGCACCGGCGTAAATGCCCCCGCCACGTTCACCACATCGGGATGCACATCGCCCACAAGCACCGATCCCTTCGCGCGAAACGAGTCAATCTTCTCCGGGAAATTGGTAAAAATCCGTTCCGCCTCTGCCCTGTCGGTAATCACGTTCTGACCCACATCGATCACGGTCGCTCCCGGCCGGATATAATCCGGCGTAATCATGGCAGCGCGGCCCATCGCGGCCACCACGATGTCGGCGCGCCGCGACACGTCTTTCATGTCCCGCGTTTTCGAATGGCAAATCGTCACCGTCGCGCTCGCATGAAGCAGAAGCAGCGCCATCGGCTTGCCCACGATGTCGCTGCGCCCCATCACCACGGCATTGGCCCCTTCGAGCGCAATATTGCTACGGCGAAAAATCTCCATCACGCCCGCCGGAGTGCATGCCACCAGAGTCGGGCGCCCCGCCACCAACCGGCCCACATTGATCGGATGGAACCCGTCGACATCCTTTCCCGGATCGACAGCGTCGAGAATCCTTTTCGCGTCCACCTGCGGCGGCAGCGGCATTTGCACCAGAATCCCATCCACGTCATCGCGCTTGTTCAGTCCGTCCACGAGCGCGAGCAGTTCGTCGGTGGTAATCGAAGCAGGCGGCGTGAGCATGAAGCTTGCCAACCCGAGTTTCCCGCTAGCGGCGATCTTGCTGTTCACATTGAG
>CAZRKW010000161.1:0-9385 GCA_964600355.1 uncultured Acidobacteriaceae bacterium
ACCTCGAGGAGGGTGAATCCCGCTTCACGGTTTGTTTTTGGATCGGTCATTCGCCCCTCGCTACGAGAAATTCGAGATGGTCGCAACCATCTGGTACGACCTGCTGAAGCGGGCCGCTTTGTAGGTGATGAGCACCGTAATGGTCCGCAGGTTGGCATTGCCGGTGACGGCGGAAACCGTGACCGTTCGCTGAAAGTTGAACGTGGTCAGCGGTATTCTTTGCGGGCTGCTGCTGTAAGTGCCTCCCGCCCCAGGCAGTAGAACCGCGTCCGCCTGCACGCTGCAAGCGGTGCCGCTGAAATCGTCGGCTGTGTCGATGATTCCGTCGGGCCCTGGGTCGCATAGCGTCTGCGCGCCCGAAAGGAATATTCCGCTTGTGCAGACCGTCGACCCCACGTTGCAGATCGTGCCCCAGGTCGCCTGCCCCAGGTTGCGGGCGGTATAGATCGATTCGATCGCCTCCGAGGCCTTTTCCTGCGCGATGTAGTCGTATTCCGACATGCTCATGTATGCCAGCCCGTCCGCCAGCATCGCCGCCAGACCGAGGACTCCTATCGAAAGCACGACGATCGCGATCATCGTTTCGATGAGCGTGAAGCCGGTCTCCCGGCGCTGCTCCGCTGCGGTGTTTCTCTGTCCTCTTGCTCTCATTGGAACCACCCCGAAGTGCTATTTCTGTAGGAACGTATGCGCCCCGTATTGCCGAGCACCGTCACCGCGCGGGCCGAGTTGTTTACCCCCGCCGCGATCAGGAACACGGTGCCGTTGATTGGGTTGCCGGTGCTGTCGGTAAACGAGCCGTTGCTTTGAAACATCATCCCGGAGGGCCCGCCGGAGATGCTGTTGAACATCACACCGCCACTGCCGGGAATCCCGAAGGCGTCCGGCGTGTCCGTCTCGCCGGTGTAGGTGCCGAATGAGACGCCGTTCTCGATCATTATGGTGAGGTACGGGCTGGCAGCCTGCGTTTGCGTGGTACCCGAAACCACCATTTCATACAGCTCGACGCAGTTGCTTGTTCCGGTTCCTGTGCAGGGCGACGTACCCGCGGTTGCGAACTTGACGACGATCGACCGCCTCTGGGCGACTGCCGTCTCCCGCGCCTGCCGCAGCGTCGATTTCACCTGGTCCATTCCGGCATTCGCTTGTTGGTCCTGCCAGGTCGGTCTCAGTTGATAAATGCCGATGGCGGCGATGGTCATCAGGATGATCGCGGTCACCACGAACTCGACCAACGTGTATCCGCTCTCCGAATTCGCACGACTGCGCCTGCCCGCTGCTTGCCCGAATTTCCTTTTCACATGCACTCCCTCAAATGCCCAACCCACCGTTACTGGCACCGTATTCTCGATGCTTGTAGTGCATTCGGTTGGCCAGCAGGACTGGTGTTTATATATCTGAAAGTAATAAGGTTAGTGCGGAGGGGAAGGGATTACAGCGCAGCCGTTGGTTTTGTCGGGGTGAAAACGTTACCGATGAGGTCGCGCACTACACGATCTACTGTAGTTCGCGGAATACAGGCGGGAGGCCAGTGGGCCAGAGATCCGATGCGGCCCCTCAGCTCAGCGCCGCTCTCGCGCCGCGCTCCGCAGCTCTGCCACTACGCGGTCCAGTTCCTCAACGAGCTCGCTCGGACCGCCGGCCCGAAGGATTTTCGCAACCTCGTCGTAATACCACAGCGTCCCCTCTTTACCACCCTTGAAGCGCGACCACACCGAATCGCGATGGGTTCGCAGATCGGAGAGAATCTCGCGAGCGTTGTAAAGTTTGTCCGCCGCCGACACCAGGCGTGTCGAGGAATCTGCATCGCGCAGATGCTCCAGGTATTTCTTCTTTCGTTCGAGCCAGGGCGGTTTCGGCTCGGTATCGGCGTCGGTGCATCCCTCGACGATGTGCGCGACCCGTTCGCCAAACTTCCGCCGGATTTCCCTGAGCCGCCGTTTCCCGCCTTGGTCCTCCACGGCATCGTGCAGCAGTGCCGCGATCGCCTCATCCTCGTCGCCGCCATGCGTGAGCACCGTCGAGGTCACACCCAGAAGGTGCGCGAGATACGGCCGTGTGGTTCCCTTACGGAATTGGGTAGCGTGGAGCCGCGCCGCATAGCTCAGCGCGCGCCGAAATCGCGCGCCGAGCGGGCGGTTCTTGCGGTCATTCTTACGGGACGTTGTAGGCGACAAGGGAGAAAGGGTCTAGTTGCGGCTCCGCAGCTTCGACAGCAGTTGCAGGATTTCGAAATAGAGCCAGATCAGCGTGACCATCATCCCGAAAGCCCCGTACCATTCCATGTACTTGGGAGCACCCGCCCGCGCGCCGTTTTCGATGAAATCGAAATTGAGCACCAGGTTCAGGGCGGCGATGATCACCACAAACACGCTGAATCCGATTCCAATCGCGCCGTTGCCGTTCACGGCCGTGAAGTGTACCCCGAAGAAGCCCAGCACCATCTCAATCAGGTAGAAGATGGCAATACCCCCGGTTGCTGCGAAAATGCCCGTCCGGAAGTTATCAGTGACGCGAATCAGGCCGGAGCGATAGACCAGCAGCAGCGCCACCATGGTCCCGAACGTCAGGCTCACCGCTTGAATGGCAATCCCCGGGAAACGCACTTCCAGGATCGCCGAAACGCTGCCCAGCACCAGCCCCTCGAACAGCGCGTAGATCGGCGCGGTTACCGGCGCCCAGGTCTTCTTGAAGATGGTTGCAAACGCAAAAACCAGCCCGCCGATCACCCCAACCAGCGCCAGCGGCCCCACGGCCTGGGCCGAGTGCGAATGCAGAAAGATATTCCAGGCCCAGGCGGCCGTAGCCACCGTGCAAAGCAAAAGAATTCCCGTTTTGTTGACGGTGCCCTGCACCGTCATGGCCGCGCCGAAGGCGGCGCCCTCGCCGCGGAACACCTGATCGTTTAGAGCCGGATTCGACGTCCTCAAGAATTGCGCCACGTGTATTCTCCTCTGTATACAGTATCTATCTTAGTTACATAACCTCTCGAGCGCAAATCCACCCGATGGCATGCGGGGTGGCACACGCACTCTCGCCTGTGCGGCGTAAGATGCGCCTCCAAGCCTACCCTCTACCCATAACGAGCCGTCCCGAGAATCGCCTTCCGTTTTCCTGACTATTGCAGTGCGATAGAGCTTTATAGATGGACCCAAAGGCCGTAGCATCGCATCGAATAGCGCAAGAGGTGGCCTGGAACCGGCAGATCGGAACCATGACTCAGGGACACAATCCGGTGGGCGTCGAACGTCCGGAATGGCTTGAACCCGTCGAGGGACTGCTCGAATCGCTCAACGAGGGCGTCATCATCACCGATGACTGCAATCGCATCCTCTTTGTCAATTCCTGCTTTGTGGAAATGATCGAAAGGCCCTCGGAGGACTTGGTCGGCCACGTGGCCTCGGATTTTTACACGCCCGAGGAATTCGCTTTTATTCTGAAGCAGATCGAACGTTCCGTGGAAACCGGCCGCAACCGCTTTGAATTCGTCCTTCCCCTGAAAGACGGCAGCCGGTTGCCCGTGATCGTGAGTTCCCGCAGGCTCGAAGACCCCGACGGCCGCGAATTTGCCATCGTCACATTCACCGATATTTCCGACCAGAAGAGCGCCGAAGCGCAGTTGCGCGACGCCAACGGCCGACTCGAACTCCGCCAGAAAGAAATGGACGAGGATCTCGCCCTGGCCGCCCGCGTGCAGCAGAGCCTCGCGCCGAAATCGATGGTGTGGGGCGGCTTGCGCGTGGATACCTACTACCACCCGGTGCGGTCCATCGGCGGCGATTTCGGCCTGGTAAGCCCGCTCGATGGTGAGCACTTGAACCTTTTGGTCTGCGACGTTTCCGGGCACGGCATCGGCTCGGCGCTCGTGGCTAACCGCATTTACACGGAAACAGCGACGCAATTGCGCAAGGGCGCGCCGCTCGGAGATATGCTGCAGCAGCTCAACAAGTTCGTGATGCAGAACATTGGCGGCTCGGTCTTCTTCTTCACGCTCGCAGCCGCCCGCATCGAGCGCGACGGCCGCCGCATGGTTTTCGCGGGAGCCGGCCATCCCCCGGCCATGATCGTCACCCCGGGCGAGGAGCCCATCCTGCTCGAATCCAGAAGCATGGTGCTAGGCGCGCTACCGGAAGCCGTGGATGTCGACGGCACCCTCTCGGCCGACCTCCACCCCGGAGACCGTGTAGTCCTCTACACCGACGGCATTACCGATGTCTTCGACGCCCAAGGCGAAATGCTGGGCGTCCCCGGCGTGCAGAAATTCGTCCGCGAAGCAGCCCTCCTGCCGTTCCACGAAATGAAGCAGGGCATCCTCGACCGCGTAGCCGAGTGGCGCGAAGGCCCCCCGGTAGACGACGTCTCGCTAGTTCTAGTCGAAGTCCTCTAAGCCCGATGAGCTGCCGCGAACGAGTGCCTTTGCGGGTGCCCCACCCTTGAGGTTTTCATTTCAAGGGTCGGTGCCGCGTAGCAGATGCCCATCGCGCCACCGATCACCTTCCTCTGACTCTCCTATTGCGAATCGCTCGCCACGCGAAATCCATAATCGGCATATTGAAACCCAGGCGGGATGCTCGATCGTGCCGCGCAGCGCGAAACTTTGGTATAGTGCCGCCACGAGCCGCCTCGCGACGCACGGCGTGCCCCCTGCGCGGGCCCCCGTGGATTGCGATCCGGCGACGCGGCGTAGTAATCCGCGCTGAACCAGTCCGCGCACCACTCGTGAACGTTCGCTCCCATGTCGCAAAGCCCGAACGCATTTCGCTCCGCCGCGCCCACCGGCTCGGGTCCGGTCTTCCATCGCGCAAAATAATTCGGCAGCGATTCCGGCGAACTGTCTCCCCAAGGATAGTCATTCTGTTCCACGCCTCCGCGCGCAGCCCGCTCCCATTCAGCCTCGGTGGGCAACCGAAAGCGGCGCCCCGCCTCGCTGCTGAGCCATTCGCAGTACGCAACAGCGTCGAACCAGGAGACCGCGACCACGGGCTGCTCGGGATGCGAAAACTCCGGATCGTCCCAATGCGGTGGTTGCGCGTGGCCCGTAGCGGCAAGAAATTGCGCGTATTCGGCATGGGTCACTTGGCACTCGGCCAGCGCGAATTCATCGAGCCAGACGCGATGAACCGGCCGCTCGTTATCCTGGCCCTTCTCGCTGCCCATGAGGAAAAATCCCCCGGGAATCTTTACCATTCGAGGAAGGAGAGGGGGATGTGTGGAAGGATACTGAATCTCGTTGTCGGAAGCGCCGTGCGAAGACGCCCCACCGTCCGTCATTCAGCCTGCGCGTGCCGAGTCTGGCTGATCAGGTTGACGAACAGCCGGTAGGCTCCCGGCACGCCGGCTGGCAGCTCGCGAAAGAACGACAGACCCGTGTAGATGTAGACGCCCTTGCCGTCCCGCGCGTACACCAGGCTTCCATTCGTTTCCGGCTCGCTGCCATCTTTGAGGCCGAGCACCGCTTCATAGGGAGATCCGAACGTGCTCCAGAAGTAGAGGCCGCGCTCCTGGATCCAACCCTGGAAGTCGGCGGCAGTAATTCTGTTCGGCGTATTCAGCAGCGGATTTTCCGACGCGAGAAAACGCACCGGCGAATTCGGATCGGTCACGCGAAGCCCCTGGTCCGCCATCTTTGCCGGAAACGGCGCGGGCAGCATCTTGTTCCACTGAAAATCGCGCTGGTATTCCACCACCAGCGTGCCGCCGTTCTTCGCGTAGTCCAGCAGCTTCCAATTCATCCGCGCCAAGTCGGTGCGCAGTTCGTAAGCGCGAATCCCCACGAGGATCGCGTCGTAGCCGCTCAAATCGCCGAACGCCACGGCCACTTCGTCGAGCATATCCACCTGAATGCCGATCTGTCTCAGCGTCTCGGGAAGCGCGTCGTTGTCCCCGGCGATGTATCCCACGCGCAGCCCGGCCGGCACATTCAAGTCGAGCACGTGCGCGGTGGCGTCGTCGGAGCGGCTCCAGTCGCGCGTCGGCAGCGTCGGAATAGGCTCGAGCGAGGCGCGGAAAGTCTCGTCTCCCAGTCGCGCGTAGGGGTGCAGCGGATAAGCCCCGGGCGCAACATCCTTCGGCGCGGCTACCACGTAACGAATCAACTGATCTCCCGCGCCGGAGAACTCCAGCGGCTGAAGCGCCGGAGCCTTCCATCCCGGCGGCGCGTCGAGCCCCACATCCACCTTTGCGGGTTTCGTTCCGTGATAGCGCACCCGCGCAAAAAGCGTTACGGGCGCGGTATCGCGTTTCACCGGCACCATGATTTGCGTAGGGTCCACGGTGAGCGTAACCGCCGGAACCAGTTCCAGCGGATACGTCTCGATGCCCGTAGTCTTGGCGATGCTCGATTCCACCCCTTGCTCGATTTCGAATTCATAGCCCGCTACCGTGACGGGCAACGCCAGCGTCACCAGCGGCGGAGGAAACGGCAGCACCGCATCGCCCGGCGCACTCGGGACTTTCGCATCGGCGGGAATCGCAATGCTGAACCGTGGCGTGCTGTTGTTGTTATCCCGGTTACCTTTTCCCGTGTCTTTCACGGGTTCAGGCGCCGCACTCCATCCCGGCGGCAGCACCAGGCTCGATTTGTCGAGCGCCCACGTCACCGGCACCGCCGCCTTGCCCGCGAGAATCACGTCCACCGAAAATTTCTCGCCCGCAACCAGCTCGTGGCGATCCGCCTGCGTGCCCAGCGGCAGCGCAACATCGGCCGCCAGCGCGCGGTCGATCCTTTCGCGCAGTCGCGCAATTTCCCAACGCGCCGCAGCCGCCTCTTCCCCGCTACTCGCCGACGGCAGTTTGCCTTCGAGCGCAGCCGCTTGCTTGCCAGCGTCCGCTAGAGACTTCGCCGCCGCCTCGCGGTCCAGGTTGAGCGCCGATTTCTCCGCGGCGGCCAAATCGCGATCCACCGCGGCAAGCACAGGTTCCAGCGACGCGCGAAATTTCGCGAAGCGGTCGGAAAGCGCAATGATCGGCTCATCCAGCACATGCGGGTCGAACGAGTTCGGCACAACGCCCTTTTCGTCCTCGCCAACCAGATATTGCGGCCGCCTAAAAATGTTGCTGCTGAAGAGCGCCGGCGTTCCCTGCGACCGGTGCTCAGCCCGCCCGTCCATGCCCATCTCGATATAGCTCTTGCCCCACACCGGCGACACATCGGTAAGCGGCATCGGCACAGCCCCAGCCGGCAGTTCCGCAGGCTTGTTCGACCCGGGGTCCACGCGGCCCGCGAGCCGCACCTCCGCCGTCACCTTCCACGGCGTCAATCCCTCGGCAATCTGTTGCGGAAACGCCTTGGGATCGGCCGCCGCCGCCACCGCCTTCGGCGTCAGTATTCCGCTCGCTTGATGCTGGCCGTGGCCGGTGTGTTCGCCGCCCCATCCGTTGATAACCACCTGCGGGCGATATGTCCGAATCACTCGCACCATATCCTCGACTGGTAGATCGCCCCAGTACTTGAGCATCTGGTCGGGGCTCTTCGAGAAGCCGTTGTCGAGCGCGCGCGTAAAAAACTGATGGACGCCGTAGTGGCTGTCCGCCGCGAGCAATTCGGTGGTGCGGATCACCCCCAGCTGGCTGTCCTGCTCGGGGCCGATGGCGTTCTGGCCGCCCTGCCCCCGGGTGATCGTCAGCAGCGCGACGTCGGCGCCCAGCCCGTGCGAGAGATACGCCAGCAGGCCGGAGGATTCGTCGTCGGGATGCGCGGTGATAAAGAGGATGCGGCTGGCGACGCGCGACTTCTGGATCGCCTCGACGGTCTCCTGCAGCGACGACGAAGAAGTGGGCGCGGCCGCGTCCACGCCCGCGAGCAGGACCAGGCAGGCGAGAATCGGCAGCAGCGTCAATCGGTTCATCTGCGTCGTCGATTTACTCACAAGCGTTCTCCAAATCGGCTCCAGGATAGCTCGATGATGCATTCCTAAACGGGCTCGACAATGGGCTTCGCAGAGCGCGCATCAAAAGGCCATTGCCCCAGGTACCGCGCCCTCGCCAAATATAGGACTATACCAGCGGCTGCGGCCGCAAGCGATGCCAGCATGGGCTTGCGCCCGGTCGAGACAAAAATAGCCAGCCAGCCGGCAATCGCGATCCCGACGGGCACGGGATATAGCCACATCCGAAAAGGCCAGCGGTTGGGAAACGCATCGGCTTTCCAGCGCCGGTGCAGCAGAATCAACCCGAACGCCTGCGCCACAAATTGGACGAGGCAGCGCATTGCGAGGATAGCGCGAATCGCCTGCCCCAGGCTCAAAGCGAGGCAGAAAACAATGGCCGTACCGCCCAGCGCCAGCAGGGAAATATAAGGGAAGCGCTTCACGGGATGCACGCGCCCGAAAACCGAGAAGAAGTTGCCGTCCAGCGCCGCGGCATACGGAATGCGCGAGTATCCCAGCGTGGCGGAAAAAATCGAGCCGAAAGCGGTCACCAGAATCAGCCAGGTCGCCGCCGTAGCCCAGCCGCTCCCGTACACTTTTTCGACGAAAAGGCTCACGACAGCCTTTGTTTTAGCGGCTTCCTGCCAAGGCACCACGCCGAGGATGCTGGTCTGCATCGCAAAATAGAGCAAGGCGATACCGATAATGGAAATGAAGATCGCGCGAGGGATATTTCGTCCCGGATCTTTCATCTCCCCGCCCAGATTGCAGACAT
Organism: uncultured Acidobacteriaceae bacterium; assembly: GCA_964600355.1. Lineage (GTDB taxonomy): Bacteria > Acidobacteriota > Terriglobia > Acidiferrales > UBA7541 > Palsa-295. The sequence goes on from CAZRKW010000161.1 coordinate 8,644, forward strand.
TGTAATAGCCGAGATAACTGTAAACGGCCTGCACGGACGCATGCCCCAGCCCGGCCAGCAGTATCCAAGAAAAGTTCCAAACCCCCGGCGGAAACGTGAGCACCAGGCTGGGATTGAAGTGCGTCACGCCGCCAAATATCAGCCACAGAATCGTCCCCACCACGATGATGCAGAGCGCCACGGAAATTTTTCCGATGGTGGCGATGCGGCGATAAAGCAGCGCCACCGCGACGATCACCGCCGCTGAAGCGATGAAGCTGTCCGCGTGCGATCCGAACGGCTGCAACAGGCTCGTGGCGCGAGCCGACTTCGCGATCAGGTAACTCGAATAGCCCGCGAATCCCAGCGCCCCCGAAGCCACACTAAGCGGCCCCTGAAAAAGCGTCTGCCATATATAGAGGAAGGAGAGCAGCCGGCCCCACTTCCCCGGCCCATAAGCCTCGCGCAGAAAAACGTAGCTTCCCCCGGCCTGCGGCATAGCCGCGCCCAGCTCCGCCCAAACGCACCCGTCCATCAAAGCAAGCGCCGCCCCGATCACCCACGCAATCAGGCACTGCGGCCCGCCCATCGCCTGCACCATCAGCGGGATCACCACGAACGGCCCGATCCCCACCATAAACGTCACGTTGAGTGACGTGGCTTCGATCAGCCCCAGCCCGCGCTCAAGTTGTGCCCCGTCGTCCAGTGCTCGCCCTTTCTGCATGGATCGTTAGCCGTCGCCCAATCGGCGTCGAAAAGATTC
>CAZRKW010000162.1:0-9313 GCA_964600355.1 uncultured Acidobacteriaceae bacterium
TCTTCGCTGACGTAGAGGGCGATGGTCATGGGAATCAGCGACCACAGCATGGTGTAGCCGAACTGTGCGCCGGAAACGGTATAGGTGGTGATTCCGCCCGCGTCGTTATCCACATTCGAAGTGATGAGCCCCGGGCCTACGACCGCCAGAAACACGGCGAGGCGCCGACGCAAAGGCCGCGAGCGCGCGTTCAGCTTTCTGCCGTGATCCATCCACGCAGCCAGCGTGTCCGTCAATGTGATCCAGGTATTCATCTCAATTCGGTTCGTCTATTTCTGCACCGTCACAGCTTTGCGCGCATGCGGCTCACCACATCGTCTACGGTGATGGCGCCGATGGGGCAGTTCTCGCGGTTTACGACGATCAGGCTGCGCAGATTGTACTTGTCGAACAGCTCGAAAATATCCTTGTCGTTTGTTTCCGTCGTCACCGAGAGAAGCGGTTCGAATGCAAGCTCAGCCATGCGCTGATCGGAGCTGGCCAGCACCAGGCGCGCGATTGGGACGGTGCCTGCCAGCTTGGCTTCGCGATTGATCAGGACGATGTTGTCGAGCTGATCGGGCGGAATGTCGTGAAAGCGAACATGGTCGATAACTTCTCCGCGCGTGGCATCCTCCCCCACGATCACCACTTCGGTGGTCATCATGCCGCCGGCCGTATTCGGCGCAAAATTGAGGAGGGACTCCACGTCCTGCGCCTCCCGCGTTTCCATCTCTTCGAGCACTTCCCGGGAAGTGTCCGGCGCGAGGTTCTGGATCAGGTCGGCGGCCGCGTCCGGGCTCATTTCCTCAATGATGTCAGCGGCTCGCTCCGGGTCGAGCTTTTCGACGACCTGGGTTTGCAACCGCTTGTCCAGTTCGCTGATGGTTTCCGCGGCGGTTTCCTCGTCGAGTGAACCGATGATCGACTGGCGCTCGTCGGGAGACAACTCCTCCATCAAATCCGCCAGGTCGGCCGGATGGAGCCGGGCGAGATTCTCGCTTGAGAGCCGCAGCTTGACGCGCCGGAGCGGGTCCGGCTCGACCAGGTTGACGAATTCCCAGCGGATCGTCCGCTGGGGCAGCTTTTCCTGGATCCGGCGAATCGCCATGGGCGGCACGACGCCCTGGAGCATGCGCCGAACAGCCCCCGGCAACCCCACATCCACCTGGGTGACGCGAAGCTCGGTGTTGCCATTGGTGCGCTGGTCCGCCAATTCCACGTCGTTTACGCGGACCACTTTGCGACCGTGCGTGTCGATGATCTGCTGGTCGAGCAGGTCCTTTTGAACCGCCAGCCACTCTTCATTCGGCGAATACAGTTCGAGGGCCGATTCATCAGTCGTGAGACGCACAATCCCCGGGGCCACGGACGCAATCTGGTCGTAGCGAGCCACGATGGGGCGGTACTTGCCGCGCGAAAGCAGCAGACGCGCCACGCGATTGGGCTGCTCGGCTGGCACGATGAACATCTCCTTCACCCGGCCGACCAGGTTCCCGCCGGAATCGAATGCCTGTGCGCCGATGAGTTCTGTGGCGTGGACCATAGCTGACTCCTTGTCCTGATTCCCTGTCCTGATGAGCCGGACCGCGGACGGGTAGCGAGGCGATGGCCCCGCATCGCAAAAAAAAAGCCCGCGCCGACTGTGAATCCGGCCGCGGGCAGACAGAAGACTCCTTAGGACTATTTCAGCCCGGGCCTTGCTTCCCTGTCCGCTACCGCACGTGAGTGGTGCTCGAGAACAAACGGCAGAACAGCCGAACCCAGCCGGATGATGTGGTCGGCGGGGCTGTTACTTCCGGGTTCCGAGTTCGGAGACGCTTCCATTAGGATGCGCATGTCCTCGACTTGACTAGTAAAGGCAGACGGATTTTTTGTCAAGCGAAGAGTGCTGTTTAACATCTTTTTTACGTATCGAACACCATATTTCCGACGGCGCGCCCTCGGCGCTTGCAATCGGCGACATAGAGGTCCCAATAGGTGACACGAAGATAGTCGCGCCGGGTGTACCCGAGAGCCTGTGCAGTTTTTTCGATCGCCTGGGGCGCGCCTTCGAGTTCGAGAAAGCCGCCGACCGGTGTTTCATCGAGGTCCACACGGAGCCGGCCGAGGCACAGGCTGGTGCGATATTTTTCGTAGCGAAAGGCGGGGCGGAAACCCAGGGTCTTCAGGATACCGGGCCAGCGATCCGGATGGGCGATTGCCAGTTCCCTTTCAAGGCGCTCCTTGTATCGAGCGTTGTACCGAGCCCTCGTTGCCCGCCCTCGCGCCTGGGACGGGGGTGGTGGCGCTTTGGAGGTGACTACTGCGCTAGGCGCTCCCGGGGGCACGAGCGACGATCCAGCGGGCGTCTCGGTCCGCAGCCGAAGCAAGCAGCCTGCCCGCCGCAGATCCGCCTCGGGAGTGTCGTAAAGGGTGTTCTGCTCGAACACCCTGCCCAGATTCACGGCTCGCAAGCGCCGCAGACGCCCGATGAGCGCCGCCAGGTCTGCGAAGGGCAGTTTAATTTCAATTTCGCGGCTGGATCGTCGAGAGGCCACGGCGAAGTATAGCCCAGCACCAGTAGTAATGGGATGACGGCCAGCATTAAGGAGCCCACGAACGATGACTTTTGCGCTGTATACCGAGCGCGACGAAGAAAGTTGCCAACAAACCGGCGCGCCAGCATAATCACTCACCTGCCGCGCCTGTCGCGAACTGATGACTGAACCGACTACCCCATTAATGCAGCAGTACACCGGGCTGAAAAAGCAGCACCCGGCCGCGCTGCTGCTCTTCCGGCTCGGCGATTTCTACGAGCTTTTCTACGACGATGCGGTTGTCGCGTCGCGCATTTTGCAGATCACCCTGACCGCGCGCAACAAGGAGAAGGGCCAGGCCGTGCCCATGTGCGGCGTGCCCTACCATGCGGCGGAAAACTATATCGCGCGCCTCATCCGGGCGGGGCACAAGGTGGCCATCTGCGAACAAATGGAGCAGCCCGGCCCGGGGAAAAAGCTGGTCCGCCGGGAGGTGATCCGCGTCCTCACGCCGGGAACCGCAACGGGCAGCTCTCTGGTTGAGCCGAAAGAGAACAATTTCCTCGTGGCCGTCGCGCGGCGGACGGCGGTGGGTGCAACTGCGGGCTCCACAGGCCGCGGGGCAGGGCGGATGCCGGAGACGGCGATCGGCCTGGCGTTTGTGGACCTATCGACTGGAGAATTTCGAGCCACCGAGTTCGCGGGTGAGAAGGCCGAGGCACGGTTACGCGATGAGCTGGGGATCCTGCGACCGCGCGAGATTCTGCTTCCGCGGCCAGCGACGCTCTTTCCAATGGCAGCGTCCGCCGATCTCAACGGCCTGGGCGCGGTGGAAACACGGCTCGATGACTGGGTCTTTGAGAGCAGTTACGCCACGCGGATTCTGAAGGAGCAGTTCCGCATTGCCGGGCTCGACGGGTTCGGGCTGAGCGAACACGCTCTGGCCACGTCAGCGGCGGGTGCTCTGGTGCATTACCTGCGCGACACATCGGCCATCGGCGCGCGGACGCCGGAAGACACCGCTGCCGTTCCGTCGATGCGTCCGGCCGGCGCGGGCCTCGAGCACCTGGACCGTATCTCTTATTACGAGCAGCAGGACGCGATGATTCTCGATCAGGTCACCGTCCGGAATCTGGAGCTTGTCGAGCCGGCCACCGGCGACGACGCCTCGGCCACGCTCCTGCGCGCCATCGACGAAACCGCAACCGGCATGGGAGCGCGATTGCTGCGGTCCTGGGTGCTGCGGCCTGAGATTTCGCTGGCCGAGATCGAAGCTCGCCTGGAAGCAGTTGCGGAGTTGAAGGCTCATACCGTCGCGCGGGAGGAGCTTCGCAAGGAACTCGAGGGCATCCTCGATTTAGAGCGGCTGACGAGCCGCGTGACGCTCGGAACCGTGACGCCACGGGATTTGCTGGCCTTGCGCGGGTCACTCGACAGAATTCCGCGATTGCATGAGTTGATCAATGGCGTGAGGACAGCAGGAGCGACCGCTTCCGCGAGCGAGACCAGCCAAGCCGCACTCGTTGCCGTGGTGCCGCGGCGATTGGAAGCGCTGCGCGAGAGCCTCGACGAATTGGCAGACGTTCGGGAACTGATCGCCCGAGCCATTGCGGACGACCCGCCGGCCATGCCGAACGAACCCGGCGTGATCCGGCGCGGCTTCCACACCGAGCTGGACGAACTTCGCGACATCACCAAGCAGGGCCGCCAGATCATCGCCGCCATGGAAGAGCGCGAGCGCAAGCGGACCGGCATCGGATCGCTCAAGATCCGCTACAACCAGGTTTTTGGCTACTACATCGAGATATCGAAGGCCAACCTTCATCTTGCGCCCGCCGATTACGAGCGGAAACAGACGCTCGTGAATGCGGAGCGCTTCACCTCGGGGGAACTCAAGGAGCACGAGCGCAAGGTGCTCACGGCCGAGGAGCGCGTGATTGAAATCGAGCGGCGACTTTATGGAGAAATCCGCGAAACGATCGCGCGCGAAGCCGCGCGATTGCGAAGGACAGCGTCCGCGATTGCCCAGCTCGACGTGCTGGTGAATTTCGCCCGCATCGCTGCGACGCGAAATTACACGCGTCCCGCGTTTACTCAGGAGGCCATCGGCCGAGGGATCTCCACGGGCCGCGCTCCCAAAAACCAAACTGACACCGGCGTCGGAACGCGCGGCATCCTGCTGATCGCAGGCGGCCGCCATCCCGTAATCGAAAAGCTCCTCGAAGAGCGGGGCGAGCGCTTCGTCCCCAACGATCTGTATCTCGACGACGAATCGCAGTTCCTGCTGCTCATCACCGGTCCCAATATGGGCGGTAAATCGACATACCTGCGCCAAACCGCGCTGATTTCCATTCTCGCGCAGATGGGATCGTTCGTGCCCGCCGCGCAAGCAAAGCTGCCGCTGCTGGATCGCATTTTTACGCGGATTGGGGCGTCGGACAACCTCGCGCGCGGCAGATCCACGTTCCTGGTCGAAATGAGCGAGGTTGCGGCAATCCTGAACACCGCCACCGCAGCCAGCCTCGTGCTGCTCGATGAAGTGGGCCGCGGGACAGCTACCTTCGACGGGCTCTCCATCGCCTGGGCCGTGGTTGAATCGCTGCACGGAGGCGCCCGCCCTAGGACGCTTTTTGCCACGCACTACCACGAGCTCACCGAACTAGAACAATTGCTGCCCGGCGTCAAGAACGTACACGTTTCGGTTCACGAGGCGGGCAATGAGATCGTGTTTCTGCGGCGCGTCGAGCCCGGCAGCGCGGACAAAAGTTACGGAATCGAAGTGGCGCGGCTCGCCGGGCTCCCCAATGAGGTGATCGTGCGGGCACGCGAGATTCTTCGCCGCCACGAACAGAGCGAGGAGAAACTCAGCGTGGAGCTTTCGCCCGGCGCCGCTCCGGCCGCGCAGCAGACGAGTTTTACGGCGATCGACGAATCCGTGCTAGAGGCCTTGCGCAAGGCGGACCTGAACGAACTCACGCCACTCGAAGCGCTCAACCTGCTGGCAGCGCTGCAAAAACAGCTCTCATGAATACACCCGCGAAGGAAATGCTGGTGCTGGGAATGATGTCGGGGACTTCCGCCGATGGCATCGACGCGGCCATCGTCCGTATCTCCGGCGCGCCGCCCGCGATCCAGTTAAAATTCGAGGCACATCACCACGTTACGTTCAGCCAGTTGGTTCGGGATTCCATTCTTCGGCTGGCCAATGGCGCGCCCACCACCACGGCCGAAATCAGCCGCCTCGACTTCGTTCTCGGAGAAGAATACGCGAGGGCTGCAATAGCGGCGTGCAAGGCTTCGGGCATCCCGATGTCGACAATCGATCTGATTGGCTCGCACGGGCAGACGGTATTTCATCAGGGCGCCCCGGCGCGGCTGGTGGGCGCGTGGCGGGTGGCGTCTACGCTGCAAATTGGGGAAGCCAGCGTGATTGCGGAACGCACCGGCGTGCCCACAATCGCCAATTTTCGAACCGCCGATATCGCGGCCGGAGGCCACGGCGCCCCGCTCGTCCCGTTTGTCGATTACCTGCGCTACCGGGACGATCAGCGCGGCCGCGTCGCGCTCAATATCGGGGGCATCGCCAATGTGACGGTGATTCCCGCGGGGGCAAGTCCGTCGGACGTGTTCGCCTTCGACACGGGGCCCGGAAACATGATCGTGGATGCCCTGGTGCAGGGGATCACGCATGGCCGAGCCAAGTACGACCGCGGCGCCCGGATCGCGCTAAGTGGGAGGACGATCCAGGACTTGCTCGCGCGGATGATGCGGGAGACCTACCTGCGAAAACGCCCGCCAAAGACGGCCGGGCGCGAGCAGTTCGGCAAAGCCTATCTGGAACAGTTGATGGTGTGGGGCAAAAAGCATCACGCCGTGCCGGCCGATTTGGTGCGCACGGCCACGGTGTTCACTTCCCTATCGATTGCCGACGCCTTCCGCAGGTTGATTCTGCCTCGCGCCAGAGTGGATGAGTTGATCGTCGCCGGGGGCGGCGCTAAGAATCCCCTGATGATGGCGCAGCTGGCCGCTTCGGTTCCGGGGATCGAGATCATACCCTCCAGCCGCTTCGGTGTGCCGGCAGAAGCAAAAGAGGCATTCGATTTCGCGGTGCTGGCCTACGAGGCGTTCCATGGACGTCCCAATAACCTGCCCTCGGCAACCGGAGCGCGACACCCGGCCGTTCTGGGCAAGCTGCACTATGTACGCGTGAAGTAGGGTTGGTTCGAAAATCAGGCTTCGAAGACGCTGTGAATCTCGATATCGGGCAAAGCGCCTTCGCGGACAATCGTCCATTCGTCGCCATTGATGCGAACGATGGTCGAGGCCAGCGTGCCACCGGTATCCCCGGCATCGAGGACGAGCGCAAGGCTCTTCCCCAACTGCTGAGTAATCTGCTCCGCGTTGGTGCAGGACGCGTGGCCCGATAAATTGGCACTCGTGCCGGTGATCGGGCCCCCTACCGCTTCAATCAGCGCCGTGGCGATGCGCGAATCCGCCCATCGGAGCGCCACACGGCCGCTGTTCCCTGTGACTTTCAAGGGCAAGCGATGCGTCGCCTCGACGACCAGGGTCAGCGGACCCGGCCAGAACTTCGTCGCCAGGGTTAGGAAAGCGTCCGGGACGTCCCGCATGAGCGTGACTGCCTGCTCCACGGAGTTGACCAGGATAGGAAGGGCTTTGTTTTCCGCGCGGCCCTTTACCTGGAAAACGCGCTCGATGGCGGCCAGGTTGAAGGGATCGGTGGAAAGGCCATAAAAGGTGTCTGTGGGAATGGCGATGACACGTCCGCGCTTGATGAAGTTTGCGGCGTAGTCGATTACGTTGCGCTCAGGCGCATCTGGTGAAACTTTAAGGACTTCTAGCGGCAATGTTCACTCACGGCGGGCTGCGCCTTGTCTACTCTGGCAAGCTATCACAGGCCGAGGCGGTGTGCAAGATGCAGCAACGAAAGGACGTAAGCGGGATATAAACTCACACTGCGAGGCGAACCCGCAAGAAGTTGTCCTGTCGACAATATGATCGGGGTTGTTTACGGCAGATAGGCGGTTTGCTACGCTTGCGCATGGCCCAACGATTCGCCAAGCCTCGCGCGTATTCCCCTTCTTATGTTCGACCTGACTCAGGGACTAACTCGGGACCTAACTCAGGAGAGGAGCAGCCGTCGAACCTGATTACCAGCAAAGACAATAAGTGGCTCAAATTGTTCCGGGCAGCCTTGCGTGGAACGGGACCCTCCGGGGATGAATTGATTGGAGTGGAAGGACCCAAGCTCGTCGAAGAAGCTATCCGCTCGGCATTGGAGGCTCACGCCCTGCTCGTGAGCGTTACCGGTGAGCGGGAAATGGAGAAAATCCTTCGGGCGGCGAGCCAGAGCGAGGCCGGAATCTCCCGCGACCGCATCCTTAAGACGAGCGACAAGATGTTTGACAGCGTGGCTGGAACGGAAACCCCGCAGGGGGTGGCGGCGCTGTTCCGCCAGCCGGTCTGGGGGTTTGAGGATGTGCTGCGAGGGGACACTCCGCTGATAGTAGTGTTGGCGGGGATTCAGGACCCCGGGAATCTCGGTACGATCCTGCGCTCGGCGGAGGCTTTCGGGGCAACCGGCGCGGTCACCACGCGGGGAACGGCCGATCCGTGGTCTCCCAAGGCCATCCGTGCGTCCGCTGGCTCCGCTTTGCGGCTGCCCATCGTGCGCGGAATTGCCGCGCCGATTTTGCTCGCCCAGTTCAAGATGCATCAAATAAGAGTTGTCGCCGCGAGTTCACAGCCTGCCAAAGGCAGCGCAGGCAGCACAGATGATCTTCGCTCCGCGCTTCGCGGTCCGGCGGCGCTGTTCATAGGCGCGGAAGGCGCGGGGCTCCCGGCGGAGGTGAAGCACGCCGCGGATATGACCATCTCGATCCCGATGAGCGAGACGGTCGAATCGCTCAATGCCGCCGTGGCTGCGTCGCTGCTTCTCTACGAAGCGGCGCGACTGAAAAAAGAGGGCTAGTGGGACTGTTTCGCGCCATCGAGCCGGAGGAAGCGCCTCAGACGGGGCGTCCGCTTGCGGACCGCATGCGCCCGCAAACGCTCGATGAGTTTATCGGCCAGGAAGCTCTGCTCGGGCTCGGCAAGCCGCTGCGCACCCAGATCGAGCGCGACGACCTAAGCTCGATGCTCTTCTGGGGCCCTCCCGGATGCGGGAAGACCACCCTCGCCCGGATCATCGCCAAGCGAACGCGCTCGGAGTTCATTCCTTTCAGCGCGGTGCTCTCCGGAATCAAAGAGATCAAGGAAGTGATGTCCAAGGCCGAAGGCGCCAAACGCTATGGCCTGCGCACCATCGTGTTCGTCGACGAGGTTCACCGCTTCAACCGCGCGCAGCAGGACGCCTTCCTGCCGCACGTCGAGGCCGGAAACATCCTGCTGATCGGCGCCACCACCGAAAATCCGTCGTTCGAGGTGATCGCCCCGCTGCTCTCGCGCATGAAGGTGTACGTACTGCACGCGCTCTCGACCGACCAGATCGTGCTGCTCCTGCGCAAGGCTCTGCAGGATAGCGAGCGCGGGCTGGGAAAAGCATACGTGGAGGCGAGCGACGAAATTCTGGAGCGCATCGCGATCCTGGCCAATGGCGACGCGCGTTCGGCGTACAACACGATCGAAGCGCTCGTGCTGGGTACCGAGCCGGGCGCGGACGGACGGCGCATCGTCTCCGAAGCGCGCCTTGCGGACGTGCTTCAAAAAAAGTTGCTGCCCTACGACAAAAGCGGCGAAGAGCACTACAATCTTATTTCCGCGCTGCACAAGTCCGTTCGCAATTCGGATCCGGA
>CAZRKW010000163.1:0-9293 GCA_964600355.1 uncultured Acidobacteriaceae bacterium
ACGTTCATGACCTGCAGCACGCGGTAGCCCTGCGAATGCAGGAAGCGCCTCAGTACGTCCTGGAATACGAATGTGCGGAAGTTACCGATGTGCGCGAAGGCGTATACCGTGGGCCCGCAGGTATAAATACGCACTTCGCCCTCGTGGAGCGGTTGCAGGGGCTCGATGCGATTCGTCAGCGTGTTGTGGAGCATTATCGGCGTCAATTTGGGCCTCTATACAAAACGGTTATTCTATCCGAGCACTCCGTTCCCGGCAAACACTGCGGCAAGATTATCGAATGTCAGCAGGGCAGGGCGACGTGACGAGAGTACTACTGTAAGAGGCTGGGACGAACGGAGCCCCGATCTAAATGCTATTCGACAATCCTGAATGTGTAGATCTGGCCCTCGGAGCCGGAAGTGGCCTTAACCCGCGTCGTAGGAGTCAGCAGACCGTACTCGCCCACATTCAGGTTGGGCAGCGTGATCTTGTAAACCCTCGAAGCGACAGCTTCCAGAGTAAAAGCGACGGTATTTTCAGGAGTGGCCCAGGTGTGGGCGCGGTCGCTCGGGATCGTCCGGAATTCGCGGCGGTCGCTTTTTTCGGTGAAATGCAGAAGTTGGAAGTCGGAGGCGGAGCTTCCCTTCGGCGTAAGGACGTAAAACGCCATGTCCAGCGGCACCATGTTCAAGGGCGGCCACGTGGTGACGAGGTCGCTGTGCGGACCGCTGACCGCTCCCACCATGGGCCCGCGCTCGAAACCGAGCATCGCCACGCTGCGCAAGCCGCCAGGCGAACGCCATTTCACGGTTTCAGGTTCGGTCGGCACCAGCCTTCCATTCAGCAGCGCAAACACATGCACGTCGTCATGGCCGGTAGAGGCGGTGGCGGAGATGGCGGCGAGCGCGGCATCCACACCCATTTCCTTTTTGGCTACTTCGATGGAAAGCATCGATTGGATAAGCGATTGGCTAACGCCCGCATTCTTCAGGCCTACAACGGCGGTCACGGAGAGATCGAAATCCACATCGTTGGCCTGGATGTACCGCAGGATGGTGGTGTCGTCGAATCCGGCTTTCACCATCTGCAGGATGTCCTGGTCGGTCAACGGACCATTCGGCTGATCCACCCCATGCAAAGGCATAGCGAGCGCCAGGATGGCCAAGAGTGCGAAAAATTTTCGTCCAAGTGACAACGTTCTTGCCCCCGGGGCGCAAAAGCCCTCGTGAATTACCGGCACAATATTCGCCATCGGCGCATTCCGTAAACGGCTGTAAAAAATAGGCTTATCGGTCCATTCTTGACGGGATACTTGAAACCGTCGCCATTTGCTGACGCCACGCCTCCGGGCACGTCCGCTTTTGTGAACCGCCGATTGCTCCCGTCCCCCAGATATTGCAGGTATATCACCAAACCGCCGTTTTAGGCGAGCTGGGATCCGATGGGAACTGCGGCTTCCGGCAGCGGACGCGTCGCTACCAGGGAATGAAGAGCTGCGTCCATTCCCCCTGTCTTGTGAGGCACGCCGGCCAGTTGAAGTCCCATTTCCACGCCGCCCAGCGTCCCCGCCAGCATCAGGTCATTGAAACTGCCGAGATGTCCGATGCGAAACACTTTGCCCGCAAGTTTGGACAGCCCCGATCCCAGGGACATATCGAAATTTTCCAGGATGATTTCCCGCAAGCGATCCGCGTCGAAACCGTCTGGCATGAACACAGCCGTAAGCGAACTCGAATATTCCATCGGTTCCTCGCAGACGATCTCCAGCCCCCATGCACGCACCGCCGCTCGGGTAGCTTCCGCATGGCGCTGGTGACGCTGGAAAACATTCGGCAAGCCTTCCTCGTGCAGCATGTGAAGGGCTTCCTGCAATCCATAGAGGAGATTTGTCGCCGGAGTGTACGGGAAAAAACCGCCGCGGTTTGCCTTAAGCATCTCCTGCCAATCCCAATACGCTCGCGGGAGCCGCGCCGTCTTGTTCGCGGCCAGGGCTTTTTCGGAAAGGGCATTGAAGCTTATGCCGGGAGGGAGCATGAGCCCCTTCTGCGAGCCGGCAATGGTGACGTCCACTCGCCATTCGTCGTGGCGATAATCGATCGAGGCCAGCGACGAAATCGTATCCACGATCAGGAGCGCCGGATGGCGCGCCCGGTTCATGGCGGCGCGGAGTTCGGCGATGCGGCTGGTCACTCCGGTGGAGGTTTCGTTGTGAACGACCAACACTGCTTTTATGGCGTGGTTTCGATCGGCGCTGAGCCACGCTTCTGCTTCCGCCGGGTCGGCGCCCCTGCGCCAGTTGCCGGGCACATACTCCACCTGCAGGCCGAATTTCTCTGCAACCTGCCGCCACTGCTGCGAGAAGTGTCCCGTCTCGAAGAGCAGCACGCGATCGCCGGGAGAAAGCGTATTGACGAGTGCCGCTTCCCACGCGCCCGTGCCGGAGCCAGGGTAGATCACCACAGGTCCGCGGGTCTGGAAAATCGATCGGAGGCCTTCCAGGACTTCCGTGCTCATCTGCGCAAATTCGGCGCTTCGGTGATCGACTACCGGACGATCCATCGCCCGGAGCACACGATCCGGCACGTTGGTGGGGCCGGGTATTTGCAGAAAGTGACGCCCGGTGTGCATGGGGAAAATCCTCTGTTAACTCGTCCGCAGCCGGATCATAACCAGCCTCGGCCACGAAACTCCAGAACTGTTTTCAGGCCGAGGTGTGCTCGGTCTCTTTCAGCTGATCGTAGGCCGGCAGCGTCAGGAACTCGATAAATTTACCAGATTGAATCAGATCGCGAACCAGCTTGGCGGCCTCGGTGTAGCGCCCTGCGCGGAACTGTTCTTCTCCCACCGCTTGCCGGAACTTCGCTAGCTCCTCATCGATGATCTGGAGGCACAGCTCCGGAGTGATTGCGCGGCCGTCGCTCAGGTGCGCCTTGTGGTGAATCCATTGCCAGAGCTGTGCGCGGCTGATTTCGGCGGTCGCCGCATCCTCCATCAGATTAAATAGCGGCACGCAGCCTACGCCGCGCAGCCACGATTCAAGGTACCCAATTCCCACGGCGATATTCTGCCGCAGTCCGGCTTCGGTGATCTCCGCCTGGGGAACGGCGAGCAAATCTGCGGCGGTGATGTGGATGTCTTCGAGCTTGCGGTCGATTTGATTCGGCTGCGGCATGTACTTGTCGAAGATCTCTTTCGCGATGCCCACGAGGCCGGGGTGCGCCACCCACGTGCCATCGTGGCCGTCGGAGGCCTCGCGTTCTTTGTCCGCGCGCACCTGGTCCATCGCGGTCTGATTCAAGGCCGCATCCCGCTTGTTCGGGATGTAGGCGGACATGCCGCCGATGGCATGCACTTCCCGGCGGTGGCAGGTCTTGATCACCAGCTTGCTGTAGGAGCGCAGGAAGTGGCTGGTCATCGTGACGCGGCCGCGATCCGGCAGCACGGCCGCGGGATCGTTCGCGAACTTCTTTATGAAGCTGAAAATGTAATCCCAGCGTCCGCAGTTCAGTCCCGAGGAATGTTCGCGCAGTTCGTAGAGAATTTCGTCCATTTCGAAAGTCGCCAGGACGGTCTCCACCAGGACGGTAGCCTTGATGGTCCCGCACTTGATATCGAGCGCATCCTGCGAATAGAGAAACACATCGTTCCACAGGCGCGCTTCGAGATGGCTCTCGAGTTTCGGCAGATAAAAATAAGGGCCGGTTCCCCTCGCCAGCAGTTCCTTCGCGTTGTGCCAGAAATACAGGCCGAAATCGAACAGCGACCCCGACATCATCTGTCCGTCGACGAGCACGTGCTTTTCGGGCAGGTGCCAGCCGCGGGGTCGTACAAGCAGAACGGCAATCTGCGGATTCAGCTGGTAAGCCTTTTTCGTCGCCGGGTCGGTGAACGTAATCGTGCGCCGCACGGCATCGCGCAGATTGATGTGGCCGTCGATCAGGTTGCTCCACGTGGGTGTGTTCGAATCCTCGAAATCGGCCATGAAAACGCTCGCGCCGGAATTCAGCGCGTTGATGATCATCTTGCGGTCCACGGGGCCGGTGATTTCCACGCGGCGGTCGAGCAGGTCGGCCGGGAGCGGAGCCACTCTCCAGTTGCCGTTGCGGATTTCAGCCGTCTGCGGCAGAAAATCGGGGCGTTCGCCCGCATCGAGCTTCTTCTGGCGCTCTACTCGCGCAGCCAGCAATTCCCGGCGTCGCGGACCAAAACGCCGCTCGAGCTCGACGACAAATTTTAAGGCCTCCGGCGTAAGGATTTCGTCCGTCTGCTTATCCTGGGCGCCCAATATCTCCACGCCCGGCAATGGTTTTGTCCCTTCGTTCACTTGATGGCCTCCGAAGTTCTACGCTTCCCGCGAGGGTGCAACGGTTACAAAGTTTACCAGCCTAGCGCCTCACCAGCCGCAAAAATGTACCGGCAGCCAGGCTCATGAGATGAGACTGTTGCACGCGAGGTTTCGACGGATTCCATAAATGGATTACACTCTCTAAGCTTTGCATCCGCATGCACCATTGCCGCTGAGTTCCCACGCCAAGCCCGTCGATACATTCGCGCGGGCTTCCGAGCTCGAAGCTGAATTGAAGCGCACTGTGCGCGGGGAAGTGCGGTTCGATCGTGGCAGCCGTGCTCTCTACGCGACCGATGGTTCCAATTACCGCCAGGTTCCGATTGGCCTGGTGATACCGCGCGATGCCGGAGATGTGATTGCCGCGGTTGCGGCGTGCAAAAAGTACGGTGCGCCTATTTTGCCGCGCGGCGCCGGTACGAGCCTGGCCGGGCAATGCTGCAACATCGCGGTAGTGCTCGATTTCACGAAGTACATGAACCAGATCCTCGAAATCGATCCGGATCGGAAATTCGCGAGGGTGCAGCCGGGTGTTGTACTCGACACGCTTCGCGACCGCGCCGAGAAGCATCAGCTGACTTTTGCCCCCGACCCTTCCACGCACAACCGCTGCACCGTCGGGGGAATGATCGGCAACAATTCCTGCGGAACGCATTCGTTGCTCGGAGGCAAGACCGTCGACAATGTCGAGGAACTGAGCATCCTGCTCTCCGACGGGACGCAAATGACCGTGGGCGTAACGAGCGACGCGGAACTCGACGGCATCCTTCGCGCGGGCGGCCGCCGCGGCGAAATATACTCGAAGCTGCGAAATATCCGCGACGCATACGCGCCGGAGATTCGCGCGCGTTTCCCGCAAATCCCACGCCGTGTCTCGGGGTTCAACCTCGACGAACTCCTCCCCGAGCGCGGCTTTCACGTGGCGCGCGCGCTGGTCGGAACCGAAGGCACCTGCGCCATCGTCCTCGAAGCCAAAGTGAAGCTGATCCACAGCCCGCAGCACCGCAGCCTTGTCGCTCTCGGCTATCGCGACGCGTTCGAAGCCGCCGATCACGTAATGGAAATTCTGGAATTCCAGCCCATCGGTCTCGAAGGCTTCGAAGGAAGCATCATCGACGCTCTCAGGAAAAGGCGCGCGCCCAACCTCGATCTATTGCCTGAGGGCGGCGGGTTCCTCCTGGTCGAATTCGGCGCCGATGACGGGACCGAAGCCCGGCAGCTTTCCGCGCGCCTGATCGACCGCCTGAAAAAAGTTCCCCATCCGCCGTCGTCGCGGACTTACACGAACGCTGAAGCGGGAGCGGTCTGGCAGATTCGCGAATCAGGGCCGCGCGCGGCCGCTTTCGCGCCTGGGGCCCCGGCTGAGTGGGAAGGTTGGGACGACGCAGCCGTCGCGCCCGAAAAGCTGGGCGCGTATCTGCGCGATATCCGCAAGCTTATGGACGAGTACGATTACAAAGGCGCTTTCTACGGGCACTTCGGCCACGGCTGCATCCACATGCGGGTGAGCTTCGATCTCGAAAGCGAGAAGGGCATTCGCAATTACGCCCAGTTTGTCGATCGCGCCGCCGATCTCGTGGTCAGCTACGGCGGCTCGCTCTCCGGCGAACATGGCGACGGACAATCTCGCGGCGCGCTGCTCCCAAAGATGTTCGGCCCCGAACTGACGAAGGCTTTTGCCGAGTTCAAAGCCGCGTGGGACCCTGAGAACCGCCTGAATCCGCACAAGGTGGTCGACGCTTATCTTCCGACCGAGAATCTGCGGCTGGGCGCGGATTACAAGCCGCTCGATCCGCATACGCATTTCAGGTTTCCCGAGGACGACGGCTCGTTTGCGAAAGCGTCGCTCCGCTGCCTGGGGCTCGGGGCATGCCGCAAACAGGACGCCGGCACCATGTGTCCCAGCTATATGGTGACGCTCGAGGAGGAGCATTCCACCCGCGGGCGCGCCCGCATGCTGTTTGAGATGCTCCAGGGTGAAGTTACGCGCGGCGGCTGGAACGACGAGCACGTCAAGAAGTCGCTCGACTTGTGCCTTTCCTGCAAAGCGTGCAAATCCGAGTGCCCTGCGAACGTGGACATGGCGACGTACAAGGCGGAATTCCTCGCGCATTTTTACGAGAGCCGCTGGCGCCCGCTGCGCGCATACGCGTTCGGCATGGTGGATAAATGGCTGCGTCTGGCTTCCATCGCGCCGGGGCTCGCAAATTTTGCCAATCGCGCGCCGGTTCTGAGTCACCTCATGCGCCACGTGCTAGCACTCGCTCCGGAGCGCAAGATGCCGTCGCTCGCGCCGCAATCGTTCCAGCGCTGGGCGCGCAGGAATGGCGTCCCAGGCGTGGACGACCCAGCACAAGGCGCAGCCCCGTCAGCGCCCGCTGCGCACGGGGAGGTAATCCTGTGGGCAGACACCTTCAACAACTATCTCCATCCCGAAACGAGCCGCGCGGCGTTGCAGGTTCTTCAGGCCGCGGGGGTCCACGTGCGCGTCCCCCGCCAGCATCTCTGCTGCGGCCGTCCGCTCTACGATTTCGGCATGCTGGATGAAGCGAAGGATTATCTGATCAATATCTTGGAAACTTTGCGCGAGCCGATCGATGCGGGCGTTCCCATCGTGGTCCTCGAGCCGAGTTGCGCGTCCGTGTTTCGCGACGAGCTTTGCAACCTATTGCCCGGTCACTCGCGCGCCGCGCGCCTGCGCGATCAGGTTTTCCTGCTGAGCGAATTTCTGGAGCATCACGCGCCGGGTTTCGAGCCTCCGCGCCTCTCGCGCAAAGTGCTGCTCCACGGCCACTGCCATCACAAAGCGCTAATGAAGATGAATGACGAGGAATCCCTGCTGCGAAAAATGGGCGTCGAGCTGCACTCGCTCGACTCCGGCTGCTGCGGCATGGCCGGCCCGTTCGGCTTTGAGAAGGAGAAGTACGCGGTTTCGCAGGCGATCGGGGAGCGCATGCTGCTTCCCGCCGTTCGCCAGACGCTGTCGGAAACGCTGATCGTCTCCGACGGGTTCAGCTGCCGCGAGCAGATTCTGCAATCCACCGGCCGCCAAGCCCTGCACCTGGCGGAAGTTTTGCGATTGGCGGCGGCAACCGAGCACAGCGTCCCCGAACCAAGCGCCTCGCCGTCATTCTGAGCGCCGCGAAGAATCCCTCTTGGTTGTAGGTACAGACTAAGAGAGATTCATCGCTTCCAAGACAAGCGATGGACAACCGTTCTTCGCGCACAAGTCGGCGCCCGGGATGACTGCGTGTTGAACGCGAGGCAGCGGTTCGCCGGTTACTTTGCCTGCGAGGAGTGGCTGGCGACCTGCTTCCACACGCCGCCTATTTTCACGAACGTGTCGGTGCTGAGCACGGTGCGGCTCCGGTGTTCGCCTTGGACCACCGCATCGTAAGTGTCCTTGTAAGTGGCCACGGCAGTGTCGCCGTACGCGCGCACCTTGAGTTCGGAGATCTTCTCGCTGTTGAACTTGTTGTTCTTCGCGTCGTCCATCATTTTCATCATCGCTTCTTTGGTGAACCATTGCCCGGCGCTGTCGCCGCCCGTCCAGTCGCTCGCCAGAAGCTTTACATAGAAGGCCTTGTCGCCGGACAGATCGGCCTTCACCGCGTCATGTTCGAGCTTGGTAACCGCGGCCACGGCGTCATCGCCAGCGGCTCGGGCAGTGTTGACGAAGCCCACAGCCAGCAGCAGGACCGCCGCTGTCGATACCAGTAGAACTGTCGCTTTGATCTTCATCGGAATCCCCTTTTTGTTTGAATCGCAGAAGTGAACCGGAAGCTGTGTCTCCGGCTGCCGCGAGTCTACACCCGCCGCCATCGTGCATCCATTCTATTTTGTATTCGCGGCATTCTACAGATTCGCAAATGGCTCAGCGCCTTCTCGACAGGAAAATTGACCCTCTTGGGGCGCCCGCCTATACTTGCGTTATAGCAGGGAATTTTCCTCGCTGTGCCGAAGGAGTCCGTCATGGAAACAGAGCAGCCCGTCATTTTGAGTGCGGTTCGCACGCCCATTGGAAAATTTATGGGAGGACTGTCGCCTCTCAGCGCGCCGGAACTTGGCGCGAAGGTAGTGGCGGCGGTAGTGCGGCGCACGGGGATCGAGCCTGCGCAAGTGGACGAAGCCATCATGGGCAACGTCGTGCAGGCGGGGCTCGGGCAGAACCCGGCGCGGCAGGCGGCGCTGCGAGGGGGCCTCGCTTCGCGCGTCGCCGCGATGACGATTAACAAGGTCTGCGGGTCCGGCTTGAAAGCCGTGGGGCTTGCCGCGCAGGCTGTGACGCTGTGCGAATCGGAGATTGTGGTCGCGGGCGGAATGGAGTCCATGTCGAATTGCCCTTACCTGCTGAAGGGCGCGCGCGCCGGTTATCGCTTCGGCAACCAGGAAATTTTCGATTCCATGATCGTGGACGGCCTGTGGGACGTCTACGAGAACTTCCACATGGGGATGACCGCTGAACTCGTGGCTGAGAAATACAAAATCTCGCGGCAGGAGCAGGACGAGTTCGCGCTCGAGAGCCATCGCAAGGCGGTGCGCGCGATCAAATCCTGCTTCGCGAGCGAGCAGATCGTGCCGGTCGAGATTCCGCAAAAGAAAGGCGATCCGGTCGCTATCAAGACGGATGAATCTCCGCGCGAGGATACTTCGCTCGAAGCCCTCGCCCGGCTGAAGCCGGCCTTCAAAAAAGACGGCACGGTAACCGCCGGCAACGCCCCTGGCACCAACGACGGCGCGGCCGCCGTCGTCGTCACCAGCGAACGCAACGCGCAGCGGCTTGGGAAAACGCCGATGGCGCGCATCGTCGCGCAGGCCGTCAGCGGAGTCGACCCGAAGTGGGTGATGATGGCCCCGGTCGACGCCGTCGAAGCGCTGCTGAAGAAAACCGGCTGGGACCGCGAGAAGGATGTCGATCTCTACGAGCTGAACGAAGCCTTCGCCGTAGCGGCCATCGCCGTCACGC
>CAZRKW010000164.1:0-9230 GCA_964600355.1 uncultured Acidobacteriaceae bacterium
AAGCAGATTCGCGTCACCTATCGCTATCCCAATTGGACCGGGCTGCGGAATGTGGTCGATGAGCACGGCGGCGACCTGCGCGCCGTCGAAGGCACCGACGCGGACCTTGAAATCGTGATGGATCGCCCGCTCAGCAACGGAATTCTTGCGCTCGATGACGACAAGCAGGTTCATCTGACGAGCGTCGAAGGCAATCTGTACAAAGGCACCATTCACATGGACAAGGACGGCGAATACCACGTCGCCGCCATCGACCAAGGACAGCCGGTGCGGCTCTCGGGTGATTTCTTCATCGAGGCCAGCAAAGCGAATCCGCCGCAGGTGGCCATCGATCGCCCCGGGCAGGACTATCGCGCGAGCCCCATCGAAGAAGTCACCGTGGCCGCTAAGGCCGCGGGAGATTTTGGGTTCAACGAATTCGCGCTCCACTATTCCGTGAACGGCGGACCGGAAAAGACCGTCGATCTGCTGAAGCAAAAAGGCGCAAAGCAGGCGGACGGCTCGACCGTTCTTTCCCTCGAGAATTTCAAGCTGGTTCCCGGCGATCTTGTGAGCGTTTACGCCACCGCGAAGGACAATAAATCCGAATCCCGCACGGACATGTTCTTCATCCAGGCCGATCCGTTCGAGCGGGAGTTCTCGCAGTCACAACAGATGGGCGGTGGAGGAGGCGGCGGGGGCGGCGGCATGGGCGGCAATCAGAACGATATCTCCCAGCGCGAAAAGGAAATCATCGCCGCCACCTGGAAGCAGCAGACCGACAAGACAGCCACGGAGCAGAAAGCGGCCGATCAGGCGAAGTTTCTCTCGCAGGTGCAATCCACTCTGCGCGACCAGGCCCTTTCGCTGGCGGGCCGCCTGAACTCGCGGGAGATCAACCAGCAGAACGAAGAGTTCAACAGTTTCGAAAATGACATGATCGCCGCGTCGCAGGCCATGGGCCCCGCGGCGGGCAAACTGAAGCAGCAGCAATGGCACGACGCCATCCAGCCGGAACAGAAGGCTCTTCAATATCTGCTGCGCGCCGAAGCTACATTCCGGCAGATACAGGTCGCGTTTGGAGCCACCGGCGGCGGTGGCGGCGGAGCGGGCAGCGCGGGCCGCGATCTGGCAAGCCTTTTCGATCTCGAACTCGACACCGAAAAAAATCAGTACGAAACGAATCAGACCGCGTCTTCCGCCGACCAGCGCGCCAAGGACATCAGCGACGCGCTCCAGAAGCTGGACGAACTCGCCCGCCGCCAGCAGGAACTCGCGCAGCAGCGCAACAACAGTGCGCAGAGTCTGCAGGAGCGCTGGGAGCAGGAAATGCTGCGGCGCGACGCCGAACAACTACAGAAGCAGATGGAGCAGCTCGCGCAACAAAACAATCAGAGCGGACAGCAGGGTTCGAGCGGTCAATCAGGACAGTCAGGACAATCAGGGCAATCCGGTCAATCGGGGCAGTCAGGTCAAAGCGGACAGTCGGGCCAAAGCGGACAGTCGGGCCAAGGCGGGCAATCCGGGCAACAAGGTTCCGGCGATCCGCGCGTCCAGCAGGCCCTCGATCGTCTGAAGCAGGCTAATGACGACATGCGCCGTGCCGCGCCAGGCCAGCAAGGCGACGCGGAAGCGCGCCGCGCCGCCGACCGCCTCCGCGAAGCGGCCAACCTCCTTGGCGGCGCGCAGCAGCAGCACGCAAGCGGCCGGCTCGATGAAATGTCCCGCGAAGCCGATCGCCTCGCTGAAGAGGAAAAATCGCAGCAGGAGAAGCTGAGCAAAATGCCCGGGCCGTCGGGCCTGATGGGCCGCTTCGGCCAGTCTTACTATGGCTACGGCCAGCAAGGTGACTCCGCGGAAGCGCAGAAGCTTTCCGGAGAGCGGCAGCAGCTCGCCGACGATCTGGCGAATCTTCAGAAGCAATTGCGCGACGCACAGCGCGACCTGGCTTCCAACCAGCGCCCCGCCGCCAAAAAGCTCCGCGACGCGCTCGGCGACCTCGACTCGAACGACCTCGAGAATCGCATCCAGCGCAGCGCGGACTGGCTCCGCCGCGGCACCAATCCGCTGAGTTCCGACGCCGAGCAGCAAATTTCTTCCGGCTTGCAGAAGCTGAGCGATCAGGTGCGCCAGGCGCAGCAGGCCCTTGGCGAAGGACAGCCGCAAGGCGCCGACACCGCGCTTGACCGCATCGAGCGGCTTCGCAACCAGCTGCAGGCGATGAGTCCGGGTGGCCGCAACGGCCAACCGGGACAGCGCGGCGGCCAGCCGGGGCAAGGCAATCAGTCCGGGCAAGGCAACCAGCCCGGCCAAAGCGGCCAATCGGCGCAAGGAGGGCGAGGTGACAATCCGTCCGGCGGCATGGCGAACGGCTACAGCCCGAACGGCGGCTTCGGTACGACCTTCGGCGGAGGCGACCGAGGCGGCGCGCGACTTTACGGCGACGTTGACACCGGTAATAACACTCCGCTGCCCCGCACCGCCGCGCCTGGCATAGGCGGAAATCCGGCGGACGTGCAGCGCGACATTCAACAGAACGTCGAGGAGTTAGGCCAGCTCCGGCAGCAACTCCAGGACGATCCCGAGGCCGCCCGGCAGGTCGATAACCTCATCCACGAAATGCAGCAGCTCGATCCCAGCCGCTTCCGCGGCAATCCCGCGCTGGTCGAGCAACTCCACGGGCAGGTGCTCAACGACGTGGACAAACTCGAACTGCAACTCCGCCGGCAGGGCGAGGACAAGTCCGGCCAGATCCGCAGCACGGACTCCGCACCCGTGCCTCCCGGCTACCAGGATTCCGTAGCCGACTATTTCCGCCGCCTCAGCAACACCCACTAACTGCTTCCGTCAACGCCAGCGTTGAGTGAGCCGGCTCGCGCGCGACAAGCTGGAGATTGCTTGTTTGGGCAAACCGCCAGCCGAAAGGGGAACCCGGCGCGCGGAATACCGCCTATCATCGCCACGTCTCGTGATCTCTCTCTAGGCGGCGATGACTCAAGACCGGCGGCTACATCCTCGGCTTATCCCCGACTCGGCTCTCCTGGTATCAGTGGACCGATTGCGCAGGGCATTTCTGTCCGATCTCTCCGAAGGCGGCATGGCCTTCGACGGGTTGGTCGTCGAGGGCGGCCCCAGCGTGGTTTCGGTCGGATTCAACCTCCCTGATGGCGGGGGGCCAATCGATGCAACTGCCGAAGTCGTGTGGACGTGCGAGTCGCGGCATCGCACGGGCGTGCGCTTCCTCGAACTGGCCGAAGAGTGCAGGCAGCGCTTGCGGGGATGGCTGTCGGCGCGCGTCGTCGCGCTGGAAAGCCCGCAGGGCGCGCGAGTCTGGGACTCGTTGGGCGAGGTGACCGGCGCTGCCCGAAACTGGATCCTGCAAGAAATCGGCGAATCCGGCGCGCCCGAGCAGTCCTGCCAGCCCGCCGAGTCTGCTTCGCACGCGAGCGGATCAAGCGGAAACCTGGGTTTCGCGGAGCGCCTGGCATCTTATCGGAGTGCGGGCGTTGCGCTGGGACTGGTCGCCGTGTGTTCCGCTTTTGTTACGATTGGCTACTACTTGCCAGCGCTGTCCCCGGCTCCGAAAACGGTTGGCCACATTTCGGCGATCGAATCTCCCCCGCGGTTTACGCCGAGCGGTTCGATCACGAGCGTGAGTGAATCGTCCGGCGCGGTACGGGCCATCGACTTGCCGGGCAAGTATGAAGGCTTCGTTCTACAGGTGGCAGCCATGGCCCACCAGGAGAACGCGGAAGCCCTCGCGAAATCATTGCAGCAGAAGAATTTCCCTGCGTTTGTGTTCGATCGCGGAGGCGACGGCTTGTACCGCGTGGACGTGGGCCCTTACCCCGATGCGAAGTACGCTCACGATGTGAAGAGCGAGCTGACGAGCGCCGGTTTCAGAAGCGTGCTGGAGCGGCAGCTGACTCGCTAAATCAACCGAAGTTCGCAGCCTCCCGCACATCTCTCACACCGATTCCTTCAACTTGAGGCTGCTCTTGTTTTCCTCGAGGAAGCTGCGCAGGCCGTCAGCCGTGTCCAGCAAACGAATCCACTGCTCGTAATACAGTGTGACGGGAAAGCGGCCTAGGCCGTAGACGCTGACGCCTCCCTTGGCGCCGACTTTGAATTCCAGGGTGCCCCTTTTCCGGGACCCGGACTGCTTTTCCAACTCGGCGATGCGAGCCAGCAACTCTTCTTTGGTTGGTTCCGTCATATTTTCTCCGTTGAATTTTCTTGATCCGCTTCGCAGCTCGATGGAGACATCCTAACAGTTCCCGCGGCTGCGCGCCTACGCCACACCCACCGCGCGCGAAAGCTGCTCCGCTTCCTCGATCAGAGTTTCCAGGCTGGTTTTGATTCCATCGGCCCAGAAGGCTTCGCTCATCGGGTCCAGCCCGAACGGCGCGAGCAATTCCACCACGTTTTTGGTTGAGCCGGAGCGTAGCAGGTCGAGGTAGAGCGGCTCGAACTTCGCTCCGAGGCGGGCTCGCTGCGCATAAAGGCTTTGCGTCAGTAGCTCGCCGAAAGCGTAGGCGTAGACGTAAAAGGGGCTGTGGAAGTGCGAGATGTATGCCCACAGGTGATTGGAATTCTCGTACGTAAAAACCTCACCCTCTTCTCCGTAAAGTTCCTGAGTGGTCTTCAGCCAGATGGCGCTCAGCTTTTCGGCCGATAATTTCGCGGGCGGCGACCAATCCGTATAACTACTGTCGATTCCGTGGAGGCGGCGCTCGAAGTTGGAAAAGCCGATCTGGCGTACGACCGTGTTGATGGCGCTATCGATCTTGGACATGACCAGCGCCAGCAGCGATTTCGTGTCGCCGGTGCGGCTGAGGCGGTCCTTCAGGAAGCTGAAAGTGGTCATTTCCCCAAACACGGAAGCCGTCTCGCAATAGGCGATCGGGGCGTGGAACATCAACGGTCCCTGGGCTTCGCCGGCGAGGATGCCGTGAACGCCGTGGCCCAGCTCGTGGGCTAGCGTCATTACGTCGCGGTTGCTTCCCAGATAATTGAGAAGCGTGAACGATACCGGGACGCCTCCCGGAAGAACGCGCGAAGAATTGAAGGCGCCGTGGCGCTTTTCCCTGGTGGCCGGGGCGTCGATGCGGCGCTCGGCGAAAAAGCTCTTCACGATGCGCGCCAGGGCGGGACTAAAACCGCTGTAAGCGTCGGTGACAATTTCGGATGCTTCTTCGAAAGGCACGACCGTAGTATCCGCAAACGGCATGGGCGCGTTGCGGTCGCTCCAGCGCAGGCGCGGCAGGCCGAGATGCTTCGCCTTGAGCTGGTAATAGCGGCGTGTGAGCGGGCCGCCGATTGTTGTCACCGTTTTGTGGAGCACGTCCACGACGGAATCGGGGATGCGGCTGGCCTTGTTGCGAAAATCCATTGGGTGCCGGTAGCCGCGCTCTTTGTCCTCCACGGCTTTCGAGCCCGCCACGACGTAGAGCGTCTGCGCGGAATATTTGGCGAACGGGCCTTTCAGCCCGTCGTTGATGATTTTCAGCACCTCGGCTCGCTCGTCGGAATCCTTGGATTCCGCGAGCACGTGTACCATTTCCGTGAGATTCTTGCCGGCGCCCTGGAACTGGAATACGAGGTCGGCTTCGGCTTCGTCGAAGAATTCGCTCCACGCGCTGGAGTCGAACGGTGAGCGCTTCATTAGCGCGGATTCTACGGGCTCGGTGAGAAAGTGCCGCTTGAATACGCGGACGTGCTCGATCCAGGGACGATGCTTGGCCACGACCGGATCGCTTTCGTAGAGCTCCTTGAGGCGGCCCTCGTCGAGGCCGACAAGCTCCAGCTCGAAGAAGGTGAGGTGCTCGCCGCGGATGGCGCTGAGTTCGCGCTGAAATTCGGCGCGTTTGGCCTTGACGGCCTCGTTGGCCAGGTCCGTACTTTCACGTAAGAAAATGTACGAACCGATCTTGCCTTCGAGCATTTCCATCTCGGAATAGTGCTTAATGGCAGGGCCGAGCAATTCCGCGAGTTTGCCTTTGTAGGCGGCCGCGAAGGCTCGGGACTTCTCGGAGAGTTCCCGCAGGTCGGAGTCGAGGCGGGGATCTGCGATGTCGGAGTAGAGAATGCTGAGGTCCCAGCGGACCTGGCTCGTGTTTTCAATGGCTGTTGGCATGGTGGCGGCTAGCGATCCGGGTCGGTGGATTTTTCTGCTACGGCTGAGGCTGCGATTGAAGGATGGTGCTTCGATTGGGAAACGAAGAGAGATCCCTCGTCGCTTCGCTCGCTCGGGATGACAACGAAAGGCAAAGGCGAGTTGCCGGTGCGACAAAGCGCGGCGGCGGAGTTTTTTTGCGCGCGCTGTAGTGATAAGAGTGTCGAGTCAGCTTGGGCGCTTCTGCTTGTTTTCAGCGAGATAGGTGTATTTCCGTTCGTCCTTGTGTGTCGAGTTAGCTTTGGTGTTTTTGTCACCGATTTTCTCTTTTTCGCGTCTTCCGGAAGCTACTTTAGCATGGGAGAAGTTAGTTGCAAGGATCAGGATCGCGTGGTGAAAGCGACCGCTTACGATGCAAAAAGCTACACAGGCAGGAGTGCCTGTGCCACCCAAAAGACCGACCCTTAGAACCGAAGGGTCGGGCACCCGTAAAGGCTAGAGCAAGTCCACTGCGGCTAGCGGGTGGGGGGCGTGGTTTTGCATGGCGAGGGGTGCCATTTGGAGGCGTCCGGCTCGCGTTCGTACTGCTCGCTGGTTATGAAGCGGTCGGTTAGATATTGGGGGTCGTCGACTACGCCGGTGCGGATCAGGTAGCCGTCGCCTTCTAGATTGAAGGTGTCGAAGTATTCCGTCATGACCGCGTTTCCGCTGTAGGGGATGCCGTTCTTCCTTAAATACCCGGGGCGCATATGCGTGGTTACCACCTTCAAGGCGCCGCCCTTGCCGGGGGCGGGGCCGCCGAACCTGAAGCCGAAGCCCCGGGACTGAAGCTGCTTTACCCAGGAGGCGTCGGAATCGCCTTGCCACTGGGCTTCGCCTGCGGGGGCTTTGGATGGGCCAAAATGGAGCAGGCGGGTTTGCATACCCGCGTCTGTTTCGATCTTCAAGGTGCTGTCGTCTGCCCAAGTGATGTGGAGGCGGGTGGGGATTCGCATGATGCCGGCGGCGCCGTAGGCGCGGCAGGCGTTGCCGCTCTTTTCATCCGCGGCTAGATCCCAGGTCAAGGCTACTTTGCGGCCCTCGGGGTTGAGCGGAATGCTTGAATAGTCGCCCTTGGGGGGCGTCATCATGCGCCAGCGCCAGTCCTCGTCGACGATGGCTACCCAATAGCCGGTTATGTCGATCAAGGCGGCGGCCTTGGGAGTGAGAGGTGCGGTGGCGCGAGCGGCGGGGGGCGGGGGTGGCGCTCCCTCTTCCTGGGCGGCGCGCACTACGCGCAAACCCGAACACAGCGCTACGGCTGCGAGGAGAGGCACTATCGATTGTCTCGCGACACGGCGGAAACCAGTCATTATTGGGCTCCCTGCGCGGGTTGGCCCGCGCTCTTGCTCAGCTCGCGATAGGCGGCTTCGATGAAAGTGTTTGTGGCCCAGGGGCCGGTGTCGGAGCCGTAGATCACGTCGTAGTCAAAGGTGGGCTTGGCCGCCTTCACCTGTTCGAGGGTCATGCCCTTTTTGGCCATATCGAGAATGCGATCGCGGATGATGGTGACCATGTCGCGGTAATTCGCAACGTCGGTGATATCGCAGACCCGGCCGTGGCCGGGGATCACGTAGGTGCCGCCTTCTTCGTTATCCTGCGGGACGATAATTTCGAGCATGCGATTGAGGGCATCAATAGTGCCGTTGAGGCTGCCACCGTCCTGCGGGTTAAAGACCGGATAATGATCGGGGGTGAAGATATCGCCGGTGCTCAGCACGTCCGAGCGGCGGAAGAACACGAAGCTGTCGCCATCGGTGTGCGCGGAGTGCGGATGCTCGATCATCACCGGCTCGCTGGTGAAAACGGCCCAGGTGTCGGTGTCGTAGGTGTCGGTGGGCCAAAGGTTCTCGGCTACCGCGGGGCGCTTTTCCGTGGAGACGCTCATGGTGGTCAGTGTGTTGACGTGCGCGATGATGGACGCTCCGCCGAAGTCAGGATTGGCGGCGTTCTCGACCGGCACGAACCAGCCGGTTTTGGCGATGTTGTGGTTGCCGCCGGTGTGATCGGCATCGGCGCTGGTATCGATGATGAATTCGATGGGCCGCAGCGACAGTTTGCGGACCTGGGAAAGCACGGCTTCGCTCATGTCGGGCGTGCCGGAATCGACCAGCAACACCGAATCAGCGGCTACCTGCACCGTGATGTTCGGCCCCGCGCCCACCAGCATGTATACGCTCCCCTGCACGGGAAGGACGTGGACCCTCGAATCGTCCGCCGCCGAAGACGGAGCGGCAACCTGGGGCGGGGGCGTCGTGCGCCGTCCATTTTGAGCGACGGCTGCGCCCGCCGTCGCGAGGAAGGCCGCGCCTGCGAACAGCGCTGCCAGGATGGCCGAGCGGCGATTACGAGCCGAGTGAGGAATTTTGGTTCTCACGGTTTGTCCTTTTGCTTGGCGTTTTCCTTAGGGTTGACCGTATCCGTTTCCTTCACCTCATGAGAATCGCCGAACATATCGGTAAAGGTGCCGTGTGGCGACTTCACGGCGTTGCGCGGCAAGGGAGGCACCGGCATCGTCGCCAGCTTTGACTCATACTCCGGGTACATCGTCTCGGCGCCGCCGCGCACGGCTTCTTCCGGCACGCCATGTGCTTCGGCGAACTCGTGGAGAAACTTGTTCGTGCCTGGCAGGTGATGCGCGACCCAGCCCTTGGCGTGCTCGATTTCGACGCTGGGAATGCAGTGGGACGGCGTGAGCGCGTAGCCGGGATCGAGAATCCAGTTGGAGCTGCGAATCAACCGCTCGGTGAGATACGCGGGGTCCTTGGTTAGGCTGACCAGCGTGAAGAAATCGCCGTGGCGGATGTAATATTCGACCATCGTGGCGCGGTCGCTGCGGGGCAGACCATTGCGGCGCACCCAGCCTTCTTTCAAGTGGGTGGTGACCACGCGCAACATATCGCCTTCCCATTCGCCTGTCGAAAAACCTTCCCAGGTGTGCACGGCATATTCCGGGGGATGAGGGCGGCCGTCCATATAAATGGTGCGCTGGGGAAGCATCCACATCATCGTGGTGTGCCAGGCGACGATCTGCTCGGTGAGAGGGTCCAGATCGGGCCACACACGCATATTGGCAGGGCCGCGCGGGGCGTAATCC
>CAZRKW010000165.1:0-9055 GCA_964600355.1 uncultured Acidobacteriaceae bacterium
AGCAGCGTGATGATGGCCGCGCTGATCGGCACGATATACCGCACGCCGAGAAGGCCCAGCGGAATCAGCAGGCTGAGCGCGGCCTCCGGCCCGTACGCGGCGGAGCTGAGCCCGTCGAGTCCAAAGATGGGTATGCCCTGCAGCGGGCCTACCTCCTCGGCACGTTCGTCACTCGTTGCGATGGGCTTGCCGACAAGAACGTCAAGTATGTTCATGCTCGCTTCGGCTCCGTGTGCTGGCCGCTCAGAAACACGCCGTGCTATCAAGTATTGAATGGGAACTGACAAGAATTCGAAGAGACAATCATAAGGGAAACCGGACCATGCGGCGTCAGATAACGCTTGTCTGTAACATGAATTTCACATTCGGGGCGGACTTGGGCGCGCGGCTAGGAGCGGCTAGTCGCCATCTTTCAGCATGGTGTCGATCACCCGGAACTCCTGCTCTTTACCGGCCCGTTGAACGTAGGCCGAATCCCTCTCGACGCGGAATTGAATCGTCTCGCCCACAGCCAGGCTCGATGGGTCTTTCGCTTCGAATTCGTAAATCTTCAGGTCCGTCTCCACGCGAAAAACCGGCGTGCCATGAGCGGAGGGTTTCTGCGACGCCGCGTGCGCCAGCACCTTTCCCTGCTCCGGGTAAGTATCGGAAGTCTTGTCCTGCGCCCGTGCGGCCGGCCACGCTGCCAGGCAAAGAAGAAAACAAAGAACCGCCGCTGCACGCCGGATAGAATTGTCGGGCATTCGCATTGTCCTTTGGAGAATCCTGCACAATGTTAACCCGCGCGGCTCTGAGACTCCACCTTGGCGGCGGCTAATCCGCGTTTTCGCACGCGCTTTTCCGCGTGCCCGCCCCTTCCCCGAATCCTAGTCCGCGGATTTTTTCTCCGGCGCGGCCGCCAGCGCGGACCACTCCGCGCACGGCTTGGGATTCTCTTCCCGGCGCTCCTCGATCGCCTTCTTCAGCGGAGCGAAACAAGCGGCTTCGCTCTTGCTCATGGCGGCGTCGTCGCGATCGTACTGCGCGATCTGCTCGCGGGAAATGTAGTCCCGGATGAGGGGCGAAGAGGAATTGAGCGCTTCGTCGAGAACGTCGAACTCGGATTTCCGCAACCGGTTATCGATGAGCTTTTGCTCGTACACCTGATGAAGCACGCCCGTCATGGACTTCTCCGGCTCCGTCTTTCCCGCCGCATTCAGCGGATCGAAGATGGCCTTCATGCCCTGCTCCGTGGTGGAGACATCGGTTTCGATGGATTGAAGAGTTTGTAGCGCAGCCTTCGAATACGCTTCGCTCAGCGGCCCCGCAGCCGCGCGAGTGGAAGCAACTGCCGCAACAAAAAACATTAGAATAACCAGCGTACGTTTCATTTCGGCACCCCCGCAATCAGCGAAATAAGTACTTCAAAACCGCATACTACCGAGGGTCCAATGCAAAGGGCAAGCCCCCGCAGCCGCCGATCCTGACGCCGATCGCATCGTTTACCGTTTCGTTATACATCACTGTTTTCAACCTCTGCTCGGGCAAATCCCGCGTAGAGTTCCAGTTAGCGTCTCATCCCGCCAAAAGCGGACTATGAATAAACCACGAGTCGTTGTTTCGCTGCCGAACGCCAATGCGTACCTGCACGCGCAGGCCATCCTCGCAAAATCCGTGGGCGAAAAACTGGGCTTTGAGATGGAAGTGATCCACGCAGGCGATGACTCGATCACGCAGAGCCAGCAACTGCTGAGCATCATCCATTCTCCGGGCGGTGTGCGGCCAAGCGCCTTTATCGTGGAACCGCTCACCGGAGCCGGGCTGCGACGCGTGGCCCAGGCGGCCGTCGCGCAGGGGATCGCGTGGGTAATCAGCAATTGCGACGTGGATTACATCCAGGAGCTGCGGCAAACGCCGGAGCCTCCCGTGTTCGCTGTGACGCAGGGGCAGACGGAAATTGGTCACATTCAGGGGCGGCAGATCGCTGCGCTCGCGCCGCCGGACGCCTCCATCCTGTACATCCACGGCCCGGGCATGAGCCCGGTTGCCAAGTACCGCCGCCAGGGCATGGAAGCAACCAAGCCTGCGCGGGCGCGCGTCACCACCATCCGCTGCCAGTGGAACGAAGAGGACGCCTGCCGCGCCGTAGGCGCCTGGCTGCGGCTGGCCACCTCCCGCGCCGAAAAGTTCGACCTGGTAGCCGGACAGACGCACGAACTAGCCCTAGGCGCGCGAAAAGCCTTTCAGAACACGGAACAGATGCAGCAGAACAAGTGGCTCGACCTGCCGTTCATAGGCGTAGGAATCGCCGAGCACGTAGAGCCCCTGGTAAAAAAGCGCATCCTCGCCGCCGGAGTAGTAACGTCACTCACCATGGAGCTAGCCCTCCAAACGCTAGCCAACGCCCTCAAGACGAAAACTCAGCCCCCGGACTGCACCCCAGTGAACGCCTACTCATTTCCCGCACTCGACAAACTGCGGCCGTCCCGCCGCGAACCGAGCGGAGCGTTCGCCGAACCAAAGCTCGTTCCATAGGCAGCAATTGTTCTCGTCGGTGCCCTGCGCCGTTGCCGTTGCCTTACGCCCTAGTTTTTCGCAGTCATCCTGAGCGCAGCGAAGGATCCCTCTTCTCCGTTGCCTTGCACTTACCGTTGCCTTGCACTTACCGTTGCCTTGCACTTGCCGTTGCCTTGCGCCGTTATTTTTCATTGTCATCCTGAGCCCATACGCGCGAAGCGCGGATGGGTGAGGGACCTGCTTCTTCTTTCGCTATCAGGCATCTCGCCGTTGCGGCTGCCTTTTCGGCTGCCCTACCTTTGCGTTTTGCAAGGGTGGGTCTTCAACTCCACTTGAGCAGGCAATCGAATAAAAGAGAGCTTCCGGGCATCGGCACAGACACAATTTGGTGTCGCCTCCCACCTTTCGCTGTCATCCCCAGCGAGCGAAGCGACGACAGATCTCTCGGCGTCTTCCGCATTACATCTCAAACAACAATGGCCGGAGGCTCCACCCGCAAGGGTGACACGCTCCGGCCATCGCATTCTCTCGCAGACGCAACCGCGGCCGCAGTTCCGGCCGCCGCAACTTCTAGTGCTTGAACTTGCCGACGTAGCTGCTCTTGCCAATCACATGCCCATCGATCGCCTTGAGAATATCCGCGCGAGGCGCCCCTGCCGGCAAATCGATCTTCGTATCGAGCGCGAACAGTTCGATCACATAGTGATGCGCCGGACCGCCCTTGGGCGGGCACGGAGGCTGGTAACCATTCACGCCGCGCACGTTTTTACCCTGAATGCCATCGCCTGCCACGGGACCGCCCGGCTGCACGCCCTCCGGAAGAGAAGTCGCGCTGCCGGGGATGTTGTAGACGGTCCAGTGAGTCGTATCCATAGCAGTCTTCATCGGTGCGCCGTCGGTGTCATGCATGATCAAAACGAAGCTCACGGTGTTGGGAGGCGTGTTCGTCCACGATAGCGCCGGCGTGACGACCGGCGGGGCCACGTCGCAGCCATACTTCGGCGGGATGGTGCCGCCGTCGGTGTAGGCATCGGTGGTGAGGACCAGTGCCGGAGGCGGCGGTGCCTGCGCCGCAGCGCCGACTGCGCTCGCGGCCACCAGAAGAATTGAAGCTGCGGATGACGCCAGTGCCCTTCTCAGCATTTGGATGTTCCCTCCCCTTTTCGTTTGTACAAAGCGCGGCTCGGCGCACGGTGTTGGAATTTCGGCCGCAGCGAGTCTACCCCGACTCGCGCAAACCGGGCAAGCCAACCGCGTCGAGGAAAAATTTCCACTATGATTCTAGGCGGCGCCTATCTGCTTGAGATGATGGACGAGGTGCCTCACGTAGTCCTCGGCAAGAAAGCCCAGCGTAACCGGCTCGTCGCTTCCGATGCGGCAAACGGTCCCAAGCTTGGACGCCGGTATGCGCGCAATCACATGCGCGAGCATGTGATTGTAGGCGGCCCACAGTCCCACGAGCAGCGGCCAACTCGCTTCCTGAAAAGCCTGCACGCGTACGCTTCCCGCCTGTTCATATTCCGGAAAATCGAGAGAATCCGCCAGCATCGCCCGGACGAATCGCTGATGATTATTCGAAGCCGAATCGATCAAATGCCCGACCACTTGCTTCCGCGACCACCCGCCCCGCAGAACCGGCTGTCCGCTTTCCTCATCGCTCACGACGCGAAGTATCGGCTCCGCCGTTTCAACCACCAACAGAAGCCGTTCGCTAATCTCTCTCATGCACTTTGCGCTTCCCTGCCGCTTCGCCCGCGCGTCCGCTATTTTCTTCTTCGCGCGCGTCATCAGGTAAGTCTGCTGCACCGCGTTATCCTGGAAATATTCCGCGATGGACGCGTCGTATTCAGCGCGAAACGCGGCCAGCTTCGCCGGGTCGCTCGTTCCAAGCATCTCGACCAGCTTGATCAGCGGGCCCACCGACTGCTCGGTAGCGGTGCGAAAGTGTTGCGGACTCAGCGCCGGGCTCAGCATCAATCCATTCTCGAAGGCGATATCGCTAACCGCGTCGCCCAGCCGCTCGCGGACGATCGCCCGATCGCCCCATTGCACCGGCGGCGCCACTCCCGGCGGCGGAGGCGGCACGTAGCGCGCCGTCAGCGAAAACATGCGGCCCATAAAAAGGTCCGGCGGCCAGGTGGAGAAAGCGATTGTGCCGTCAGGTTTCAGCACCCGCAGCATCTCCGCGATGGCCACGCCCGGCTGCGGCGCGAACATGTGCCCAAACTGGCTGAGCACCGCGTCGAATTCGCCATCGGCGAAGGGCATCTTCTCGACGTCGCCCTCGCGCCAGTCCACGCTTAGCTCCGCAAGCTTCGAATTATGCCGCGCCCGCTCGATCAATTCTGGCGTCAGGTCGATTCCGCTCACTCTCGCGCCAAGCCGTGCCGCGGTGACCGCCACCACGCCCGTGCCGCAGCCCACGTCGAGCACTCGCTGCCCCGCCGCCACCCCGGCAAACTTCACCAGCCGCGCAGCCGGGAACATCGTAATCATCTCCATCGGCGCAAAACGCGACCAACTCTGCTTCTGCTGATTCTTAAACGCCTCGAACGCGTCCATCTTTCCTCCCGTGCCGTGTCGGGCTTGAGTAGCGCAAAGCCTAGCATTGAACCTGAAGCCCGCCAAGGACCCACAGAGATCGCGGCACCTTCTGTGTCCGTCTTCCTGCAGTTACTCTAATGAGCGATTCCAGTGTTATCTTGTACCGGTGCGATCGTAGCAGCTAACCGCATCCTCCAACTCAAAGGGTTTCGTCTGATAGACGTGAAGAGTCTCCGCGTATTGCTGATTAGCGCCACGATTTTGCTGGCAGGGTGCAGGGCATCCCCTCCCGGCTGGGTAGAAACGCATGCCGCGAATGCAGCGAAGAGTTGGCTCATTCCCAGCTCCCGCGCCACCAACCCTCTGGCGCCAACCCAGGCCAATATGGACTTCGGACGCATCAGTTACTCGCGCTACTGCAACTCCTGCCATGGCTTGGACGGTACAGGCATGGGCGTCGCGTTCGCCACGCGCATGTCGCCGCCTGCGCCCTCCCTCGCCGCGGCCCGCGTCCAGGCATACACCGACAGCCAGCTGAAATGGATCATCGAGAACGGGCTATGGCCCTCCGGCATGCCAGGATCGAAGGGCGCTCTCGCCGAGCAGCAAATCTGGTCCATCGTGCTCTATATGAGGCATCTTTCCCCCACCGGCGGCCTCGCGCCAGCCGTAGCATCCGACGCCACACCGCCGGCCGCCGCCACCTACGTTGGCTCGAAATCCTGCCAAAAATGTCACGCGGACATCTATCAGCGCTGGCAGAAGACGCCCATGGCCAACGTGGTCCGCGACCCGCGAGAGCATCCCGAGGCCATCATTCCCGATTTGTCCAAGCCCGATCCGCTCGTAAAATTTACGAAGGCCGATGTGGCCTTCGTCTACGGCAGCATTTGGAAGCAGCGTTACTTCACCAGGGTGGGCAGCGACTATTTCCCGGAAGGCGCGCAGTGGGACGTGACGCACAAGGTCTGGCGCCCTTACTTCGTGGCTCCCAACACCGATTGGTGGGAACCGTTCTATCCCCCCGCTAACAGCAAGCGGCCCACCGGCCCCACCTGCGACGGTTGCCACTCCGTGAACTACAACATTCACGATAAGACCGTCACCGAGTGGAACGTGGGCTGCGAGCGTTGCCACGGCCCCGGCAGCCAGCACGTCGCGCATCACTCGGCGAAAAACATTCTGAACCCCGGCCGCATGGACTATGTCCGGGCCAACGACACCTGCATCGCATGCCACTCGCAGGGTCGTCCCCTGAACAATCCTATCGAGCATCGGTATTACGATTGGGCGGTCGGCTACGAGGCGGGCAGGAATTTAAGCGATTACTGGAAGCTCGAGGATCACAGCCTGGGCGAGACCACTTTCACGCATTTTGCCGACGGCACCGCCCACAAGAATCGCATGCAGGGCAATGATTTCGTTCAGAGCGTCATGTACCGCCGGGGAGTCACCTGTTTCAGTTGCCACGACGCGCATGGAAGCGGTAATTACGCGGAACTGCGCGAGCCAGCCAGCAAAATCTGCCTCGATTGCCACACCCCCGGAGGCCTCAACGGTCCGCGCGCGGCCACGCTCGAAGAACATACGCACCACAAAGCGGGCTCGGCCGGCAGCGATTGCGTTGCATGCCACATGCCGGCCATTCAAACCGAAATTGCCGATGTGAAAGTGCACGCGCACACGTTTAACTTCATCGGCCCGAACATGGCGGAGAAATACAAAATTCCCAGCCCGTGCGCCTCCTGCCACGCCGACAAGCCCGCCCTCTGGGCCGCGTCGCAAATCAAGGACTGGAAAGAAACCTCGCCGTGGCGCGTCCTGCAATAAGCGCCCCGGCGCGTTTCCTCTGTCACCCGCGATCTATGGGACTTTCGGCGCCCCTCCGAGTTTCCCCGGATTGCGCACCTTCACCACGAGATACCAGAACGGTGGCTGCACCTCGGTAAACATGTGCGGCTGCCCGCTGGGAATCACCACAAAGTCGCCCGCGTTGAGCTTGGCAGATGTCCCGCCGATGATGGTCTTCCCGTGGATCTGGCCCGGCGGCAGCGAATTCCCGTTGACCATCGTGGTCAGCGGGTCGGTCATTTTTCCGCCATAGACGAGCGTCGAGGAGCCCTTCACCACGTAGAAGACATCCGTTTCGTCCTCGTGGAGTTCGGCTTCGCCATCCTTCAGGCGGCGGCTCGTCTCGACGAAAAACTGCCCGTTGTGGCCCGGTTCGAGTATCAGCTTGTTGTTCTCAAACTGTCCATCGACCACGGACTTCGGGTAAATCTTCACCGGCGACGCGCCGGCCTGATCCTTCGCGACCCTGTCCGCCATCGATTGCGGCGCCGCGTGTACGCGCCCCGTGCTAGCGATTCCAAATCCCGCAAAAGCGATCGCCGACATCATCCCCACGCTCAAGATCGTTCTGAGCTTCCCTGTTGCCATTCTCATGTCTCCTCTCGTATCAATCCTTAATCTGGGTTTGATCTGCCTTAAGCGGGAGGATCGTACGCCCTTTCCGCCCGCGACTCAACACAATGTGTCAGAGTCTGAGTGGCAACGTCGGTATAAAAAAGGTACGCTCAATTTCTCGTGCATCTCAGCAAGGCGAGGTTTTGCCTTAGCCTTTGCGGGTGCCCGACCCTTCGATTTTAAGGGTCGGTCTTCACGGCAAGTTGTAATACACGAGCTGCCGCATCCATGCGCGAAACGGGCGTTTCTGTCGTGGCTTTTCAGGAATCGTAGCTTCAGAGTCTGCTGAAAATGTCGGGTTTTCGTCAGGCACGGATTCATCCGTGCCGCAAATGCCCTGAACCTAGGCTGTAAAGGATGCTGCGCGTAGAAAGGTTCAAGGGGCAATTGCGGAGAGTTCGAGCCGCAGCGAAGAATTCCATCCGGCAGCGGCCGCCGAGTATACCGCTGCCGGAGAACAAACCAGACGCAGAAACCGAACCCGTGGGGGTGCGGGGCCGGTCCGATAGCCCCGCGGTTCAGTTCCCTACTGCCTGGGTGCCTGATTCGACTGGCCCGCTGGAGGAGGGGGTGCCGCTCCCGCTCCCGAGTTGCCCCGAGCACCGCCTGGGCGATTACCGCTGCGGGGACCTCGCTGGCCTCCACCTTCGCCGCCCGCACCGCCGCGCTCACCGCCGCGTTCTCGATCGCGGCGCTGCATCATCCACTGCCGCAGCTTCTCACGCTGTGCGGGAGTAAGGGCCTCGCGCATATCGAGCTGGTGCCCAACTGCGGCCTTCTCCATAGCGAGCTGTGAGGCGCTGATATCCTGAAGTTTGCTGTCGATGGCAGCTCGGTCCGGCTTGTCCGCCGAAAGCAGATCGCGCAGATCGAGCCGCTTCACCTGCAGGTCCGCCCGGTTGCGGATTTCCGTCTTGCGGAAGTCCGACTCCTGCTGCCGGATCTTGGCCGCCTGGTCGGCGCTGACACCAATCTGCTGGCGAACGTCCGGGTTATTAAGCAACCCCGCCAGTCCAAATTCTCCCGGCCCGCCCCGGCCCCGCATGCCCATTCCCATCCGGCCGCCGCGGCCGCCAACATCGCCATCGCGGCCCCAACCACCGCGGCCGCCCCAGCGCCCTTCGCCGCCGTCGCGTCCATCGCGCCCGTCAGAACCGTCACCACCCGGCCCCATGCGCATGCCCATTCGGCCGCCATGGCCGCCCGGTCCACCAGGACCGCCGGGCCTGCCCCCCTGATCCCCCGGGGGATCGGGCGGCGGCCCCTGCTGTGCCGCGCGCGCGGTCGCCAGCAAAGAACCCATTACCAGTGCCAAAGTTGCAAAGCTTGCCTTCCATTTGAGGTGCATATGATTCCTCTCCCGTCCACGCACTTCGTCTGCGTGTCCCGAACTCCTGTTGATATAAATTGCCCCGCACCGGCAAAAAAGTTCCCACTCTTCGGCGGAATTCTTATTCGGGGATGCCTTCACCATGCCCCGCCAAGCTGTGTTCTGAATCGAATGCCTGCGCAGCAGTATCGTTTTCGCTTGTAATCCGACCGGATGTAT
>CAZRKW010000166.1:0-3781 GCA_964600355.1 uncultured Acidobacteriaceae bacterium
GCACGCGAATGTATTGCGCGCGCTTGGGAACCTCAAGTCCGAGCAGCTTTTCGGCAGCGAGGCAGTAGCCCAGGTTATTCGAGAGCGGGGCCAGGTAGTCGATGCGGTCGGTGAGGGTAATGACCTGGGTGTAAGTCTTTGATTCGCAGGACTTTTCGATGCCCGTGTGCAGATAGCCGATCACCGGATCGGCCTTCATCACGATCTCGCCGTCCAGTTCGAGAACCACGCGCAGCACGCCGTGCGTCGAGGGGTGCTGCGGTCCCATGTTCAACACCATCGACGGGGAAGGGCCGGTGGTCGTCTCGATGGTCACTCCGGGGGGTTGTGACATATCAGCGATACCCCTCCGTCGGATAATCCTTCCGCAGCGGGTGGCCTTCCCACTCATCGGGCATCAAGATGCGCCGCATGTTCGGGTGCCCGTCAAAACGAATGCCAAAGAGATCGAAATTCTCGCGCTCGTGCCAGTCCGCAGTGGGCCAGATTCCGAATACCGAGGGGATCACCGGATCGCTGCCCGAAAGCTTCACTTTCAGGCGCAAACGAGCCGGCAGATCCATCGAAAGAAGCTGATAATTCACCTCAAACCTGGGCTCCATGGGGAACCGGTCCACCGTGGCGATATCCGACAGAAACGAAAACTTCAGCGAGGGCTCCGTGGCAAGGTACCCGGCCACCTTGAGGAGGTCGTCGCGTCCGATTATGACTGTAGTTTCTCCCCTGGATTCAATAACTTCCGCAACGGATCGCGCGTCCCATTCCTGGAGCTTGCGCACGGGGGATATCTTGTCGATTTCCTGTGGCACTATGAGTCCGATTCCGGATGGCCGCTCAGTCCCAATCGAGCGCGCCCTTCTTCCAGAGGAAGATGTAACCGACCAACAGAATTATAATGTAGAGCAGCATCTCCACAAAACCGAACACCTTCAGGTCGTGGTAAATGAGCGCCCAGGGATACAGGAAAATGGCCTCGATGTCGAAGAGGATAAAGACCAGGGCCACCATGTAGAAGTGGACAGAGAAAGGCTGCCGCGCGTCGCCTATGGGCGCCATCCCGCATTCATACGCTTGATCTTTGGCCTTGGAATGCGAGTGCTTGCCGACAACAGTGGACGCGACCACGAGGACACCGGCCAATCCAGCGGCCAGTATAAACATGAGCAAAAGTCCACCGTAGCTGTCGAGGTAGGCGCTGTCCATGATCGATGCGCTGTTATAATAGCGTTCGATCGCACGTCGGTCAAATGAACTTCCAATAATTTATGAGGCAGACGACTCTCTTAGTCGTGGGAATGTGGGCGAAGGAAAGCCAATGAGCTCGGGCTTCAACACGGATGTTCAGGTCGGCGAGCAGGTGTTCCATGTTCAAACGGAAGACCGCGGCCCGAACCCGTATGTGATCGATACGGCGGTGTACCGGAGTGGAAGGGTACTGCTCCGCCGCTCCACCGATTACGAACACTTTGCTAAATCGCCTGAATTCAGTGCGGAGGACTTGCGCGAGAGAGTAGAAGAGCAGCATCGCTGTGTAATCGAGGATCTTCGCTCCGGCGAATTCGATGCTGAAATCGCGGCCGCCACGGAGGCCGCTGCGCGCGCCTCAGGAATTGAAGTGCAATTGCTGAATCCCCGGTCCTGGCTGATGGGTGGCAAAGTCTCACTCGATTTGGCGATTCTCCGCCGCGTCGATCGTCAGCCGGAGGGCGGCGCGCAGGTGGAAGCGTCTATCGAGGGCGCGCAGGATAAGCCGCATACCGGAACGAGCGATGGCCACGGACGCGCCACGATCGAGTTTCCGTTGCCGCCGCTGGGAAAGGGCGATTTGACGCTCGTGATCCAGGCTCGCGGCGGTTCCGGCAAAGACGAGATCCGCTTCGCGATGCGCTCGAAGCCAAAAGCGCCACCGGCAGGTGCCGCTTCATGACGGTGGTGATTAACGGAGAGCGCGCCGAAATTCCGGATGGTCTGAACGTTGCGGATCTGATCGAGCACCTCGGCATGCCGCTCGACCGCGTCGCCCTCGAACGAAACCTGGATATTCTTCCCCGCAGCCAGTGGAAGGAAACACAAGTACGGCCCAGCGATACGTTTGAAATAGTCCACTTCGTCGGCGGAGGATAGCGGCCGCCGTGCCCGAATACGAACAGGGCGGCCACATTCTGGCCGCCCTTTTTGCGAGATCGGATTGGTCTTTACTTCTCCGAGTCCAGATAGCCTCCGAGGACTTCGAGGCACCCGATCCAACCCTTCTGATGTGCTTCCACCATGGGTGCGTCGGGGAGGAAGTCATGTTTCAGCACAACCTCGGTCCACTGCCCGCGCGCGAGGAATTCCACGGTGACCCAGGTATCGTTCAATTCAGAAAACTTGTTGCCGGCCGGATCGAATTTTTCCCAGGCCCAGGAGAACACCAGCTTCTCGGGAGGCTGCACTAGTTTGTAGGTTCCCCTGTTGAGATATTTCTTGCCGTCGGGCAGCAGCAGTTCGAGTACGTAGCCGCCGCCCTCGCGCAGGTCGAACTCCAGATACTTCGTCACGTTTTTCCCCTCGGGATTGCACATCCATCGTTCTAGGTGCCGGCGTTCGGTCCACGCGGCGTAGACTTTTTCCCTCGGCGCCGTGAACATACGCCGGACTTCGAGGGTTGTTTCCGGACTTGCTGTGGAGCTTGCCATTGTTCTTTCTCCTTTTCGTTTTGGTCTTCCAGATAAGCAGCCAGGGCATCGAATTGCTGTTCCCAGAACTTTTTGTAGTGTTCGATCCATTCCGCGGCGTTTTTCATCGGTTCTGGTGTCAGCCGGCAGCGGTGAACGCGCCCGTCCTTGTGCCGGGCGATCAGGCCCGCCGACTGCAGAACACGGAGATGTTTCGAGACCGCGGGAAGGGACATTTTGTAGGGAGCCGCCAGATCGCTCACGGAGCTTTCGCCGAGGGCGAGCTGGGCAAGGATGCCCCGGCGCGTCGCATCGGAAAGCGCCGCGAAAGTGCTGTCCAGCGCGCCCGTTGAATGGTTAACCATATGGTTTAGTATTGGGCGAAACGGGATTTCTGTCAAGAAGAAAATTCCGGCAAGGGGACGCTACAGGTTGGCGAGAATATGCCCGAGCTTGTTCTTTTTGGTGCGCAGGTATTTGCGCGAATGCCGGCTGGTGCGCGGGCGGCAGGGAACTCGCTCGGCGACGCGGATGCCCGATTCCTCCAGTTGCTGCACTTTGTCCGGATTGTTGGAGAGCAGCCGGACCGACTTTACGCCCAGGGCCTTGAGCGCCTCGGCGGCGAATTCGTAATCGCGCGAGTCCGCTTCAAATCCGAGTTGCCGGTTGGCCTCAACGGTATCGAGCCCCTGGTCCTGCAACTCGTAGGCCTTCAGTTTATTGATCAGGCCGATGCCGCGGCCTTCTTGCGGCAGATAGAGCACGATTCCGGAAGGCTCCTTCGCAATCTTGCGCAGGGAAAACTCCAGCTGCGCCCGGCAATCGCAGCGCTGGGACGTGAACACATCTCCTGTAAGGCATTGCGAGTGGACGCGCACGAGCGGGGCTTTGCCGGAAATTCGACCGTGCTGGATAGCGACGGCTTCTTCGCCGGGGCCGCCTTCAATGCCAAAAATCTTGAACTGCCCGAAGCTGGTAGGTAATTGCGCGCGCGCTACAACCTGCGCCCGGACATTCTTTTTGCGCTGTGCCATGTAGAATAGGATTATAGCAGCCTTCCCGAGACGACTTTCAGTCTTCCATCCAACCGCTGGCCCCAGCCGGCGATTTCGCGCCGACCCAGT
>CAZRKW010000166.1:3881-9042 GCA_964600355.1 uncultured Acidobacteriaceae bacterium
GGAACTACATTGCTTTACAACGCCTGGCTCATTGGCTAACGTAACCGGAGGCTGCCATCCATAAGCCTGCGAGTTCCATGGAACCACTTTCCGGCGGAAGAGAACTGCTTTTTACCCTCGTGCTCAAGGTGGGCTGGGCCGCCGCGCTGGCCGCTTTGCTGGTGCGCTTCCGGTCTTTCCGCAAACTGCTGTTCATTGAAACGCGCGATTCCGACCAGAAAGTAAAGCTCCTTCTTTTCCTCGTTCCGCCGCTGGCTATTGGCGTAATGTTGCGCATCTTTGGCGGCTACCGGTTCTTCGACCTCATGCTGGAAGGATCGTTCCTGATGGGCCTGATCGGCGGGCAGGTAGTAGGCCTGCTGGGTGGATCGCTGATCAGCCTTCCCGCGTTTGGCAATCATGAATGGCTCTCGAGCCCGATGGCTGCCCTTGTGGGCTTGCTTGCCGGCGTGGTGCGCGAGGTCATACCCGAAAAAGAAGATGTCTGGCACTTCGGTCCGTTCCTGTTCCTGAACATTCCGCAGTGGATCTGGAGCCTCTTCCGCGACCGCAAAGGCAATTGGGCCATGCTGCCTCTGTTTACCTGCGCCGCGTTCGAGGTGGCCTGGATCGAGCTGGCCAATATCGTTCCGCCGCACTGGCTCTTCCCAATTCAGCCCGCCAACTGGGGCTACATGGCGCTGGTGGTGCTTTCCTCGGTGATGTGCGTGGCGATGGCGATCAAAATCTGGAACAACACGCGCATCGAAATGAACCTCGAGCAGAATCAGCAATTGCTCCTGAAAGCGCGCATGGACGCGCTCACCAGCCAGATCAATCCGCACTTCCTGTTCAACACGCTCAACACCGTTTCTTCGCTGATCCGTTTCGATCCGGATATGGCCCGTGGCGTGGTGCTGAAGCTATCCAACATCCTGCGGCGCCTGCTGCGCAAGCACGAGACGTTCGTGCCGCTGCGCGAGGAACTTGCCTTTATCGACGACTACCTCGATATCGAGGTGATCCGCTTCGGACGCGACAAGCTGCAGATCTTCAAGGAGGTCGACGAAGAGACGCTTGAGGAGTTCATTCCAAGCATGCTTCTGCAGCCGATCGTCGAGAACGCCATCAAGCACGGCCTGGCTCCGCGCCTGGAGGGCGGGCAGATTCATTTGCGCACGCACCGGCGTGACGGGCGTTTGCTCATCGACATAGAAGACAACGGCATGGGCATCGCGCCGGAGCGGCTCGTCGAGGTGTACGGGGGCGGCATTGGAATCAGCAACGTCCACGAGCGCCTGCGTCTTCTCTACGGCGACCAGTTCAAGATGGATATCCGCAGCCAGGCGGGGGAGGGAACTCAAATCCATCTTGAAATTCCTGCGGTGACATCCGCTGCGGTCATGCCGACGTAGCCAATCACCCATAGAGCCCGCGATCAGGAAAGTGACAAAACTCGAGGGGAGCTAAAAACGGGGATAACCAAGTGGGATACAACGCTGCTCGCGCTAACGTTAATCGCCGGCGCCGACGTCCTTAACGGCAGGTAAGGGAATCAGAAGCCCCT
Organism: uncultured Acidobacteriaceae bacterium; assembly: GCA_964600355.1. Taxonomy (GTDB): domain Bacteria; phylum Acidobacteriota; class Terriglobia; order Acidiferrales; family UBA7541; genus Palsa-295. The sequence continues at coordinate 5,428 of CAZRKW010000166.1, forward strand.
GCTTGACGCGAAATGCAAGTCCTCGCCAGTGAACCGTGTTGGAGAAAAATCCCGCCAGCCAGACCGCGAAATTGACCAGATCGCGCACCGGCACGAGCCATATCCTGCGGCGCGTCACCGGATCGCCCAGGCCCCACACGCCCACGGTCCACGCCATCGTAAGCCGCAAAACAAAGTAGGCCGTCACGTATGCCAGAGCCACCTTTGCGGTGGGAGCGGCAATGGCGGCTAATACGGTCCAGGGCAGCCCATAGGTCAATGCCAGGCCGAGATACCCGGCTTTTCGTACGTTCCGCAATCCAATCGACCAGCGCAGTTCGTGTTGCAGGAAATCGTGCAGCGTTTCTCGAGGGAATACCATCCAGATCCACTTCCTCATCAGTTCGACCCGGTATCCCTTCGAGGCGATACGGTTGCCCAGCTCGAAATCGTCCGAGTGATAGTCGGCGAAACCCTCGAAGCCGCCAATTTCCGCCAAATGCCGCTTGGTGGTCGCCATGGACCAGCCAAACGCAAACTTCATGTTTCCTTCCAGTTTTCGCGCCACGAAAGCGCTGGGGGCAGACTCAGCGGGAACGCCCAAAGCGTCGAGCTCGGAAAAAAAGCCGCCGCCAGTCAACCCGCGAAACAGCGCCGTCACCATGCCCACGCCAGGCTTCGCAAGCGGAGCCACCATTTCGCGCAGATAGTCGGGCTCCACGCGCGCGTCGCTGTCGCTGATCGCCAGCACATCGTAGCGAGCCTCTTTCACCAGGCGGCAGAGCTTGTTCACCTTGCTGTTGGCCCCTACCTGCGCAGCGCCGGTCAGCAACCGAATCTGTCTATCGGGGAACGAACGCTGCAGCGTTTCGATGACCGGGATTACGCTATCGTCCGCATCGCTGACGGCAAACAGGATTTCGTATTCCGGGTAGTCGAGCCTGCAGAAGCTGGCAAAGTTCTCGTAGGCCTCGCGGTCGACGCCGCGCACTGGCTTCAGGATGCTCACGGGCGGGTGAAAAGAGAGGTCGGGGGCACACATCCGGCGCGCTTTGCGGAAGTAGTCCCAGCCACAAAAAATCGCGAGCACGTAATAGACGAGCGGTCCCAGCGCACCCAGTAAGACCACCCAACGCCACAGACTCATAGCCACCATCTTTCAGTACTGACTAGCCTGTCGTTTCAATTGCGAGCGCCTTCTTCAGCTTTGAGCAGGTGCAGAGAGGTCGAAGTGGAGCCCAACGCGCCGAGATATCGGGGCTCCCGCGCATAAAATCACCCCGCGCGCATAAGGAGACCTCGAAGGTTGATTCGTGTATATAGTGATACGCACGAACAGTCAAGCACTTTATGGGCCGACCCAGCGTTTTGTTTCCTCTCGACTGAATACACCCTTCGCTAAATGGCCTCTTGGACGCGCGAGACTGGGAATGGTTTTTCGCGCACCCATTAAATTTTCCATCGGCTCTTGCTGCTCGAAACCCAGCCAAGACCCCCAGTCAGTACGATTGAAGCGATCCCCGCGTTCGTCACTTGGTCGAATGGCCTGAAAGGTCAATGAATTCAATGTCCCAGTCTGCATCCCGCACTTCAACCCGCGCCAGCGTAATGGGTAACTGGAACCGCCGAGGCCCCGCGCTGCCTGGATTGAGGTAGACAACTCCATAACGTTCCGTTCGCTCCGGCTTGTGGGAATGGCCGCCGACCACCATTCGGAAGCCCGCCGCCGCAGCATCAAGATCCAGCGCGTGGACATCATGGAGTACATAGATCAGCGCTGGGCCGGCTTCCACCACTGCCGTTTCAGGCAGCGCATCCGCCCAGCTTCCATGGTCCGTATTGCCCCGCACGGCGATCACCGGCGCCAGAGCTTGCAGCGCATCAAGGATTTCCTGTCCGCCAATGTCTCCAGCATGGATAATCATTTGGGACCCGCGCAAAGCTTCGAGAGCCTCCGGGCGCAGAAGTCTATGAGTGTCAGAGATGACTCCAATTGACACGGGCGGATTTTTCACGGCTCACATAATAATACGTTTCTTTTTTAAGCCTCGACCTCGGCTCGAAGTATAGTAACTTTCCGTCGCAAATTTCGGCCACGAGCCGCACGCCCGAGAACATCTACTTCAAGGGCAGTCGGGAGATCTGGATGAATGCCACGGTATTCAGCGTTCCCATTAACGAGCGGTATTTCGAGGATTACGTCCCGGGCCCGGTCTTTGAATACGGGCCCATTGCGGTAACGGAAGCCGAGGTCGTGGACTTCGCGAAGAAATTCGATCCCCAGTACATTCACACCGATCCCGTAAAAGCGGCTAGCGGCCCGTTCGGGGGCCTCATCGCGAGCGGTTGGCACACCTCCAGCCTGATGATGCACCTCTACGCCGATAACTACCTGTCGAGTGTGGCCGCGCTTGCATCCCCCGGCATCGACGAACTCCGCTGGCTGAAGCCCGTCCGCCCCGGCGATTCGCTGTGGATTCGAGTGACGGCGCTCGATGCGCGCCCCTCCAAATCCAAGCCGGATCTGGGAGTCGTTCGCGTGTATGTCGAAGTGCTGAACCAGAATCGCGAGATCGTAATGACGGTGAAGACCGTCAATCTCTTTCGACGCCGGCCGGCCAACTGAGAATCAAAGTTCCTGAACATCGAAGTTCGTGCCCGCCATCGCGAACTGGTTTAGAATTCCCAGATACAGGCACTGATCGCATGAACGCCACGCGGAGGATTCCATGAAGCAAGCGGTAGCGGTAATCGTTGTGTTGCTGGGCCTTCTGCTGGTCGGCGGCCTGATTTTCGGAAGCATGTATGTCTCCCGCCGCAACGAAATGGTGACGCTGAACGAGACGGTCAAATCCGACTGGGCCCAGGTCGACGTCGTTCTCCAGCGTCGCGCCGATCTCATCCCCAATCTCGTCGAAACGGTAAAGGGTTTTGCCGCCCATGAAGAAACGGTTTACGGCGATATCGCCAAAGCCCGCTCCGCCCTGCTCGGCGCTCAGACTCCGGCGGATAAGATTGCGGCGAACGGCCAGCTCGACGGCGCGCTTGGCCGCCTTCTTGTGATCGTGGAGAATTATCCGCAGCTTAAATCCAATGAAAACTTCCTGAGGCTCCAGGACGAGCTCGCCGGCACGGAAAATCGAATTTCCGTCGAGCGCAAGCGCTATGACGATGCGATCCAGGCATACAACACCTATATCGCTCTGTTTCCAAACAATATCGTGGCCGGCATGTCCGGCTTCAAGCGCAACGATGCGTACTTCGCGGCTTCCGAGGCGTCGCGCGAGGTGCCCAAGGTGCAATTCCCGGCGCCCAGCAGATAACGAATACAGGCTCCGCGCCGTCTAATCATTTGTAACCATGCCGGATTTCGCATCCCGTCTCGGGGTGTCTGGTGAACGTCGTCCCGGCGTGATATAAATAGGGAGTGCAGAATGCTGGATAGCACCCAATCCGGCCCGTCGAATCCTTCCGATCCTCCGCCTATCCCCCAATTGCGGCGAGAACTGCGCAGTTGGACACGGGATCTGGCGGTGGCGCTCGGGCTTGCCTTGGTGATCATCATTTTCCTGTATCAGCCCGTGAAGGTGGAAGGAACGAGCATGGCCCCGCTGCTGAGCGATCAGGAGCGGATTT
>CAZRKW010000167.1:0-8984 GCA_964600355.1 uncultured Acidobacteriaceae bacterium
TGGCGCGGGAAACGCAGTACTTTGCGGATCCATTCCCGGCTCCCCCATCGCGCGCTCAATGGGTTGAACGCATGGACGCATAGTCTCGAAGCCCGAGAATTCGCTGACGACGCCGTTTGCGCTTTTCAGCTTAATTGTCGAGAACACTCCGATGGAGGGACAAGAGATGGATTGGAAACGCTTGGTCCAGTTTGCGTTGCGGGGTAGCAGCAATTGGGAACCGTACGCCATCCTGCTGGTACGCGTTTCGCTCGGCCTGTTCTTCGCCATCTCTGGGGCAAACAAATTGTTTGTCGCCGCCAGCAAGCAAACGATGTACGAAACGCTCGTCAAGGCCAAAGTCCCGTTTCCCCGCCAGACGGCTTATTTCGTGTCGACTGTCGAGTTCGTCGGCGGATCCTTGCTGGCCGTGGGCCTTCTTTCGATCCCGGCCTGCATAGCTTTATCGGTCGATATGCTCGTCGCCATCCTGACCACCAAACTTTCCGCCATGCCGAAAGGACTTTCGCCGCTGAACTGGCTCGACGATTTTCTCTACCTTCCGGAAGTCCTCTACGTGCTCTCCTTTATCTGGCTGATCTGCTCCGGCCCGGGAAAGTTCAGCGTCGACTACTGGCTCGCCCTCAAGTTACTCACGTAGTTTGATCCAGAACTTTGATCTGAGTGTAAAAAAAACCGGTTTAGAGCTACTCTTGCAAATCGCCAGCCCGGTCAGGGCTGGTTAAGACCGGTTAAGACCCATTACGAAAGGATCAGCCATGGAGCGCAAAAGCAAGCTCACGATCGCCATAGCCACGGCAACGCTCGCCGTTCTCGGCGCCGCGGCCGCTTACGCCCAGGACAAGTACTCGCTGAAATCGCCCGGCGGTATCGCGTTCTCCGACTTCAAGGGATACGAGGACTGGGCCACAGTCTCTTCCGCCCGGACTGACGAAGTGCTCAAGGTGATCGTCGGCAACCCGGCCATGATCCGTGCGTACAAGGCCGGAGTTCCCGGCAACGGCCAGCCTTTCCCGGATGGCTCCAGGATCGTGAAGCTTCAGTGGAAGCCGAAGAAGAGCACGGAGGCCCCCTTCGTTGTGGACGTGCCCGACGTCTTTACCCAGGCTTTCGTCATGGAAAAGAACAGCAAGAAATTTCCGAAAACCGGCGGATGGGGATACGCGCTCTTCAATTACGACGCGGCATCGGACAAGTTCACGGTCGATCCCAGCCCCGTTGACTGCGGAAACTCGTGCCATACGGCCGTGAAGGCGAAAGACTACATCTTCCACCCCTACGAGAAGCGTTGAACCACACGCCTCCTCCGTGCCAACGCCCGTGACATGCGAATCGCACTACTCTACATAGCGGTTCGGACCACCAGGAGAATCTTGCCGCTGGCGCCCTTTTCGGCCAGAGCATGAGCCTCGGCCGCGTCGCTGAGCGATAGTTTCTGGCTGATCGGGATTATCAGCTTGCCGTCTCGCACCGCTTCGGCCATGAACTCCAGCGTTTTCCTGTCGAATTTCGAGAATACGTGCACCACCTTCACAGACGGGTACTGCGCCGCGTTCTGCGGCACGTCGACAACCGATGAATACACTCCTCCCGGCTTCACCTTGGCGATCAGCTTCTCGGCGGTTCTTCCGCCCACCGCATCCGCCACCGCATCGAGCGGCGGAAGATTCGCAATCGCGGTGTCGTCGTCGGTTGCGGCCACCTGATCCGCGCCAACACTCTTCGCCTCATCCATCTGCCTCTTCAAAACCCCCGCGATCACAGTCGCCCCGCGTTGCTTCGCAGTGAATACCGCCGAACGCCCCACACCTCCAGCAGCGCCCACGACTATAACCGTCTGGCCCGCTTTGATTCCCGTAGCTAGAAGCAGCTGGTTGCCGGTAGTCGTAACCAGCGGCAGAGCCGCCGCTTCGATCAAATCGAGCCCCTTGGGAACTTTCGCCAGACTCGCAGCTTTCACCACGCAAAGCTCGGCGTAAGTATTGTCCGCCATAGCGAACACCTGGTCGCCCGCGGAAAAGCCCTCCACTCCCGGCCCAATCTTCACCACGGTCCCCGCCATGTCCACTCCAATCAGTCCCGGAAAAGTCATGGGATAGAAGTCTTTCGTCAACCCAGCGCGCCGCTTGTAGTCGATCGGATTCACGCTGCTGGCAGCCACCCGCACCAGCACTTCCCCCGGCCCGGCCACCGGATCAGGGTAATCCTCGAATTTCAGCACTTCCGGGCCGCCGTATTGGTGGACGACAATCGCTTTCATAATTCATCCCTCCGTAACGCCAAGGCAATCCCGCGGCCCTTCCGTCGCGCCACAAGTGCACCCTGACTGCGCATTTCAAAGTACACCCCATCGGTCTTTTTTTGCCACTCCCTCAAAGCGTCGGCGAATTACTTCGCGATGCGTGTCGCATGGGAACAATCGGTGACGCGCACTTTCTGTTGACTTTCCCCGTGTATCGCACCTAATATTCGCTCCGCTTGATGTCCCCCTATCGTGACGGAGATCACATGAACCAGGCGATGCGTTACCGGCTTCTGGCAATCCTGCTTGTATGTTCCGCGGCGTTCGTTGGCCTCGCCATCCAGAGCGCGGCGCCCGCAGCGGCCGGGCAGTCGGAAGCAGCCGAAGGCACAGAAGCCCCCGCGAGAGTACTCCGCAACGGCACCGACCCCGATCAAATCGCCGAGGGACTCAAAAAATTTCAACACGGTCCCCAGCTCCCTCACAAGCTGGTAGCCAACTGGCCGACTCTCCCCAAGGGCTACAACTTCGGGGAAACGACCGGCGTAGACATCGATAAACACGGCAACGTCTGGGTGGCCAATCGTGGCGCATGGCCCGTCATGGAGTTCGATAAAAGCGGCAAAATGCTCCAAGCCTGGAATCGCGACACCGTTCGCCTGACCACGGATATCGGCAAGGGCGCACACGGTCTGAAAGTGGATGTAAACGGCAACATCTGGCTCGGCGATGTCGATGGCAGCATCAACTTCAAATTCAGCCCCGAAGGCCGCCTGTTGATGACCCTAGGCAGCCGTCAAGGCTCTCCCAACGCCAACGAAAGCAAAAGCGGCTTCAACCGGCCCACGAATTTCTGGCCGCTGGCCAATGGCAACATGCTCATTTCCGACGGCTACGGCAACTCCCGCATCGTAGAGTTCACCAACGACGGCCACTACGTCCGCCAGTTCGGCACGCCGGGCAACGGTGACGGCCAGTTCCGGCTCCCGCACGGCGTCACCATGGACACGCAGGGACGCATCTACGTGGCCGACCGCGGCAACTCGCGCGTGCAAGTCTTCGACCGCGACGGCAAATTCCTGGCGAAATGGACCGACGTAGGCCAGCCCTGGGATGTAGTTTACGTGGCCCAGGAAAACGCCATCTACATGTGCGACGGCGCCTGGGACCGCATCACGAAGCTAAGCACCGACGGAAAAGTCCTCGGCGAGCTGAGCCACTACGGCAAAGCCCCCGGAGAAGTCGATTTCCCGCACGCCATAGCCGTCTCACCCGACGGCGCCGATATTTACGTAGCAGAAATCAAGAACTGGCGCGTACAGAAGTGGTCTCGCTGATCTTTGCCTTTCGTTGTAATTCCGAACGACCGCAGCGAGGACGAACGGTTTTCCATCGCGCGCCGTCCGCACGATGAATCTCTCTTCGTGCGCGATCCAGCAAGACCCGGCCTCGCTCCAGCCTTTGCGGGTGCCCGACCCTTCAGTGTTAAGGGTCGGTCTTCTGCCGTAGCCGTAGCCGTTGCCGTTGCCGTTGCCGTTGCCGCTCGGGCGTTATGGAAGTTGGCCGTGCTGCTACTGCAGCGTAGCCTTCAGATTTGTCGGAGGAAGAAGGCCTACAGCCGGTGGATCGAAGAAAACTCCGTTGACGACAGCATCCGTTCCGTTCGTAGCCGTGTTTATGACTTTCACTTTTACATGGCCCGTAATCGCCCACTTGTAGTAAATACCGCCGGTGAAGTTGGTAAAGGATCCAGAATCATAGAGAACCGCGTTGGTGGTTCCATCCAACACCTGGATCTGCTCGCTTCTCAGCCTGGTGCCGCCGTTCTGATCATCGACCACGTACAATTCGAAATTGTGAGCCCCTGCATAGCTGAATTCCAAGTAGAACGCGGGGATGCTTCCGTTGCATGTGTACCAGGTGCTGATCTCTCGTGTATCAACCGCCGGACGCCAAGCGACCATAGGAGCCCACGGAGCGGCGGCATTCCCATAGGTGTAGTTGCACTGAAAGTAGTTCGTGTTACCCGTATTGGATGGCTCAGGCCCCATTAGCCCCGGCCACTGAACCAGATCGGCGCTGGCGTGCGTGCTATAAGGATGGCTGCCCAGGTAACCAGGCGTCGAAGAGTTGACGAGTAGCGGCCCAAACGAGACATAGCTCGGAAACGGATTGCAGGCGTCGCAAGCCTCCGTGTCGGGCAGAATATTCCCATCTTTGCCGTAAACCAGCGAACTGCTTGCCGGGGGAGCGTTAAAGTTACCCACTCCTTTCCAGGCGCCTTGTGTCGTCGTGTCAGTACCGAGAAATGTGACGACACTTTGGGCCGGTGTGGAAATGCTTACGACGGCGAGAAAAGCCAGAGCCAACAGATTCTTCATGTGTTTCACTCCCAGCAATGAGTTTCCGCTACTTTTCCTGGAATTCCGGGCAACCACAGACGCACGGGCAGTTCGCTGCCCTCGAGATGTTCACTCCACCACGGTGTTTGAACCTGTGGCTAGAGTAGTAGGTGTTTGGAACGAAAGAACCTGTACGGAAGCACCAAGAAAGACCAGCGAAATTAACTGGCCTAACGTTCTAGATAGGCCCTTAAGTCCTTGGGGGACACTGTTCGTACGGAGTTCGAAGCCGTGAAACAAGCCGTGGCCACTCAGTGCCCTGGCCATCGTTGAATTATGAATTTAACTGCTTGACGGAAATTTGCATTTAATGTATCTACCCTGAGCCGTTTCTCGACCGCTGCCCCCGGAACCTTGTACGAGCCAATTGGTTAGAGCCTTTCCGGCAAGAGGTGTCTTTAGATTGGGAATGCTTGAAACGATTCTCGGTGCTGGATTGCTCTTTCTTCTGGACTGGAGGAGCAAACAAGCTGTTAGCGGGCTCGTTGCCAATGGCGGGCTGGCCGTTGGACCGATGTTGCGGATTCGGCGCGTGGCCCACACCAGCGCGCTATACAGAAGCGGGAAATTCCGGGGTTTCCTCGCGGCGACTTGGCTGGTTGCTTTGGTCTCCGCGATTCTGCTGCATCGCCTGGGCGCGCGGTTTCAAAGTCACTTCGCTTTGTGGGGGCTGGGAGCGGCGTTTGGCGGCGCCGCCGGAAACCTTCGAGATATTTTTCGGTGGCATTACGTGGTGGACTTCATCGATCTCGGCTGGTGGCCCGTTTTCAACCTCGCCGATGTAGCGATTGTTGCAGGGCTGGCCGCCGCCTTCCTCGGTTAGCGAGGAAACAAGGACAAGGAAACTTCGATGCGCCGCGTACTCTTCCGCTGGAAAGGCGTCACGGTGTGGAGCTATCCCGCCATGCTCTACATTGGCTTGGTTGCGGGAGTAGTGGCGGGAAATCGCGCGGCGCACGCCACCGGCGCAGACGCCTTCCGCGTGTTCGCAGCAACCTTCCTGCTTCTTCCGCCGGCGCTCGCCGGGGCTCGCCTGCTCTACGTTGCCTCGCATTGGAAGGATTACAAGGAAACACCCAGGCGCGTCTGGAACCGCAGCGAGGGCGGCCTGGCGATGTACGGCGCCATGCCCGTAATGCTGCTGCTTTCGGTCCCCGTGCTCGCGGCTCTCGGCTTGGGATTTGGCGCCTTCTGGGACGCCGCCTCATTCACGATCCTCACCGGCATCGCCATCACGAAAATCGGCTGTCTGCTCAATGGCTGCTGCGCCGGGCGGCCCTCGCGGAGTTCGTTTGCTTTCACGCTTCCCAATGCGAGGGGGATGCGTGAGCAGAGGATTCCGGTGCAGTGCCTGGAAGCGGCCTGGGCGGCGATCGTGCTGGGCGCCGCGTGCGCGCTGCTGGGCCACCTGCCATTCCATGGCGCGTTGTTCCTGTCGGTCGCCGTTCTTTACAGCGCAGGACGGTTTGCGCTGGAAGCCTTGCGGGAGCCCGAGCCTTCTGCCGGCAAAATCGCCGTGGGAAAGGCTGCTGCATTTTTGACGGCGGTCTCAGGCGCTGTATTACTCGTCATTCGATGGCCCCAGTAGCAGGCACGAGAATCTCTTTGGAGTTACGGAACAGGAGTCTGAATGGCTAACGATCTCACCGGCGATTTCGATGTGGCGGCAGAATTTGCGATTCCCGCGGCCAACCGCGTCCTCGCGTCCATGCACAGGAACGGCAGATTTCCTCACTCGTTGACCTTTCGAGTGGACGACATCCCTCCTGCAGGATCGAACGTATTGGGGCCGGTGGCCGTGGGCAGTGTGAACGCGTTCGGCGACGCGACGGTCGATCAGACCCGCATCGGGAAGCCCGTGCCCCTGTCTGGGCCGGCGGCGGCCACGAACTTCGGATATTCCGTGCTCGACCCCGTGGTGAACGCGAACCTGCTGGGCGGAGTCCTCGGGCCCGTGCGGGTGGTTCCCAGCAACCTGCAAGGTTCAGCGCAGTTGCAGCTCTCGCCGCCCGCGCTCGCGGTTAACGATCGCTCGGGAACCAACGTCACCGTGGAACTCGATATCCGGTCGCGCTATTTTCCTGATCCTGGCACAGCGCCGCTCGCCGAATTCATTCACGGGCAGCTTCAAATCACCGCGGCCGTGAACCAGGTCACTTCGCAGGCGGCCAACGTGCTGGACATCGACGTGCACGCCGACACGCTCGGCATCGACTTCACTCCGTCCTTCTCAAGCCAGCCTTTGAGCGCCGCCGATATCGCCGCGGTGAACCTGGTGATCCGCAACGCGCTGAAGACGAGCTTGCTGCCATCGAATACGACCCTGCCCGCGACGATTGAGTACGTGCAATTCAAGACGCTGCCGGGGCCTCCCGCGGCCATCGCCGTCATGCTCGATATGCAGGGGCCGCGCGGCAATCCGGCCAGCTTCAACAACCTTTTTCTCGGCGCCACGGACGATTTCGCTCTGGGCGTCGGCAAGGACTTCATCCTGTCGGCTTTTCAGCCGGTGGTCACAAGCATCCTGAGTACGCCCATCGCTCCGATCACCATCAGCTACGACACATTTTTCCACACGTTCCACATCCATTATTCGATAACTCTGAGCGCCGTGACCCTCGACCTGCAAGCCGGGGAAATTGTCCTCACCATCAAAGGCCACGCGCACACCCCAAGCTCCCTGCTGCCGGATTTCGATTTCACCGTGCAGCAGGATTTCGCCTTGAAGCCCGACGGCGACACAGTCGATCTGGTTGTGGGCGACATGTCCCTCGACACGTCGAGCTGGGTCGTGAATTTGTTTAAGAGCGCGGCGACCTCGGGGATGGAGAGCATGCGCGACCAGGCTCTGGCCCAGAGCGGCGTAGCGGCCACCGTCAGCAAAATGCTCAATGCCGACTCGATTCTGGGAGGCTTTCTCGGCTCCTTGCTGAACACCACAGGGCGAAGCACGATATTCAGTCGCCGCGGTTTCACCCTGGCCTACACCTCTGTGGATATTCAGCCTTCCGGGATCGTTCTCCACGGCACTCTGGCGGTCACCGGCTGGCCTGCCGTGGATGTGGAGTACGAAAGAATTCCCACAAGCGCGGCCACGGGTCCGGGCGGAATCATCGTTGGCGGTGTTTCCCCGGGGCCCGACTACTCGGCGCTCCTCAGTTGGATACCCGGCGGCACGATTCAACGCTTAGACTGGAGCACGCAGGTCCAGCCGCAGCCATAATACACGGATGAAAACAAATTCGTATACATCCATCCCCCTCTGGGAGCGACGACGGGCATTGCGGCTGCAGTATCGATCCCCGCGTACGCGCCTCTCTGTCTGACCGTTCGAGGTTCCCGGCTCACCGCCTCGGGACCCGTGAGCGCGCAGCCGGTGAGCGCGACCGCGTGCGGGGTCACCTGGCATCCGATCATCGGCCCGGTGCAGGCCGCGGGTCTCAATGGAGTGGCGGCAACGATGGCGCTGGCGCAATCAGGTCCCGGCGGGCAATTGCAGGTCACGGGCAGCGCACTGGCGGGAATGGATCTCACCGGCAAGAATTTGCCCAATCTCCTCGTGCACTTCGCCGGCGATAGCACGTTCAATCGTTTGGAATCGCTGACGCGAGCATTGCAGCAAAGCAAGCGCCAGGATGCCGCGACCGCCGTTCTGGCGGTCTTGACGCCAGCCCAGCTGTCGAAAGCCCCTTACACGGAAGGCATCATTTACGGCGAAGACCAAAACGGTGCCTGGGACCGGGCATTTGGCGCCAAATCGGCACAGAGGCCTGCGACACTGATCGTCAGTCCGAAGGGTCAAATTCTCTGGCAACAGAACGGAGACATCGATCCGACTGCCCTCGCGGCCTCTCTGCAAAAATTTCTCGTTGCCGGCGCGATACTGCAGCTCGGCGTCTTCCGAACGAATCTCCAGATCGGCCGTCCTTCGCCGAATTTCGTATTTGAGTTCGCACCGGGCCGTGAACTCACGCTTCGCAAGCTCACCGGCAGCGACGTGGCCCTGGTTTTCTGGAGAAGCTCGTCGCAGCCGAGCATCGATGCTGTGCTTGACTTGCTAAAGGCGGCGAAAGGCGGCGCCGCGCAAGGCCCGGTGATACTCGCCATCAACGACGGCGAACCGGCAGACTTAGCCGCAAATATCGCCGCAGCGAACGGCTTTTCCGCCGCCCTCGTTCCCGATCCCAAACGCGAGATCTCGGCCACTTATGGTCTGCGCATCTGGCCGACAACCGTCTACCTCGACTCGCTCGGCCTGGTTCGCGCGATCCAACATGGCTATTCCGCGGCCCAGCGATCCAAGTGATGAGATCAAGTTGTGGGACCACGCGGTTGGTCTG
>CAZRKW010000168.1:0-8950 GCA_964600355.1 uncultured Acidobacteriaceae bacterium
AGTTCCTGAGCGAGATCGGCTTTCTCGGCCCCGACGTGCTCGCGGCGCACTGCGTTCACTGCAAACAGCACGACATCCGGATTCTGCTGCACCACAACACGAAGGTCGCGCACAATCCGTGCAGCAATATGTACCTGGCCTCGGGAAATCCTCCGATTCCGGAAATGCTTCTCGCCGGTGTCACCGTCGGCATTGCATCCGACGGGCCCGCCAGCAGCAACAATCACAGCTTGTTTCAGGCAATGAAGTTCGCGGCACTCATGCAAAAAGGGTTTCATCAGGACGCGACGATCATCACCGCGGAAAAAGTGCTGGAAATGGCGACCATCGACGGCGCCCGCGCTGTCGGCCTGGAGGCGGAGATCGGCTCGATCGAACCCGGGAAAAAAGCGGACATCATCGTGCTGGATTTCAATAACGCGTTCATGACGCCGATCCATCACCCCGTGTCCGCGATCGTCTACTCCGCGCTGGGGCATGAGGTGACGACCGTGATGATTGACGGCCGCTTTGTGATGCGCGACGGCGTGGTGACCGGGGTCAACGAAGCATCCGTGAGGCAGCAGGCGCAAATCGCCGCCGACGGCCTCGCGCGCCGGTCGGGTTCCGACAAGTTTAAAAAGCGGCCGTGGCGATCTATGACGATTTAGCGGCCGTATTTCCCGCCGATGCTCTAATCCTTCACGTACGGGGTCATTAAGGCTGCGGGCTGGATTGCTTTGCCGCCGAAGACGCCGGAGATGGCCAGAATCGTGACAATGTAGGGCAGCGCGAGCAGGAGTTGAGGCGGCACGCCCGTTCCGAGGATCTGGAGCGACAGTTGCAGCGCGTCGCAAGCGCCGAAAACCATGGCCGCCACAGCGGCTTTCAGCGGGTTCCAGCGTCCGAAGATCACGATCCCCAGCGCGATGAATCCCTGCCCGGAGACGATGTTCTCCCGGAAAAACCCCACCTGCGCGAGCACTAAATATCCGCCCGCCATCCCGGCTGCCGCGCCCGAGATCAGCGTTCCAGCGTACCGCATGCGATAAACGGAAACCCCGGCGGAATCGGCCGCCGCAGGGTTTTCTCCCGAGGCCCGCAGAGCCAGCCCGAAATTCGTCCGAAAGAGCACGAAGTGCGCCACGAAAGCCAGCAGAAGCGTGAGATAGAACAGAAGCGTTTGCCCGAAGAGCACCGGCCCCGCCACCGGCAGGCTGCTGAGAAAAGGGATGTGAACCGGCGGAAACATCGCGACGCTTTCCGGCACCGCGGAATTGCCGATCGCCCGCCGGTAGACAGTGCTGGCGACGCCGATCGCGAGAATATTGAACACAAGTCCTGCCACCACCTGGCTCGCTCGCACACTCACATACATCCACGCCAGAAAAAGATTGGCTGCGATCCCCACCAGCACCGCGGCGAGCACGCCAATCCAGATCATCCCCGTGTAAGCGGCTGCAAGAAAACTCGCCAGGGCACCCAACAGCATGGTTCCCTCGATCCCCACATTCAGCACGCCACTTCGTTCGGCAAATGTCTCACCCAGAGCGGCTAACAGCACAGGGCCGGCGAGCCGCAAGCTGGCGGATAGCCAGGTGACGACGAAGGCAGACGCCAGGAACGAAGTGGCCTTCATTTAGACACCTGTTCGGCTGCGACTTCCGGCGCGCGGCGCCAGAAAACGGAAGGCGTTATTTTGTAGTAGCGCAGCGCGTCGAACGCGAGCACTAAAAGGACCGCGAGGCTTTGCAAAATAAATGTTATCGACGAAGGAATGCTCACGCGGCGCTGCATTGCGTCAGCGCCCACCGACATGCCTCCATACAGAATCGCGGTCGGAATTACGGCCAACGGATTCAGCCGCGCGAGAAGCGCCACAATGATTCCGGTAAAACCCACGCCGCCGCTGATTCCATCCATCAGGCGGTGCTGCGAGCCAAGCACCTCCACCAGCCCCGCCAGCGCGCCCAATCCTCCCGCGAAAAAGGCGGCGATTGCGAGTCTGCGTCCCACATCGATGCCTGCGTAGCGCGCGGCGGACGGGTTGAAGCCGGTCACGATCAGTTCGTATCCAAGCGGCATTTTTTGCAGCAGCATCCACACAAGTCCTGCGGCCGCAATCGCGATCAGAATCCCCGCGTGCGCTCGCGTTCCGCGCAGGATAAAAGGCAGCCACGTGGCGCGAGGAAGCAGGGGCGTTTCCGGAAGGCTCCCGGGAGCCCGCAGCGGGCCCGAGACGAGATATTGCAGAAAGAAAATCGCCACGTAATTCGACATCAGCGAGATCAGCACTTCGTTGCCGCCGAAGCGCGCGCGCACCAGCGCCACCCATCCGGCACAGGCGCCTCCGGCTGCAAAGCCTAAGAGGATTGCGAGCGCCAGAAAAAGAACGAAAGGGAGCGGCCCGATCCGTGATCCGATGCGTCCTCCCGGCGCCGTCAGCAAAGCCAGCCACGCCGTCGCCGTGGCGCCGATCACAAAGCATCCTTCAAATCCGAGGTAGCTGAAGCCGGAGCGCCAGCTCACGATGGTGCCGAGAGCAATCAGGCCTAGCGGCGACGCCCGCACAAGCGCATAGCCAAACCCGCGCAGCGTGGCGAAAGGCTCGTGAAAGAGAGCGAAGTACGCCTGCAGCGGGCTTGCGCCGTAAGACCGGAAGAGAAACGCGGTAATGAGCATCGCCGCGAGAAAAGCCGCCGCTGTGCTGGCTATTATGGCGAGTGGTGAATCGGCGGGCTCCAGACGGCGCTCAATGAATCTCGCCATGGCGGGCCTCCTTCGATGGCGACGCGATCCCCGCCATTTCTCCGGGCGCGATTCCCGCCATCATCAGGCCAATCTGCTCCACCGAAGCTCCGGCCGCGTCGACGATGCCCATGATGCGTCCCTCGAACATCACGGCAATCCGGTCGGCCAGGTTCAGCAACTCTTCCAGTTCCGCGGAGATGAGCAAAATTGCTTTGCCTTCCTCCCGGGCAAGCAGCAGTTCTCGCCAGATCGATTCCACGGCGCCCACGTCGAGGCCGCGCGTCGGCTGCTCTACAATTAACGCGGCTGACCCGCGCGTGATTTCCCGGCCCAGGATCAGCTTTTGAAGATTGCCGCCCGAAAGCTTTCCCGCGGCGCCATCGATGCCGGAGCCGCGAATTCCAAAGCGGCTCACCAGCGCTTGTGCCGAATTCCGGGCGTCCCGGATGCTGCGAAAGAAACGGCGCGTGTGCTTTCGCTGCAAACCGAGAATCGCGTTGTCCGCGACGGTCATTGCCGTAACCGACCCGACACGGCGGCGGTCGGCTGGCACATACGAAATGCCCATCGCGCGGTGCCGGGCCACACTCAGCGTCGTGACGTCGGCTCCCCTGAGAAGCACGCGGCCGGCCTTGATTTCGCGCAGGTGTATGATCGCTTCGGCCAACTCGGACTGGCCGTTGCCGTCGACACCGGCGATGCCCAGGATCTCGCCCGCGTGCACGTCGAGACTCAGGCCGCGCACCTTCTCCAGCCCGGATTCATCCTCCACGCGCAGATCTTTAATTTGCAGAACCGGCTCGCCACGAACGCAGCCGGATTTTTCCGCGCGCAGGTTCACTTCGCGCCCTACCATCAGCTGCGTCAGCTCGCGCTCCGACGTCGATCCGATGGCGCGCGTCGCCACGACCTGCCCGTCGCGCATCACCGTCGCGCGGTCGGCAAGTTCCATAATCTCGCTGAGCTTGTGGGTGACGATCACCACCGAGCAGCCATCCTCGCGGAGTCTCCGCAGGATCGCGAAGAGCCGGTCTTTCTCCTGCGGAGTGAGCACGGCGGTGGGTTCATCGAGGATCAACAGGCGCGCGTCACGATACAAAAGCTTGAGAATCTCCACACGCTGCTGCACGCCGATCGGCAGCGACCCAACCCTGGCCCCTGGATCGAGCGCCAGCCCGTGTCGATTGCTCAAATCGCGCAGCCTTGCCGAAGCTTTCTGCAAATCGAGGAGAGGGCCGCCGCCATCCCGCAAACCGAGCACGGTGTTTTCGGCCACCGAAAATGGCCGCACCAGCATGAATTCCTGGTGCACCATGCCAATGCCTCGCGCGATGGCATCTTTCGGGCTCGCCAGATGGACGCGCTCGCTGTCCATAAATATTTCGCCGGAATCCATCGCGTCGAATCCGTAGAGTATCTGCATCAGCGTGCTCTTGCCCGCGCCGTTCTCGCCCACCAGCGAGTGTATCTCGCCCGATTGAATGGTGAGATTGACGCGGTTGTTCGCCAGCACACCGGGAAAGCGCTTTACGATGTTCCTCATTTCCAGCGTGTGCTTCACCAGGGCTCCCAACGAAGAAGAAGTTGTTGCCTCAAGTCAGGGCGTCTAAACGTCGACGGCGATTTTGTGCGACGCAATGTCGCTCCAGACTTTCTGAAAAGTGTTCCACTGATCCGCGGTTATCAGGCGCGGGTTGTAATCCCCATTCGCGCCGCACTTGAGCAGCCACATTTGGTTCACGGGAGGCTGCCACTCGGAGCCGCCAGAGAACGTGTGCGACGCCACCTTCTGCGCCACCGTCTCGACCATTCCTCCCAGGTTCAACTCGAAACTCGTTGCCATGTTGTTCGGAGCGAGGGCCGTCTGATCGGAATAGCAGCCCATGATCTTTATATTCGCCGCCACGGCGCCCTGGATCGCTCCAAGACCGGTGACATCGGCCGCGTGCCAGATAACGTCCACGCCGTTCCCGATCAGGATCGAGGCCGCCTCCCGGCCCTTGGAGGCGTTATCGTAATCTCCCGTGACGATCCCGAGGCCGCGGATTCCCGGCACGGTGCGCTGCGCCGCCGTGATAAAAATCTTTTTAATCCGCTGCTGGATCGGATCGTCACCGCCGCCGATGAAGCCGACCGCTTGCTTCTTTTCCGAAATCAGGGCCGCCAGCGCCCCGGCCCCGTACGCCGCCCCGAAATATCCCATATTGACGTACATGAGGTTGGACGGCACGGCGGACTGCGGAAGAAACGTGGTCACGAAATAGCGCTGGCCGGGATAATCGGGCGCCACTTCGAGCAAGGTGCTGCTGAATTCAACGCCGTGCCCGATGATGAGATCGAACCCGTCGTCGGAGTAGCCGCGCGCCACCTGGTCCATCTGCGCGAGGCTGATGTTCTCGGCGTAGGCTGTTTTGAAACCGAGGCTCTCTTTGAGGTCCTTCAGCCCGGTATAAGCCAGCTGGCCCCACCCGCCATCCGTGATGACTCCCGAGAGCAGCAGGGCGACGCTGGTCCGCCGCTTCGAGTCCACCTTTGCGGCAACGGCCCACGAGGCGAGTCCGGAAGCAAGCATCGCGTGGAAGGCACGCCTGGATATCGGGCCCATCCCGTGCTCCTGAGAAAGCGCAAAGACGCAGTGCGAGGGAGACAGTCAGCAGCGCCCGCGCCTCACCAGCATCCCTGCGGAGAGCCACAATGATAACACCCGAAAGAAATCGGTTTCGACCGGCCGTCGGAATTCTTGAAGCGGATTCAAAACATACGCTGGCAAAAAAAAAGGCGGGCCGAAGCCCGCCCTTTTCTTTCTCTTGTCACAGCCGCAAACTATTAATTGATTTCAATCGCTTCGGTTCGGCCGCCAAACTCTACTTCGGTGACCTTGGTTCCATCGGTAAGGATCTCCGAACTCTGGGGCTTGGACTTAAGAGTCGTCCAGTGCCCCGGAACCGTTGCGATCACCTTGTTCTTTTGCAACACCTGCAACTCCGACTTTCCTTCTTCTGCTTTCAATTCGTACTGGCCGGGTTGAATCTGCGTGGTTCCGATCATGACTGGCTGCGTGGGGCTCCAATCCGTCGAATAATTATGGGCCGCCCAAAGCGGAAAAGCGGCAACCGAGACTGCCAAAACTATAAGAGATTTCTTCGAGTGAATGCGCAAGGGTCGATGTCTCCTGTGGTTGGATTCAGGTGAATTCCCGGAAAGATTGAGCCGAGTTCCCTGTGTGAGTAGCGCGCCCTTCGCGAGGCAGCGCGTTACTCATTATTTGGACCGTGCCACCCCCTTCGCAGGTTTCAGGAATCTGCGTCTTTTTTTCTCACTTGTGAATATGACCAGTCAGGAATAGCGCGTTACTTTGGGCGCGCGATGAGCCACAATCTTTTGTGGCCATTGCCGCGGCATGGGAGGCTGGTTCATCATTTTGTAACATTCGGTACGTAGATTGCGCTCCATGAAGATATCCGTCTTTTCTTTCATCGTATTGGTCCTTTTAACCGGCGTGGCAGCTGCAGGTTCCGTACGGACCGCCACTGGCGGGGAGGGGCGTAAATCACCGGATGCAGGCGTACTCAGCGCGCCCGGCCCGACCTTCATCGTTCCCGATTCGCAGCTTCCCAAGGAATTCTCGATCATTGTCTACGGCGACATGCGCTTCACCGATCCCTCGAACACCAAAGTAGCGAATCCGCGGGCGCGGCAACTCCTGGTGGACAAAGTTGCGTCCGAGCATCCCGACGCTCTGGAATTGACCGGCGACGTTCCCTATGCCGGAAAGAATCCGGCGGACTACGACGAATTCAAGTCAGAAACAGCTGCATGGAGGGCCGCAAAGCTGCGGGTTTATCCGGCGCTGGGAAATCACGAACTCGTCGGCGGCCCCGACTCGCTGAAAAACTGGTGGGCCGCATTTCCCGAGCTGAACAATCGGCGCTGGTATTCGGTTGCGCTGGGAAAGCGCGTCTATCTTATAAACCTTGACAGCAATTCCGATTTGATGGAAGACAGCCCGCAGATGCTCTGGCTGCAGGATCAGATTGCTCATCTGCCAAAGCCGGTTGAATTCGTTTTCATCCTGCTGCATCACCCGCCCGTTGCCGACAAGCAGACGCTCACCGAGGTGGATCACAATCCCCGGCCTAACGAAATTGCCGTGCGCGATTACCTGTCCAAGAGTGCGCCGCAATCGCGCGCGCAATTCATTGTTGCGTCGGGCCACATCCACAACTACGAGCGCCTGAGCCTGGACGGAGTCACCTATCTGGTTTCCGGCGGAGGGGGCGCGCATCCCTACCAAGTGGAGAGGGGGCCCGCGGACGAATACCAGACAACCGATGCCATCAATTTCCATTACATTCTATTCCATCTCGACAACAAACAGCTCGAGGGCACCATGTACCGGCTCGCCGATCCGGCAGCGCAGACGCCGGAGTGGCAGCAGAGAGACCGCTTCGTCATGGCGTCGCGCCGCTAAAAATAGGATTCCACAACCCGTGTGAATGAAATTCAAATAATCGTGACATAAGATGGTCGGCGTTCGCGGGCGTTTTGGATGGCTGGAATGACCGCGAAAAAAGGAGAAACGAAATGATACCGATGTCTCAGGCAATGCTGGTGGAGATTCAGCAGGAAGCCGCGACCACCAGGCGCGTACTCGAACGAGTCCCCGAAAATAAGCTGGCGTGGAGACCCCACAAAAAGTCGATGACGCTCGGGCAGCTTGCGCTGCACACGGCAGAGGTGCCCGGCGCCATCGCTAAGATCTCGGAGCCCGACGAGTTCGACGCTTCGCAGGCAAACTTCGGCCCCAAGCAGCCGGAAAGCCTGGGAGAAATCTTCGCCGCGCACGATGAAAGCGTTCGGGCCGCCGAAGATTGCCTGCAGGCGCTTACGCAGGAGAAAGCGAACGCGACCTGGCGGCTGAAAATGGGGACAAAAGAAGTTCTCACCATCCCGCGCGCAGGCCTGCTTCGCGCGATCATGCTGAATCACTGGTACCACCACCGCGGCCAGCTCTCCGTGTATCTGCGATTGCTGGATGTTCCGCTGCCGTCGATTTATGGCCCAAGCGCGGACGAGAATCCGTTCGCCTAATTTCGCAGGGGCGGGATCGAGCGGGGCATCCACTCGGCTTCAGCGATCGGTCAGCTGCGGTCGCCCGACTGCTTCGCCAGGCGGCCCAGAAACTCTTGCACTTCCGCGCGAAGAGCGAAACTGCGAGGGGCGATCGCCAGCACCAGGGCGTCCGCCCATTCAAGATCCTGCGCGCGCGGTGCTACGTATCCCTTGTGTATCGCGCCATGCGGCTCTGCTCTTCCGAGAAAGCGCAGCCGGATATCGCATTTCGCCTGGACCGCTCCCAGAGCAAGATCCAGCGCGAGTTTCTCACCGCCCACATCTTCTGAGTGGAAGATAACGAGGACGTTCATCGGCGGCAGCTATCCGGTGGCATGCATCTCACTTTCATAACTCGGGCTCGATATCGACAATATATGATAGGAAGGCTTCGATGGGATCGAATTTAACAGTGTGCGGGAGGGCGGCGTGATTACAATTCGCAGAAGCGAGGAGAGAGGCCACGCAAAGCATGGGTGGCTCGATTCGCGTCATACGTTTTCGTTTGCCGATTATCATGATCCGGAACACATGGGATTTCGCAGCCTACGCGTCATCAACGAAGATCGCGTCGCTCCGGGCAGAGGTTTTGGCGCGCACGCCCATCGCGATATGGAAATCCTCAGTTACGTGCTGGAGGGCACGCTTTCACACAAAGACAGCATGGGGCATGAGGAACGGCTGAATCCGGATGAGATTCAAAAGATGTCCGCCGGCAGCGGCATCGTTCACAGTGAGTTCAATGGATCGGCGACCGAACCCGTTCATTTTCTCCAGATTTGGATTGAACCCAAATCGGACGGCGGCGCGCCCGCGTACGAACAGCTGCGATTGGATACCGCGGCGAAACGCGACAAGCTCCTGCTCTTAGCCGGACCCGACCGTATCGCTGGAGCCACCCAGATTAATCAGGACGCGCGGGTCTTTGTAACCGAGGTTTCGCCCGGCCACACGGTTTCACAAGATTTGCAGAAGAACAGACACGCATGGGTTCAGGTGGTGCGCGGGGCGGTCAAAGTAAACGGCGCAAGCTTGACGACCGGCGATGCAGCGGCTCTCAGCAAGGAAGAGAAACTGACCATCACGGGCGAAGGCTCGCAGCCAAGCG
>CAZRKW010000169.1:0-8888 GCA_964600355.1 uncultured Acidobacteriaceae bacterium
AAAGCAGCAGCATGGGAATCAGCATCTTCGTATCCTCCGGAGATTCCGGCGCGGCGGGGTGCGACGAGGATTTCGTCCCTGGCCGAGAAGCTATGGATGGGTTGGAAGTGAATTACCCGGCCAGCAGTCCCGAGGTTACTGCTGTAGGGGGAACGGCCTTTACGCAACCGGCGGGCTCCGGTTACGTTCCCGAGACCACCTGGAACGACACCTACGCTTTGGGAGTTAATGTCATAGGACTGGCCGCCAGCGGTGGAGGCGCAAGCGCGGTTTTTCCCAAACCTTCCTGGCAGGTCGCGCCCGGAGTGCCGAATGACGGGTTTCGGGACGTGCCGGATGTCGCCCTCGCCTCCTCTGCGTACGCCGATCCATATCAGGTCATCAACAATAATCAAACGCTGCTGTTCGGAGGAACTTCGGCGGCCGCTCCCAGCCTGGCGGGAATCGTCGCCCTGCTGAATCAATATCTGGTTGCGAAAGGTGTGATCCCGTCCCCGGGCCTCGGCATCATCAATCCGATGCTCTATCAGTTTTCACAGACGTCTCCCAGCGCTTTCCACGACATCACGTCGGGCAACAATGAAGTCCCGTGTGTGCTGAACACTCCCAATTGCACGACGGGCTCATTCGGGTACGCCGCAATTCCCGGATACGATCAGGCCACCGGCCTTGGGTCGGTCGATGCGAATAATCTGGCGCTTTTTGGGAGCAACGCTCCCTTCATTAGTTTTTCAGCCACCAGCCTAGCCTTTCCGGCCCAGATCGCCGGCACAACGAGCGCCGCCCAAACCGTGACGCTGACGAATGCAGGGAAAGAATCGCTTCCTATCACAGGCATCACTTCGTCAAAGGATTTCTCGCAGACCAACACCTGCGGCGCCAGCCTCGCCGCTGGAGCCAACTGCGCGATCAGCGTGACCTTTCAGCCTTCTGTGTTGGGCGCGGACAGCGGCTCTATCAGCATTGCCGAGAGCCTGGGCAATCCCCTGAGCATCAAGCTTTCCGGTACGGGGCTCAGCGCCGTCAACGTTTCGCCCGCCAGCGTGGCCTTTGGGCAACAGATCGTAAACACCACGAGCGCTCCGCAAACGGTTACGCTGACGAATAACGGTCCCACCCCTCTCACAATCTATAACATCGCCATCGGATTCTCCTTCCACCAGACGAACAATTGCGGTACCAGCGTTGCCGCTGGAGCTTCCTGCACCATCAGCGTAACGTTCAATCCGGTTTCTGCCTCGGCTCAAGCACAGTCGCTCAACCTGGTCGACAATGCGGCCGGTAGCCCGCAGACCGTGGCGCTCACCGGAACTGGATACAGCACGGTTACCCTGTCGCCCACCTCCCTGGCGTTCGGGCCTCAATTGGCCGGCACAGCGAGCCCTCCTCAAACCGCAACGCTTACAAACGTGGGTGCCACTCCCCTTGCCATTTCCGGCATCGTCGCCCAGGGCAATTATTCGCAGACGAACACTTGCGGTGCCAGCCTGGCGCCTGCAGGGAGCTGCACGATCACCGTCAGCTTCAAGCCCCTCGCCATCGGCGAACTCGATGGCGCAATCTCCATCACCGATAACGCGACGGACAGTCCGCAAACGCTCGGCTTGACTGGAACGGGCATCAGTACCGTGGCTCTTTCGGCCACGACCCTGAATTTTCAGAAACAGCCGCTTACCACCTCCAGCGCTGCACAGACCGTGACGCTAACCAACAACGCGGCCACTCCTCTCGCGATTACCAGCATTGCCGTTGGAGGTCTGTATGCAGGCAACTTCATTCAGACAAACACGTGCGGCACCAGCGTGGGCCCCCAAAGCACCTGCACCATCAGCGTAATCTTTAAGCCGATCATCGTCGGGTCCGTGGCTCCCGCCTTTGTCTTCATAACCGACAGCGCGATCGGCAGCCCGCAGTCGATCAACTTGAGCGGAACGGGAATCAGCGCCGTTGGTCTCTCTCCCGGCTTCCTCACATTTGACAATCAGGAAATGGGCACCACGAGCGCCGCGCAGACCGTGACTCTTACGAATCAGGGAGGCGTTCCTCTGGCTATCGCCGGCATAGCCCTCACCGGAACCAACGGCGCTTCCTTCGCCCTCACGCAGAATTGTCCTGCCAGCCTCGCGCCGGGAAGCGCATGCACGCTCAGCACGACTTTCACGCCCCCGTCGATTGGCTCCTTCACGGCAGCCATCACTCTGACGGACAATTCGAGCGATAGCCCGCAAACGATCGGCGTCGGTGGAACGGGGCTGGACTTCTCTCTGGGGAACGCCAGCACCGGCTCGACAACGGCTGCTGTGACGGCTGGGCAGACTGCTGCCTACAACCTGCAATTTTCGCAGACAGGAGGCAGTGGCGATTACAACATCACTTTGAATTGCGGCGGAGCGCCCGCAGAAGCCGTCTGTACTGTGTCGCCCTTCCAGGCCAACATCCTCGGCCAGCCCAACAGTACCTACACAATGCCAGTGACCGTTACTGTGACGACGACCGCACACGCCGCAATCCCTGCTGGCCCGCTTCGCGACCCGGGCCTGTCTCCGCCGGTTGCACTGTTGTCTTTCGTGGGGTTCGTCCTTCTCCTGCTGTTCGCGAGCTTGATTTCGTCGGCTTGGGGACAACCTGTGCGCGCAGGGATCCAAATCACGATCCTGATGGCGTGTGCGATGACCCTGCTGATCGCCTGCGGAGGAGGGGGAACCGGCGGTGGTTCTGGCGGCAGCATTCTTCTTACGGGAACCCCGGCGGGCACTTACACTTTGACCGTTATCGTGAATCAAGGAACGGCAAGTCGAACCATCAACCTGATCCTCACGGTGAACTAGTTCTCTTCCGCAGGGTTCTGAAACACGGCGATCCCCTGCCCCCCGGTGTTTTCTGCCCGTCCTCAGTTTGACCCCGGACTCGACGGCTTTTACCACGACAACGTGCGGTTGAAATTATCGTTTCGGATGGCTATGGTGGTTGGAGAGAGGATCGACGACGATGCCAACGGGCCCCCAAGTTGTGATGTCCCTGCGAGAGTCGCTGAGGGCGCATTGGGGCCGCTTTAGGGCACAAAAAGACGTCGCATTCACTCGACACACATGGACGAACGGAAACACATGTAAGTCATTGAAAACAAACAATCGGCATGTCGCTAACTCGACACTCTTAGCGCGCTGCGGCGCACCTGTTTTTCTCGCTCTTTTGTTCCTCGCCGGGGGAGTCGCCATCGGCCAGAATCTGGGTCAGCCGACTCCCGAATTAGGCCAGAACTCGGCCCTCCCCGACTCCTGTGCTCGCTCGGTCCTGCTCAATTTTCCCGTTTTCGCCCGCGACGGCGAGGTTGCGCAGAATGTGCCTATCTGGCAGGCGCCGGGCAGCGACGCGTTTTTCTTTGTGTCCGGGATGACGATCGATGCCGACGGCGCACCCAACGCGTACCATCCCGACAACTCAGGCTTGGACGACATTGCCAACGCCGGCGCGCCCGGCCACTGGGATGGAATTATCACCGACCGCTCAGGCGAGCCCCTCGTTCAAGGCCCTGACGATCCATTCCCCGGTTACTACGTCTCCTGCACGTCGCTTTCTGACCGAACGAAAGCGCGCACTGATCCCGCCCGATACGTGGACGCGTCGAAAATCCCCTATATCGTGCTTCCGCGGGACGTGGCGCAACAGGGTGGCGCGCAATTGGGCGATTTCGCGGTGGTGGTGAACCTGCGCAACGGCAAATCTTCTTACGCAATTTTCGCGGACGTCGGAACGCTGGGAGAGGGATCGATTGCGCTGGCCGATAATCTTGGGATCTGGTCGAATGCCCGGCAAGGGGGCAGGCGAGGCGGAATTCTATACCTCGTGTTTCCCGGCTCTGGCAACCGGCAGCCGCGAACGGTCGAGGAAATCTCGGACGAAGCTGCGAAGTTGCTCCAGGATTGGGGCGGCGCCGAAAAACTGACTTCGTGCTCCGCGAATCAACCTCCCAGCGAAGGCGCAGCGGCCGCTGCAAAGACGGCGGACAGCCCGGCGCCCTCTTCGTCAAGCCCCGCTGTGGCCAACTAAAACGTGCCGATACCTCTGGATGAACGCAAGAAGCCGACGGGCATCAAGGTCAACGTCACCACGGGCGAAGGCGTGGAGGTAACCTGGGCGGACGGCCATAGCAGCCGCTACACGTTCCCTTACCTGCGCGACAATTGCCCCTGCGCGATGTGTAACGACGAGCGCGAGAAGAAGGCCTCGGCGGGAAACAGCGCCGCCGTGCTGCCGATGTTCAAGCCGCGCGTGACGGCGAAGTCGGCGAAAGCCGTGGGCAATTACGCTGTGCAGATCGATTATTCCGACGGGCACGCGACCGGAATTTACAGCTTCGTGTACCTGCGCGAAATTTGTCCCTGCGACGAATGCCGGCGGGAATTCGGCGGAGCGGCGGCAAATGCCGCAAAGTAAGTATAACTACGCGCGGAGCTCGGACGTGCAGTTCGGGCAGCGCGACGCCTTGAGCGGAATCTGCGAGGCGCAGTACGGGCACTCTTTCGTCGTGGGCGCGGCTGCGACGGGAGCCGGCTTCCAGCGGTTCACCTGGCGGATCATCAGGAAAATCACAAACGCCACGATGATGAAGTCGATCACCGTGTTGAGAAACGATCCGTAATTGATGGTGGCCGCGTTGGCGGCTTTGGCTGCCGCGAGGGTGGGATAGTCAGTGCCGGAAATATTCAGGAAAAGGGTGGAGAAGTCCACCTTGCCGAGCATAAGCCCGATGGGCGGCATCAGGATGTCGGCTACTAGCGACGTGATGATGCGCCCGAAGGCCGCGCCGATGATGATGCCGACGGCCATGTCGACCACATTGCCCTTCATTGCAAATTCCTTGAATTCCTTTAGCATCGCGCTCTCCTGAACAAGTCGGTTGTGAAAGGTTGAGTTGGGGGAGCAAAGCGAGCAGATGCTTGCCCGGACCGGGTTTCCATCGTTGCTGGAGGAGAGTAGCGGGAACCCGTCAAGCTGGCAAGACAAAAAGGCGGACAAAAATGCGGGCAACAAAGGCGTCAGTCGCGATTGGTGCGCGCCGTCACGCAAGCTCTTAAGCGCGATCGGATTTTTGAAACGATAGCAACGCGCTGGCGATTCCTCTCAGCACAAGCACCCCTCCCGCCATTCCCAGCAGAAGGTTCGCGTGACGCAGAGGCAGCAGCGGAATTGCCAGGACGAGAAGTCCCACGAGTACCAACGAGCCGCCGCGAAGGTGAGTTTGCGCACGGGCGATATCCTGTTCGCGACGCATCCATGCGCGGATGCCCCAGTAAACGAACAGAACTCCCAGGAAGATCAAAGTCCCCGGCCGCGCGGGCAGGCCCACGCGCCGCGTGAGAGCCAGAAGCAGCAGGAGCGCGCCCAGCAACAAAAGAATGAACTCGCTCAGGAGACGAAACAGGTTCGCGGGCGTAGCCATCGGGCGGGCGCGGCTGGTCGACATGAGCACATCATCGCGCAGCCGCTGCTTCTAAGCAAACAGGAGGATATTTCCCGCGAGAATCGGGGCACGAGAGTCGCGCGCGGCTGAAACACGGCGGAACAATCAGGGGTAATCAGAGGTATTGAGAGGGGAGGAGAGGTAATGGCGCAGCTTAGCTGAAATGCTACAATAGCAGCCACTCTGTGCTGCGTCGCGAGGCACGCGCCAGTCATCCAATTGTCGAGGAGAATAGGGTGCACAAAGTCATTATCATCGGTAGCGGGTGTGCGGGATTGACGGCGGCCATCTACGCGGCACGGGCGGACTTAAATCCCCTCGTGCTCGATGGATACGAGCCAGGCGGACAGCTCGCGCTTACCACGCTGGTGGAGAACTTTCCCGGTTTTCCGGAAGGAATCCTGGGCCCGGAATTCGTCGAGCAGACGCGCAAACAAGCGCAGCGATTCGGCACGGAGTTTCGGTCGGGCGCGGTGTCGTCGGTGGATCTGAGCAAGCGCCCGTTCACGATCGTCGCGGGAAAAGAAACCTTCGAGAGCGAGTCGCTGATCATCGCGGCTGGCGCGTCCGCCCGGATGCTCGGGATCGAGTCCGAGAAGCACCTCCTGGGGCACGGCGTCTCCACCTGCGCGACCTGCGATGGATACTTTTTCCGGAACCGCGAGATCATGGTTGTTGGGGGCGGCGATACGGCCATGGAGGAAGCGACCTTTCTGACGAAGTTTGCCAAGAGCGTGACCCTCGTGCATCGCCGCAATGAATTCCGCGCCACCAGGATCATGCTCGACCGCGCGCGCGCCAACGAAAAGATCAAGTTCATGACGCCCTACATTGTGGAGGAAGTCCACAACGTGGAGAACAAGTCGGTGGAATCCGTGCAGCTGCGCAACGTGGAAACCAACGCCCTGGTGAAAGTCGAAGTCGAGGGGGTGTTCGTGGCCATCGGACACGATCCCAACTCCGCGGTCTACCGGGGGCAGATCGACATGGACGAAGCCGGCTACATCCGCACGCACGATGGGCCGAAAACGAATATCGCTGGCGTGTTTGCCGCCGGGGACGTGCAGGATCATCACTACCGGCAGGCCATCACTGCCGCAGGCTCCGGCTGCATGGCGGCGATGGACGCCGAGAAATTCCTCGCCGAAAACAAGCTGTAGCGTCGGACGGCCAGCAGCGATGACGCAGAGCGCGCGTGGCGGTTGTTAGTTGCCCGCGGACGAGGACGACCCAGCGCGATTACCGGAGAGTTTCGTCCCGAGAATCGCGCGGATGGCTTGCTCGAAAGTCTGGCGCGTCTGTTCGGCCGTGTAATGCACGGCGATGCGTCCGTCGCGCGTGTAGAGAATCGTCTCCGGCATGCTTCCCTCCCATTGCGGATTCACGCCATGATAGAACTCGTCGACGTCGATTTGCGGGTCCTGGCGATAGTTGGGAAAGCTGGGGCGAAATTCCGCGAGGAAATGCCGGACGACGTGCATGTCCGCGTTGGAGTCCAGGCTCACGCCGAACACCGATAGCCCTTGCGGTTTGTACTGCTCGGCCAGCGCCACGAGGGTGGGGAACTCGTCGCGGCAGGGCTCGCACCAGGTGGCCCAGAAAGTTACGAGCAAGGGTTTGCCCTTATATTTTTCGACGATCTTGTGGTATCCGGCGAGATCGATGAGCGGAAGGTCTGCGGCCGCACCCGCTTTGGCTCCCGGCTTGGCAGGTGAGCTCTGTGCCGGCAGCGGCGGCACGGTGGCCAACCCAAGCAGTCCAATGAATGCGAAAGCAGCTAAATAGAAACGCATTGGCACCTCCACGGCGCGATATTCCCCGAGCTATTCTATCGGTTCGGCGGCGATCACGGCAACCCGGAGCGCTTGGTTTGGTCGCACTTTGGGCTATACAAAACAGCTTTGCCGCAATACGATAGATGCTGCAGAACAAGCCTGCATACCAGCCTTTTTACGAGGAGATCGTTCGATGGCGTATGTGATTGCCGAGCCGTGCATAGGAACCAAGGACACCGCCTGCGTGGACGTGTGTCCGGTGGATTGCATTCATCCTCGGAAGGATGAGCCAGGCTACGAGACCGAAAAGCAGCTTTATATCAATCCCGACGAGTGCATCGATTGCGGAGCCTGCGTCCCGGTGTGTCCGGTGACCGCCATTTTCGCCCTGGAAGACCTCCCGGAAAAGTGGGCGAGCTTCACGCCGGTCAATGCGGACTGGTACAAGAAAAAGTAAAGTGGGGCGAAACTGGCTCTCGCGAGCAGCGTAATTGATTCCCGGATTTGAAGCGCGGCAGAAGAAACTCTGCCGCGCTTTTGTTTTCACGCGAATTCCGGCGGGTATTTTCAGACGCCTGGGGGCAGCCTACTTGCGGCTCCGAACATCAGAACGTTCGGTAAAGGTGGAGCGATGAAAAACAGACTCGGTTTTCTGGTTCTGGCGATGGCGATGGGGGTTGCGGCACTGGTGGTGATGGCGCAAGAAGCCGCCACTTCCGCGCCGAGAGTGATCGAAATGACGGCGGGAAATTACGAGTTCACTCCGTCTTCCGTGCATGTGAAGGTAGGCGAGACGGTAGAAATAAAGGTGACCGCGGACGACAAGGAGCACGGCATCCGCATCAAGACGGTCGCGAAGGGCCTGGCGAAGGGCAGCGAACCGGGGATTGAAATTATCTCCGGATCGGACTGCGTCAAATTCAAGAAGAACGAAACCGGTACGATTGCTTTCACCGCGAAGGCCCCGGGCACTTACGAGTTTGAGTGCTGCAAGCTTTGCGGCTTCGACCACGGCAAAATGAAGGGCGAGATCGTCGTCGATCCGTAGAACCCGAATATTCTTCGAATCAATCCTCTGACGCACATTTCGCGTCATTCGCGTCGCAGAATGCGCTTACAATCGTGCAGCCAACCATGGAAATCCGAGTTGAACTGCCGGGCGTGAAGCTGGGCGTCATCGAAGCGGATGGAGTGCGCGTTACGCCTGGAGATGAAGCCCTCGCGCGCTTGATGCAGGAGATTTGCGATCGCAAGCGCGCCGAGTTCACCGTCGAGAGCCTGGCGGAAGCGCAGCCGGTTCGGGCGGTTCGAGCGATGTTTCGCGAATGGGACATGGATCCGTCAAAGTATCGCCCGTCTTCTGAGGCCTTGCTGCGAAGAGTCGTGCAGGGGAAAGGCCTTTATCGCGTTTCCAACGTGGTCGACGTGGGAAATCTGTGCTCGATTGAAAGCGGCTGGCCGTTTGGCTGCTACGACCGCGACAAAATCAAGGAACCCGTTGTGTTTCGGCACGGTGCCGCGGGCGAGCAATACGAAGGAATCGGAAAGCGCACGTGGCATCTGGAGGGAAGGCCGGTGCTTGCCGATCCGGACGGCCCTTTTGGCAGCCCGATCAGCGATTCCACGCGCAGCATGATCACCGAAGCCGC
>CAZRKW010000170.1:0-8789 GCA_964600355.1 uncultured Acidobacteriaceae bacterium
CCGCGTTGGCACGATGCGGACCGGAAGAGTTTCTGCAGGCGAGGTGTGCGGAGTCGATGACCCGCTCCGGCGATAAATTTGTCGCTTGGCGCGCTCTGCCGCATAATGTGATTGGAACACGCCCATGAAGAAGTCCCTCATCGCCGTTCTTGCGCTGGCCGCCGTCGCGGGGACTTCGGGTGTGCTGATTGGTATGGCCGTTGCCCGCATGCGTCACAGGAGCGCGCCGGGGTTGGCTGCGAATTCCGGCATCGCCGCGATGGCTGGCGGAGCCAGCGACATCCGTGCAAAGCCGGACGAGCAGGGCGAAGTAATACGGTTTGCGAAAGACCCATCTCCCGCTCCGCCGTTCCTGGTCAACGATTTGAGCGGCCACACGGTTTCGACGGCGCAGCTTCAGGGCAAGGTGGTGATCGTGAATTTCTGGGCCACGTGGTGCCCGCCCTGCCGCGAGGAAATCCCCAGCCTGATCGCGCTGCAAGCCAAGTATAAGGACCGCCTGCAGATCGTCGGCATATCCATGGACGAGGACGAGCCCGCGGCCTACGTGAAGGCGTTTGCGGACAAGGCCGGGATCAACTATCCCGTGGTGATGGGTACGGAAATCGCGAGCGAGTATGGCGGAGTGCCGGCGCTGCCCACTTCTTTTGTGTTGAACACCGCCGGGCGCGTGGTGCAAAAGCACGTGGGATTGCTGGAACCGGAGGGCATCGAGATGGAAGTGCGCGCTCTTCTCGGGCTTCCGGTGAGCGCACCGATTGAGACCTTTTCCGACACCGGCCAGATCTTCCTGAAAAACGCCGCGCGGGCCACCGAGCTTCCCGGTGTGGATATGAAAGGGCTCACGCCCGAGCAGAAGACGGCCGTTCTGAAAAGGTTGAACTCGGAGAGCTGCACGTGCGGGTGCAAGTTGACCATCGCGCAGTGCCGCATGAACGATACTTCCTGCGCCATCAGTACCAAGCTTGCGGCAGAAATCGTGAACGAAGTGAAGACAGGCTTGCGGCCTCCGCCGCTGCGCGCCAATTCAGATTCCCCGGCAGCCGCTCCCGCCGGATCCACCGTGAACTGAAATAATCCCCGCTTAGGGTGAAGCAGCGCCCAGGGCGAGAGCTAGGCGCAATTGGTTCAGCAGCTGTAGGCGTCACGGCTTCACCAGAAGCGGTTTGTATTCCCAATGACCGCTTGTTACGCCCGCAACTGAAAGATCACGGACAAAGTTGGTGCCGGCTATTCCAACAGGCAGGATCTCGGCGCCATTCACCGACACTCCCGTTATAACTACAGGAATCGGCCCTTCAGCGCGAACGGAAGAATACGGGGTGGACAAACAAAGGTAGACCAACGCGGCGGCAATAATGTTCAGGACGAATTTGGTGTAGCCATCAGTCATGTGGTTCCTCCATTTGGGCTGGGTTCCGGGGGAAGATTCAACGCAGCAGGATAAAGAACCGCTGCCATCGCCTTGGGGCGTCTGGGTGGCCTGAAACGAGAAATCCTAGCATTTCCCATCATCGACTGGCGAGCTTTTCCTTCCATCGCTTCACTGTCTCTGGAGAGAACTTTTGCTTGTAGCTTAGAGCAGCTATTCGGTTCATTCGATCCGCAGAAAACACGCTGGCATAAGTAGACATGGGGATTAGCGGTGAGAGTTCGCCCGCTATCCATTCAAACCGGTTTCTCCTCCCGCTGAAGGCCATCCGGAAAAGCCAAGCAAGAATGTCCGATGCTTGCAGGGGGACAAACTGTTTGTCATCTTCAAATCTCGGCGCTGAGGGAAGAACCGCCTTCAGTGCCGAATCATATATGGTTTCCCATGCCTCTCGAATCAGGCGATACCACAGATTTATCCTCGGCGCGAAAATTACGTGATTGTCAAAGATCACCTCGACAGGATCCGACACTTCTAGGTCAAGTTGGTCATAGCAAATTCCAGACAAAATCGTGTAGCAGCCCATGAAGTAGGGACTGTTCATCGGCTTCGCTAGGTGGGGAGACCAGTTCTTTTCAAACGCTTCAAGATCAATGGTTACGTGAATAGCCCTCAGTGGAAACTGCTTAATAATCTCGACACCCCCGGCAAGTTTTTTGTCTCTCTCGGCTGGTTTCCACCCCCTGAATTCACCCTTAAGCTTCACGGCCTCATTCATTTTCAAATACTTTATCGAGGGCGGCGAATCTAGCCACGCTTTCCATCGGCCAGAAAATACGGCCCATTGTTCGGCTGGCCCAATGAACCCAGCCAAAACAAAGACTCGGTCGGTTCCCTTCGTTCCGCTATCGTCAACAAAGGCTTGAACAGCCACAGTGAGCCTCCGCCTCCATTGGCCCTCTGGCAAACCAGAAAGGAATTCAAAGATTCGAGGAAGCTAGACCTGTCCTTCCGTCCTATTGCCCGCACGCGCTCCGTTTGGTGTACTAAGCCTGTTGAGAGGCGACCGAAGGTCAAAAGGTGCCATAAATCTCCTTACTTGTCCTCAGGGGATACTTGCCTGTTTTGTTGACTTTCGCTTTTGATTCGCCTATAGTGCGACCAGCGGTTCGGTGTGTCCGAGGGCCGCTCGCCGGTTGGCTAGGGAACGGGAAAGAGGCGGAGAAGATGGCACTGACGAAGCGGCAGAAAGAAGTGCTCAACTACCTGGTGGGGTTTCTGAACAAGAACGGTTATTCGCCGAGCTTCGAGGAGATCGCCCACGCGATGAAGCTCACGTCTCTGGCGACGGTGCACAAGCATCTTTCGACGCTCGAGAAAAAGGGATTCATACGCCGGGGGTACAACCAGAGCCGCTCCATCGAAGTGGTACAGCTGCCCAAGCCGGTGCGCGAACAAGTGCTCGACCGGCACGTGGTGGAGCTGCCGCTGGCGGGGCGGATTGCGGCGGGGCGCCCGGTGGAAGCGGTGGAAGAAAACGAGACGATTTCGCTGGCGGATTTCGCGCGCGGAGAAAATACCTTCGTGCTGCAGGTGAAGGGCGAATCGATGCGCGACGATCACATCCTCGACGGGGACTACATCGTGGTGGAGCAAACGCAAGTAGCGAATTCCGGAGAAATCGTCGTCGCGCTGGTCGGGGAAGACGAGACCACCGTGAAGCGTTTTTACCGCGAGTCTGGCGGGAAAATCCGGCTCCAGCCCGCCAACGACCAGATGACGCCGATTATCGTGCCCGCGGCAAATGTGAAGATACAGGGCAAAGTGGTCGGCGTTCTGAGGAAGTATTAGCCTCTAGGCCCGGCGTTTTCGCCGGGCTGGCTCCATTGCAAAGACTTTTCCGCGAAGTGTAGGCTGCCGTCGTTCCCCCTGCGAAGCCTCCGCAAATAGACCGCTACTGAACCGGTAATTCGAAGATGGTGATGCTGAACTTGGGAAGCGTCAGATGATTGGCCGCCTCCGTCAGCGGACTTTCCTTGATTTCAACGATCGGCGGCTTACCCGGCACGTTGGCGGCGGTGAGGTCGTCGCTGGCGATCCGCCAGAACCGAGCCTTGCCCGAAGGGGCTTCCTGAACGGCGATGCCCTGATAGGCGACATCGATCTGCTGGCTGGAGTCGGTGGGGTTGACGATCGCAAGCGTCAGCGACTTCCGGTCGGCAGTGAGAGCGGCCATCGCATCGAGCGGGTAAGTGGGGCTGCCGGACGGAATTCTGGGCTTGTCCACTCCCACGACGCCGTGCAGGTCGTGCTGCGGCGAGTTCCCGGTGATCGCGAGCGGAATCGCCCCGAAATGGTGCCGGTACATTTCAAACATCAAGCCGACCGGCTGGATCGTCGAGTCGGTCTTGCTGATGGCGAGAAGTTCGGGCGCGCCGGTGTAGGTGGAAATGACGAACAGGTTCGAGTGCCGGAACATTTCATGCAGCGCTTCAGCCGTCGATAGGGGCCTGAACATCGAATCCCGGTCGTCGCCGATCCTTCCGGAGACCCATTCATCCTCCGCGATCTGGACGTGGTCCATCTGCAAGTTGGGGAATCGCTTCTGGTATTCGTCTTCCCAGGCCTCCACCGGAGCGCGGATTCCGTTCGCGAGTTTGCGCGCTTTGTCGGCGAGCGGCTCGTCCACCTGCACGTAGTCCAAATTTTCGGAATCGAAGGCCCTGTCCACCGCCGAGGGATAGAGGTGTTCCGCGAGAGCATCGAAGTAGCCCGTGGAGTGCGCGAGAAGTCCGCCGGTGAAGTCCGCCGGACCGCCAAATGCGGCCACGTGTTTGCCGGTGATCATCATGGCCGCGCGGCTCTGACTGGATTCGATGGCGGAAGCGCCCGCGGCGACAACCTTGATCGAGGGATCCACGCGCCGCATGGCCTCCACGACCATGTTGTGCTTGATGACGTACTGATCGAGAGACATGAAGCCCAGCTGCCAGGGGCCCCACATCTCGTTGCCGACGTTCCACCACGTGACCTTGTAAGGCTCCGGGTGTCCATTGGCGGCGCGCAGCTTGCCCATGGGCGTGTTCACCGATCCGTTGACGTACTCCACCTCTTCGGCGGCGGAATGCGCGTCACCAAAACCGGTATTCACGCAGATGTACGGTTCCATGCCCAGGAGTTTGTTGAGGTGCATGTAATCGTCGATGCCAACGTCATTTTGCTCGGCCAGGTTCCAGGCGTAGTCAAAGCGAGGCGGGCGTTTGTCCGCGTCGCCGATTCCGTCGCGCCAGTCGTAACCGGACGTCATATTTCCGCCGGGCCAGCGGAACATTACCGGCCCAATTTCTTTCATCTCCGCGATCAGGTCGGCGCGAAAACCGTACAGGTTATCGGCGGGCATCAGGGAAACAGCGCCGATGTGGAACGATCCTTTGCCGGTGCCCACGATTTCGAGGTGGGCGTCTTCGGTGTCTGCGCCGGACGTGAAACTCAGGGGGAATTTTGCATACTCTTTGTGCAAGGATTTGAGTTCGATGGTTTGCCGGTCGCCGGGGCCGGAGCCCCAGATCAGGCTCACCTTCACGTCCGCGCCGGGTTCGGCCGCGAGGTAGATTCGTCCCGTATATTTATTCCCTTTTTTGAGTCCCAGTTCGCCCTGCTGGATTCCGTGAGGCGTGCCGGTTTCCAACTTGACCATCGGGCTGTGTTGGCCCACAAAGGCGTGGTCGCGGTCCATCACGACGAACTCGTCGGGCCCCACAGGCCTCCACCTGGCAGCGAGCCTGCGCCGCGCGCGCGGAGCGGGGCCGGGAAGATCCTTGCTGGAATCAACCGCATAGAAGAATTTGCGGTCACCGAGCATCTCCGACCAGAAACCGCCCTCGTTGTTTCCGAGGAGCTCGGTGAAGTAACCGTACATGTAGGGCGAGAGAGGCGCGCCCGTCTTGGTAGCATCCACCGTCATCTCGAGTTGCTGCGCGCTTCCGGTGTGCGCTAGAAGGCTGAAGAAAAATGCCGCCAGGGCAACTTTCAGGAGACCTTGTTTCATGATGTTCCTCACTATTGCTTCACTTAATTGTTCTTACTATCCGTTGAGAGACCTCTTGTACAACGGACTCCGTTCGGAGTGAAGCGAATTGTTTGTGAAAAAGGCGGCCCCTGGAGACGAGACAATAAATAACGGAAGCAGATCACGCAAACACAAAGAACCCCACCCTCGCGTTCTTGCGAGGGTGGGGCAGCCGCACCTGAGGGCGCGGGGGTGGAGTTAGCGAGCGTCGTTGTCGACCG
This sequence comes from uncultured Acidobacteriaceae bacterium, assembly GCA_964600355.1. GTDB lineage: Bacteria > Acidobacteriota > Terriglobia > Acidiferrales > UBA7541 > Palsa-295. Next base: position 5,663 of record CAZRKW010000170.1, read on the forward strand.
GCTGACCGGTCATCGGATTGAGGATCAGCTTGCGTTCGTCGCGGCCGTGATCGTCGAAATCGAACATCCCGTTCAGCCTGCCCGCGATGGCATCGGTTGAGCCGTTGCCAAGACGCGGCAGTCCCCAGTTGTCCTCGATGAAGCGAATGATGGACGACTGGTCGAGAACGCGATGATCGACGTAGTTCTTCTTAGCCCAGGGCGAGATCACCAGGAGCGGGATTCGGGGACCATAACCGCAGCGGCCATTCTGAGTGACGGATGCGCTGTTGATCGTGACCGGCTTCGGCGTGCCGCAGTTGCCCTTGCCGAGCAGTTGGTCTTCCGGCGCATTGGATTGGTTGACGATCGGGCCGAGCACGTGGTCGTACCATCCGTCCGAGTCATCCCAGGTGATGATGACCGCGGTTTCACTCCACTCATCCGACTTCATGAGGGCGTTGATGGTGTTTACCAGGAAATACTGCTCGTCAAGGGGATCGGAGTACCCCGCGTGGCCGTCTTCATATGCCGGAGCTTTCAGGACGCTGACGGCCGGCAGGTTCCCGTTTTTCAATGCGGCGAAGAAGTAGCTGAGGTCATACTCGTGAAACGTTTTGCCGTCCGACTTGCCGACGACACCCACGGAGGCGGGCGCCGTGTGGTTTGCATTCAAAGTGGACGACCAGTATTGAGCGAAGGAATGGTGCGGGATGTAGCTGCCTCCATCGTTGAGCCCGGTGAGGCCGGTGGTCGTGAGTTTGCAAGTCGTGTCGCCGAAGGCGCCCATGAAGTCGCCCCAGGTGATGTTGGCGGCATTCAGGAGATCGCCGATGCTCTGCGTGGAGGTCATCTGCACCTGCACGCGAGTGGGATTCGAGCAGATGTCGCCGTAGGGGTCGGCGTCGCCGATCACGGTGCCGAAGCTGCCGGTCGCCGTCGCTCCCGAGACGAATCCCGATCCGGAATTCTTTTCGATGGTGCCGCCCCAGGTATTGCCGGCGAGCAGGTTGAGCAGGCCGGGCGTTGAGGGACCGAACGTCGTGCCGTAGTGGTTGTCGCTCATGGCGAAATTCTGCGCGTAGTTCCAGAGACCCGTAACGGTGTTGCCGTCGAAATAGCCCATCACGCTGTATTTTCCGTAGAAAGTGTCGTTGCAGCTGTAGGGGGTAGTGCCGCCGGGCTTGTATCCGGTAAAGCCGTCCATCAGGCCGGCGTGGGAAACGAATTGCTCATCGCCATACACGTGATCCTGATCGCAGGTATTTACATGCGCGCGATCCATCCGAAAGGGGTTGGAGCCGGCGCCGTTGGGGGCATCGTAGGCGTTGTTGAAGTTGGGATTGTTGGTCAAGAGGCCTGCCGATTCGAGATTGTTTACGCGCGGCGTGTCATCTTTTGGCCCGAAGAAATAAACCGAACCGTCTGCGTTGGGCTTGGCGTGAGGGTAGGTGGCGAAATAATGATCGAAAGAGATGTTCTCCTGAAAGATCACGACCACATGCTTGATGGGCGTGGCGGTCGGAAAATCATCGTGATCCGGCCGCGGCTGCGCCCACCCCGACAGCGGGGCCACTGCGATCAAGCTGAGGGCCGTGCACACATTTGCCAACTTGCGAAGATACTTCGCGATCATAAGCTCTCCTTATGGGATCAGGCAGGTTCAAATCGGCGAGACACAGTTCCACGAAAGCCGCCAAAGCGGCGTCTGTGCCCGCGAATTCAAACAGCGTACGAAGGAATACGCGAGAGCTGTGAGTGGCTGATGAATACAAGGTGAAACTGGATGAATCGCAAATGAAATTCGCGTGACTCGGTTTTTTGCGGGAAACAAATTGGAAACGCAGACAAAAAAGATCGGCTGCGTCCGTTGCAAAAAGAAAAGCCCCGCCCGCGAACTGTTTGCGGGCGGGGCTTTTAGATGTTCCAGTGTCTAACGGTGCTTGTTAGACCGCCATGTGCGTTTGGAGGATTTCGCCGGGGAGTTGAACCGACCTCCGCGTCGGGGGCGTGGGTGTGCGGGCGACTTTGCTCGCAAACTCATCCCGGTTCTGCGCTTCGATTTCCTTGGAGCTGACGCCGGGCCGAATCTTCTCGATCCGGATTCCCAGGGTGCGCTCCAGCTGGAACAGCTCGGTGCGCTGGTCCGGCGCGAACAATGTGGACGCGAGACCCAGGCGGCCGGCGCGGCCGGTGCGGCCCACGCGGTGGATGAAGTTTTCGGCGACTTCGGGCAAGTCATAGTTGATGACGTGCGCGATATCTTCCACGTGGATGCCGCGCGACGCGACGTCGGTGGCGACCAACACGCGGTAGCGGCCCTGCTGAAAACCGGTGAGCGCCGCAGTGCGCTGCGACTGCGAACGGTCGCCGTGAATGGTGGCGGCGTTGACGCCGCGATGGCTGAGGCCCTTGGCGATGCGGTCCGCGCCGCGCTTGGTGCGGGCGAAGATGAGCACGCGGCCGGGTTCCTGGCGGAGCAGGTACTGCAGCATGTCCTGCTTTTCAGTGGCGGAAACCTCGTAGGCGTGCAGCTTCACGTTTTCCGAAGGCTTGAGCGTGGAGCCGAATTCCAGGCGAACGGGATTGCGCGTGTAGTCCTTCACGAGGTGCGCGACCGAGCCTTCCAGCGTGGCCGAGAAGCACATCGTCTGCCGCATTTTGGGCAGGATCGATGCGATCCTGCGGATGGCAGGAAGGAAGCCCATATCGAGCATGCGATCCGCTTCGTCAAGGACGAGTGTGTGTAGCGAGGCAAACGCGACGAGACGCCGGTCGAGGAAATCCTCGAGACGTCCAGGTGTAGCGACCACCAGCCGAGCTCCCTTGCGGATCGCGGTGAGCTGCTGGCCTTCGGACAATCCGCCGACAACAATGGCGGCTGCCGGAAGCTGCTTGCCCCGCAGGGCGTTGTACTGATCGGCGACCTGCATGGCGAGCTCGCGCGTGGGCACGAGAACCAGCGCGGCGATGCCGGGCGTGTTCTGCGCGAGAAGCTTTTCCATCACCGGGATCAGGAAGGCCAGCGTCTTGCCGGTGCCCGTCTGGGCGGTGGCGAGAACGTCCTTTCCCTGCAGCGCTTGCGGGATCGCCGCAGCCTGCACCGGGGTGGGCAGCGTGAAATTCGCCGCCTGTAGTTTCTCCTTCA
>CAZRKW010000171.1:0-8713 GCA_964600355.1 uncultured Acidobacteriaceae bacterium
ACCCACGGAATGGAATTCTGGCCGTCTGCGGGCACGTCGGGCATGAGTTGATGCGCGTGGGCGGGCAGGGGAGTTCGGCCGAGGCGGATCGCCGCTTTCAGCACGCTGTGCCCTTCGACGAGACTCCAGCCATGGGGTCCGAAAAACGCCGGTCCCTCGGGCGGTCCAAACTGGAAGGAAATGCCTGCTGCATCTGCGTGGTCTCCGGCCGTGCGGTTCATGGTGTCCAGCACTGCCGGAGACACGACCTCGAGAATCCAGTGCTCGAAATGGCTGTGTCCGGCAAGCTCGCCGGCTAGCGCGGCGGCTTCCCCGGGCTGGAAATAAATCAACACTCCCTCGCATACGACCAAAATTTTATTGCCACGCAGGTTGAGGTCCCGAAAGAAAGCGGACCGGCTGTCGCGATCGCATAGATCGAGAGCGACGCGTTCCAGGCGGCAGCGGGGTCTTTCGCCCCTCAGCACGTCGTCCTTGTAGCGCAGGATTTCTGACCCATCGGCTTCAATCCATTGAAGAGACGAAGGCAGTTCCATGCGGTAGGGACGGGCGTCCAAACCCGCGCCGAGGTTCACCACCACGTCCACGCCCGCCTCGATTTCGCGAGCGATCAGCTGATCGAAAAGATGTGTCCGTATGACCCAGGAGGTTTTGTTCGTTTCATTGGAGAGCGCCCCGGCAATTTCGAATCCGCGCGGACCGGCCAGCCGGGTGGCGAAGGGATCGCGGAACAGGGCGTCCGGCCGCTCGGTCTCGCCGGCGCGAAACACGGCCGCCCACCGGGCGGTATCGGAAATGTCGTGAAGGATTGCAGTCGTAGCTGTCATGCAGTGCGATTCCCGTCTATTCCACTTCATTGCCGGGCGAGAAATACCGCCGTTCACGCAAGGCGCCTGCCTGTGCCACCGTGAATCATGCACGCCGGCTGCCGAAACTGCTCGCGTGACTTCGGGATGGAACACCCCTGCGCGTGTTGGACTTGTCTAATATTCGAAAGCCGCGAAAGGGCTCGGATGGAAGCCGAAGACTTCGTTTGGGGAGTTGGTGGCCCTGATGGCGGAACGCCGGCATGGCGGCACTGACTGGCAACCCGTCCCTCTCCGAAGCGAAGGCCGCTCAGCTGGGCATCTAAACGCTTCGAGGGCCCGCCTCGTGCGGCGCGAGCCGCGGTTCAGACGTCGTCATCTTAGAATAGCCGCGAAAGGCAACGCGGAGCGTGGCGCAACGGTGAGACACAGCGCCAATCGGGAGATTGGCGTTCCCGGGGGGCGACGCCCTGGCGCGCCGAAGCTTCGACTGGCCGGAATGCCCCACAGGGAAAGAAGAAGCACCCATCCGCGCTGCGCGCGTATGGTCTCAGGATGACACCGAAAGGCAGAGGCGAGGCGAAGGCCGTTCATCCAAACGCTTCGAGCTACCCGCTGTTCAAGGGCGCTGCTTAGGCTTTAATTCCCCGGCGTATTGGTTTTCCCCGCAGGCGGAGCCGCGCTGGCGGATTTGGGAGTACTCAAATAGCCCTTGGCCTGATCTTTGCCGAGGTCGAAAACGACGATCTCGTAGGGCGCGCGGGCGCCGCGCACGTAGAACTGGATCGGCTCGCCGACCGTCTTGTCCTTCTTTTCGATGTTCTTGTCGTCCGCGACAACGTCCACGGTGTACTTGTAGTGTTTCGTGTCGGTCTTGCGGAGAAGCACCTGGATCGGGCCGACGTGCTGCGGCGTCTTTTCCTTCTTCAGAGAAAACTCGAAGATATCGCGTTCTCCTAGCCGCTTGAGCTCTTCCACCTCGTCATGATTCCGGGCAATCAGGCCGCTCTGCACGCCCAAATCGCCAACGGTGCTTTGCAGCTTGCTCTTAGTCGATTCGAGATCGGCCTTGGTGGCGGCCACGTCGCTCTTGGTGGTGCTGATTTCGGTGGTCACTTGCCCGAACTTCGTGGTGGTATCGGCCTGCACGGCGCCGATCTGCTGGCGAAGCTGCTCGTCGCTTTGCAGCTGGTCCTTCTTGATGGATTGCGCGAGGCCGCGGGCGCGGGCGAGTTCGTCCTGGGTAAGCCCGAGCTTCTGGCTGGTCACGTCCAGCTTGGCCTGTAATTCGGCGATGCGCGCATTGGTCTTGGCGAATTCCGCGTCAACCGCCTGGGCCTTTTTGTCGGCGGCGTCCAGAGCGGCGCGGGCGGACTGGCGGTCGTTATAGTTGGTGTAAAACAGATATCCGACCAGCGCGAACGCGACCACGAAAAGCAGAAGAACCCAGCGTGGCAAGGAGGACGTTTCCACGATTTGGGGTTCAGCGGGAATATTCGGATTCGGAGTCAAACTCATGCGAGCCTCCCTCAGAGATGCACGGCCGTTAAATTGGATTATGGCCGAGGCCGCACGAGTTGTCTATCGCCTGCCGCCCGCGAGCCGTTTTTTTTTTTTTGGGCAGGCCTGGTGCCAGGATGTTCTGTGCGGCCGCCATGGCAACACGGCCGATGCCGGGCGTTGCCGACAGCAACGGTTTTGGTTATGCTGTCGCCCATTGCCGGGGGAGGCGTTTTATGATCTGTCCACAGTGCCGCAGCGCCGATTGCTTCCGCTCGCATCGTTCTGGAATGATGGATTTTATGTTCACGCTCGCGGGGTGCCGTCCGTGGCGGTGTCATACGTGCGACCGAAGGTTCTATTCCTGGCGGGTCGCGCTGAGCTTTTCCTGTTTCGCCCACTGCCCACGATGCGGAAATTTCGATCTCGAGCGTATTTCGCGCGACCGCGTGGAGGATGGGACGATGATGTTGGCCAAGCGCTTCCTGCGCTTCCCTGCTTACCGTTGCGATCCTTGCCGGGAGCGGTTCTTCAGCATCCGGCCAGTCCGAAAAATCCTTCCCTCCATGGCACCAGCAGCAGAGAGCAAAGACCCCGTGACGGTGGGTGGCGGAAACTGATCCTTTACCGTCGATCTACCTGCCTCTTGTTTGGCGCTGCCCCATTTGCCCGCGGCAAATTTCCGCTAGTCACGCAGAATTAACATTACAGTCACAGGTGGTTCAAGAGGCATGGATTACCTTGCCTGCTCTGATTCGCATGCCCCGGGTGGATCGTGGCGGAGTCAGATCGTCGATTATCCCAAACACGTTCTTGCGACCAAAAAGCGGAGGCAGTTTCCCGAGCTAGCACTGGAGTGTAACTCTCGACGAGAGAAATCGGGCTCAGTCGACCCCCAGCTCCCGCCGGGAGTGTGTGAAGTCCAAGTGGAAGCAAAGACGGAAGTAGTGCAGAGCTAATCTCAAGGAGGAATGAATGCGAGCAATCGTAGTAGGAGCGATGGTCCTGGGCTTCGTCGTATCTCCGGTCCTGGCCCGTCCCGCAGGGGCGGGAGACAAGGCCGCGACGACCGCAGCGGCCACAAGCGGTGCTTCGGCCGCGAACACATCGAGCGAGCCGGCGGCCGCGTCAAAAAGCGATTCTCCCGCGAAGCCTGCGGAATCGAATATGGAAAGCGAGCTCCAGGAACTTCGGGATCTGATCGAGGCACAATCCAAGCAGATTCAAGTGCAGAGCGAGGCGCTCAAGGAACAGCAGCAGCAGATGCAGACGCTGGAGAGCCAGCTGAAGATTTCGAGTTCGGCCCCGGTGAATGCCAGTATTGCGGCGGCGCCGGCGGCGACTCCATTTTCGCCGTCATCTCCCGCGCTGACTCCGAATCCGATTTCCAACGCTCCGGTGGCCTCGAACTCTCCCGCCGGCGCGCAAAAGCCGGCGGACGACCAGCCCCAGTCGCTTCGTTTCAAGGGCATCACGATCACGCCCGGCGGCTTCATGGCAGCAGAAACGGTGTGGCACCAGAAGGCCCTGGGTGCGGACATCAACACGCCTAGCTATAGCAGCACCGCTCCCTTCGATGGCGCCTCGCAGGCCCACATTTCTGAATTCAGCGCCAGCGGGCGGCAGTCGCGCATCAGCATGCTGGCAGAGGGCAGACTCAGTGGGGTGAAGATCGGCGGCTATTACGAAATGGATTTTCTCTCCGCCGGCACCACATCGAACCCCAACCAGAGCAACAGCTATACCCTGCGGCAGCGGCAGTTCTGGGCTCAGGCGGCGTTCGATAACGGATTCACAGTTACGGGCGGCCAACAGTGGAGCTTGATCACCGAAACCAGCCACGGCATGGATAACCGCACCGAGAACCTGCCTCTGACCATCGACGCGCAATACCACACGGGCTTCAGCTGGGCGCGGCAATATGGCTTCCGCGTAACCAAGAACTTCGGCAACAAGTTCTGGCTGGGCGCCGCGGTGGAAGAAGCGCAGGCCACGTTGACGGTTCACGGGAACGCGACGGCTCAAGCCGCCGCCACGAATCTGTGCACCAACGCCGGTTGCACCACGACTACCACGGTCAACCTGAATCCCACGTTCAATAACTTCCTTCTCGGCGCCTTCGGCACCAGCGGCGGCCTCGACAACCCCCTCGGCAGCTACGCTTACAACCTGTCTCCCGACTTCGTCGTGAAGGCCGTCTGGGAACCGGGCTTCGGCCACTACGAAGTGTTTGGCGTGCTGACTTCGTTCCACGACCGGATCTTCCCGTGCATACCCATAACGGGCACGACACCGCCTGCGGGTTGCACCTCGATCACCTCCGCGCAGGGCGCTACGAATGACGCCCGAGTTGGCGGTGGCGGCGGCGCCAACGCTCGCTGGGCACTTCTCGCGAAGAAGGTCGATCTCGGCATCCACTTCTTCGGCGGCTCTGGCACCGGCCGTTACGGCTCTGGCGGTTTGCCCGACTCGACCACCCGTCCGAATGGGACGCTGGCTCTCCTGCGCAACTATCAAGCCCTCGGAACGCTGCAATTCCATCCGACTCCTAAGCTCGATATCTACCTGAACGTCGGTGGAGAATTCACAAACCGCGCCGAATACATCAAGTCGGGAGCGACCCCGAACGAAGGTTACGGCGCGCTTGGGTTCAGCAACGCGGGTTGCTGGACGGAGACCCTGCCGGTCACCGGGCCCTCCACCAGCACGAACCTCGGAGTTCCCAGCGGCGTCGGCGGCTCGACCGGTTTCATTCCTGGTCCGCTCGGAAACTGCACGGGGGATATCCGCCGGGTGGTCGAAGGAACGGCGGGATTCTGGTATCGCTTCTATAACGGCCCGAGGGGACGAGTTCAATTCGGCATGCAGTATTCGAGCTACGTCCGCCAGGCCTTTAGCGGAGTCGGTGCTGCCACAGGTACCGGCACCAGCGGCGAGCCGAAGTCGAACGAGAACATGGTGTTCACCTCGTTCCGCTACTACTTGCCGTAAGAAACCCGGCGCAGGGTTCCTCGCGTCACAACCGAAGTGCAGAGAGGGCGCCGCAAAATGCGGCGCCCTTTTTATTTCTGACCAATCACAAAGAAGGCTCGGCATCTTCGTTGCTCCAGATCGCATCATCCGAATGCTGGCTCTGTTCCTCCCGCCGTATTTCCTTGAAGCACCGATGCAACCGGGGCCAAGATAGGTTCGTCTGAAAGTTCCCCATGCACGACAACGTACTTCTGGTGGAAGACGAAGAGGCTCTGCGCATGACGGTAGGCGACCGCCTGCGCAATGAAGGCTACGTGGTGGAATACGCTACCAACGGCGACGAGGCCTTTGAAAAGGCCGCCCGGCTGCCGTTCGACCTGATCATCCTGGACATCATGCTGCCCCGCCGGGACGGATTTACGGTCTGCCGCGATATCCGCGATGCCGGCCTGATCACTCCGATACTCATACTGACCGCGCGGGGGCAGACGTCGGACAAGGTGAGCGGTTTGAAGATCGGCGCCGACGATTACGTGACCAAGCCTTTCGACATGCAGGAGCTGATGGCCCGCGTGGAAGCGCTCTTGCGGCGCGCGCCCAACCGGCCGGCGGTGGCGCAGGCCGGCGCGCATCAGTTTGGTTCGGTGCGCGTCGATCTTCGCGGAACCGAGGCTACCAGGGACGGCAAGCCCGTGAATCTTTCGGCCCGCGAGTTTCAATTGCTACGCTACTTCATCGAACATGCCGGGACTACGCTCTCTCGCGACGAGCTTCTGAGAGAAGTGTGGGGCTACAGCGCGGATACCTTTACGCGCACCGTGGATGTGCATGTGGCGAGCTTGCGCCAGAAACTCGAGTCCGACCCGAAGCAGCCCCGGCTGATCCTCACGGTGCAGGGCCTCGGATATAAATTCAAGCCGTCGTAGCGAACCCACGTATAGTTCGTTCTCTTGGGCTGTTCACACTCGCGCGCATTGGGCAATCCGTAACGGGGTTAATAGGGAACATCTGCGGCCTGAACTCTTGATTGGCTGCCTGCGCGTTCGGGCGTATATATAAAGGGTCGTTTTGGGTGAACGCGCAGACAGGAGCGGTGTGAAAGTACCCTTCAAAGAACGGGCGCTGTCGGCGGCGGTGGTGGTTCCGGCCGCGGTGATCGTGATTGTGCTGGGTGTGTTGCAGTACAACTGGAGCAACCAGGTGAGCGATGCTACGAGCCTGCGGCTGGCGGACAGCCTGCAAATGTCGATGGTCAACTGGCACCTGGATTTTTTCCGCGTGTTTTCGCAGGTGTGCCTGAATCTGGGGATCGATCCAGATGGCAATCCGCCGCCCGATATACAGGAGCTGGCGCGCTCGTTTACAGAATGGAAGGCCGGGGCTGCGTATCCGGATCTGGTTTCGGACTTCTATATTCTGCCGTCCGGGAAGATTCCTCATGGTGCGGTGCTGCACTACGACGCGGGAACGAAACGGCTCGAATCGGCGAGCCAGCCAGCAGAACTGGCGGGATTGCAGGAGAAGCTGCAATCGGCGTTATCGACGTACCCTGCCGATCTGAGTCCGACGAAGAAGCCTCTCTCGCCTTCGCCTCCCCAATTTGTGGAAGGGTTCTATGCGGGAGGACCTTTGATCGGCTGGCGTTTCGAGCCGGGGATACCCGCACTTCTGCATCCGCTGTTCCCGGGCAGAGACTCCGCCGGAGGCGCGACCGGTAAAAGCGAATCGGTGGAATGGATTGTGCTCGAGCTGAACGACGACGTGATACGAACGCGGGTTCTGCCGGACCTGGCTCAGCGCTATTTCCAAGGCACGGATGGTCTCGATTTTCAGATTGCGGTGGTGGCTGGAGATAAGCCCGGACGCGTGCTGTATTCCTCGGACTCCGGCTTCGGGGCGAAGCAGGTGGGCGACGCGGACGGGAACATGGATTTGTTCGGCCGCGTCTCCGATCCGGCGCTAGGGTCTCCCGTGCACGTGTTCCACAAGCCGTCGGTGAATCGCGGGCCGGCCGCGGCCGTGGGAGTTTCCTGGTTTCCGCTGCTCGCGGAGGTTCCTGCCGATCAGGACTGGCAGCTTATCGTAAAGCACCGCCGGGGAGGGCCGCTCGGCGCCTTCGGAGCGGAGTTGCGCAGGAGGGATCTGGCGATCAGCTTCGGTGTGCTGTTTCTGCTGGTGCTGAGCATGGCGATGCTGATCGTTACGAGCTATCGGGCGCAGCGGCTCGCCAAGTTGCAGATGAATTTTGTCACCACGATATCCCACGAATTGCGGACGCCGCTTACGGTGATCAGCTCCGCCGCCGACAACATCGCGCATGGGGTGGTGGACGGAAAGCAGCAACTGGCGCAGTACGGTTCGGTGATCGGGAACCATGCGCGGCAGCTCTCCGGGCTCGTGGAGCAGATCCTGTTGTTCGCGGCCACTCGCGATGGCCATCAGCGATACGATTCTCGCCCGCTGTCGGTGACTCAGATTATCGACGCCGCGCTTGGCAATACAGAGGGGCTGATCCGCACGGCTCAGGTTACGGTGGAGCGGGACATTGCGCCGGACCTTCCGCAAGTGGCGGGCGACCTGAAGGCGCTATCGCAGTGCCTGCAGAATCTGATCACCAATGCCCTGAAGTATGGAAACGGGCAGCCGTGGATCGGTATCCAGGCTCGGCTGAGCGATCACAGCATTCGCGGAAGGGAAGTGCAGATCAGCGTGTCCGATCGCGGGATCGGCATCGACTCCTCGGACTTAGCCCACATTTTCGAGCCTTTCTACAGAAGTACGTCGGTGGCGGCGGCGCAGATTCACGGCACGGGGCTGGGACTGCCCCTGGCGAAGAGCATTGCGGAGGCTATGCATGGCGAGCTTACGGTAAAGAGCGCGCTGGGCAAAGGGAGCACGTTTACGCTGCATCTGCCCTGTGTCCCCGATGCGGCTGCGTCGGCCCAAGTAGAGCCGAATCCGGCAGTTACCCCACACTACTCCCCGAAGGAAAGCGACGCCGGTTTCTAATACCCTCCCCAAGGCTGGTGATCGCGAACGTTTCCGAGCAGGTTTTACAACCTCCTTACAGCAACGCACTTCGACCCTGATGTAGGCTTTCGCACGGCGTCGTGGGAGGGTGCAGTGTTGCTTACCGATTCAATAAGCCTCATGCGGAGCGCTGGGAATCCACCTCACAACATGCAACTTCGGAATCTGCGGTCCATTGAAATGGACAAATCGCCAGCGAGGCATCGCTCGGGAGAACACATGAGGCAACTTTTGAAGGGATCCGTGAGGATGGCAACTCTGGTCGTCGCTTGGCTCGCAGTTTTTTTTCTGGCGACTGCCGCGTTCGGGCAGATGAACACGGCCGATATTACGGGGAGCGTCACGGACCCGACCGGGGCCATTATCCCGGGAGCCACGGTGACGGCGGTGCAGGTGGCGACGCA
>CAZRKW010000172.1:0-8594 GCA_964600355.1 uncultured Acidobacteriaceae bacterium
GCGTGATCGACCGTTTCGATCCCAAGACGGAAACCTTCAAGGAATACGCGCTGCCTGGCTTCAGCCCAAGTCCGTAATGGGCGTCGACGCCGCCAACAACGTATGGTATTCGTCGTTTGACCAGGACGCACTTGGCCGCCTGGATCGCGAAACCGGCAAAGTCACGCTGTATCCGTTTCCCCATCCTGAAAATACGATTCGTGAATTCTTTCGCGATCCTCAGGGGAGGATGTGGTACGGAAGTCCCGCGAACAACAAAGTCGGTTACTTTTATCTGACGCATGCTGCTGACGGCGACGCGTACGCCGCCAAAGGCAATTAATCCGGCAGGCACAGGTTTTGCAACGGGGGAGGGAAACGATGACGGCATTTCATAGGGCGAATCTGCTGGCGGCACTCCTGTTGCTCACTGCCGGATTGCTCGCTCGCCCCGCTGTCGCTCAAATGGATTTGTCGGGCGGGTGGGCTCAGAAACTGCATGAGGACTTCGCCGAGCGGCTGCACGGTCCTGAAATCGGCGATTACACCGGCTTGCCGATCAACGACGAAGCGCGCAGCCGCGCCGACACCTGGGACGCCCAAAAGTGGGAAATGATCGAACACGAGTGCGAGCCGCACCCCTCCGACTATGCGGTCCGCGGCCCGGGAAGCATGAAGATTTATGCGGATATCCGGCAGCTGGACCAGAAGGTGATGGCCTGGCACACCCAGCTTTTGTGGATGCTGCCCCAGCGCACGATTTACATGGACGGCCGTCCCCATCCGTCAGAGTATGCCGCTCACACCTGGCAGGGTTTTTCGACCGGCGAGTGGGTGGCGGACATGCTGAAGGTGACCACGACCCACATGAAGGAAGGGTGGCTCCGGCGGAATGGCCTTCCGCGGAGCGATAAGGCAACCATGGAGGAATTCTACATCCGTCACGGAAGCTACTTCACGGTGGCCACATTTGTGGATGATCCGGTTTATCTGACCGAACCTTTGATTCGAACTTCGAACTGGATTCTCTCCGAGAGCGTCGAGTTTAAGCCGATGAACTGCATCCCGAGCGACGAAGTGCCGCATCCGCGAGGCTATGTCGCCCATCACTTGCCCGGAGAGAATCCGTGGCTGGGAGAGTATCCTTCGAACTACGGCATACCGATAGAAGCCGCGCGCGGCGGCGCGGAGACGATGTATCCGGAATATTTGCCGAAACTGGCGAAGCTGCCCCCGCCCCCGAAGTTCAAGCAGAGCGCGGAAAATCAGTAACGATCTATCGGGCAGGAAGCATTGGTTTTTGTCCCGGCAGCAGTTGTTGATCGAAAGCCGTCAGCTCCAGTCCGGTGGCCCAATAGAGAGCCATCAGGTTGGTCAAATCCACCATGCCGCGGGGACCGAATAAACGCAGGGCATGAGCGAACGTCTCGGACGAGACTTTTTTCTGCCCCAACAGCTCGCGTCCGAACTCAATAATCACCGTTTCCTTCTCGCCGAGGCCCGTCACCGGCTTGTTGTACTTGATGATGTCGATGATGCCCGGTTCCACGTGGCCGGGGCCATCCATCCGGCCGTGGATTTCCCATTGCGTCCATTCGAACTGGTTGTCCATCTCGCGCGCCGTTACCAGAACCGCGATCTCGGTTAATCGGTCTCCCAGTCCGGATTGGAACTTGAGATAGTAATGGGCATCGCTCATCGGTTTGGCGAGCCGCGGACTATAGAGGCGTAGCGGAACCTGCTTAGTCCACGATATTCTTGGTCCGGTCAGTTCGTCGAAAACCTTCTTGCCGTAATCGTCCATGTCTTCCCGTCTCGGCGGAGGAAGGCGGTTTCCGGTTTCAGGATGAATGTCCTTCGGTAGCGAGGCCGTCGCCGAGTCTGCGCCGCTCGCTGCGCTTCCTGCGTGCATCCTCCCGCCCAACGCCAGCACCACCACCGCCGCGAGAACAATCACTCCGGCACTTTTCGAGATGTCCATGTCGATCTCCTTTACGGAAACATTGCAGCTAGGTCCTACCATAGCTTGTTGGGTCGTCGCAACTTGTTGCGCGCGAGCCCTTCCGGCGCAATGGCCCGTGGAGCGCCAGCGCCGCCAACAGCATGAGCACCGGCTCAATCGGCTGGCGATAGCGCAGGTACGGCAAGGTCACGTAGTACATCACCGGAAATATGATTGGAAACGCCGACAGCAGAAACGCGTAGCGCCGATACCTGATCCATATCGCCGCCAGCCCGCCAACCGTGCCGACCGTGGCGAAGAAATTAGCCAGCAGCAGGATGCGATCGCCCAGCGAGTCTGCGCCGAGGAATCGCTTCAGCGGATGGTCAAGCCCGCACCAGAACGCCACAAACCTCTGCTCGAACAGGCTTGCCTCGAGAGCGGGGTGCGTTCGGATAAAATGCACGGCCTCGGTCCACTTCGTTCGCATGAACGCATCTTCCCCGAGCCTCTTGTATTCCCGTCCTTCTTCATAAGGAGTCACTCGCGTTGTCGGTGGAGATTGCGGGTCGAAGACGCGGTTGTGGCCGAGCCAAAGCGCAAAGGGAAACGTTGTGCGCAGCGGCACGAAGTGATGGAAGGCGACATAGTTCCGCACCGTCCACGGCGCGCAACAAAGCGCCAGCATGAAAACCGCCAGACCGGCGAGACCCAGACTCCGCGTTCCGGACGCTTTCGCGCGGTACGCAGCCCACCCCAGAAGAAACGGAAGCACCGTGCCGAGTGCCGGGTTCGTCAGCAGCGCAAATCCCCACAAAACTCCGTACAGGCACCAATCGATCACGCGCGTCGATTCGGCGAGCTTCAACGTGAACCAAAGAATGATTGTCGCCACCAGTGTCGTGAGGCACGTATCCCAGATCCACTCGTAGGGAATCATGATGGCATTGGGAAAGAGCGCCCACAACCACGCCGCCGTCGCACCCACTCCTGCGCCCGCAATCTTCCGCCCGGCATAAAAAAGCGGGACGCAGGCGGCGGCCGAGAAGGCTATATTCAGCGTCACTGTCGCGATGAACGATGCAACCGTATAGATTCCGAAGATGCGGAAGATGGCTGCAAGGAGCAGAGGATACACCGGCGTGAGCCAGGCCGTTGCGCCGGTGCCCTGACGGAAGGCGTCGCTGAAGCCGTTGCCCAATACGAGTGACCGCGCGATGTTGCCGGTCTCCCCCAGGAATGGGACGGTGCTCAGAAGGTTTGCCGGAACCTGCCGCCCTTCGTGCCATGCGAATCCGGCGCGTGCGGCGATAGCCACCAGCACGATCAGCGGGAGCGACACAAGAAGCCTGCGCCAGACGCGCACGGGATTCACGAAAGCGCGCACGCGGCGGGCGCCGGTTCGATTCTCAACACAATCCAAACAAAAATCCGCATGGACCGACAATATACGCTTTTTCCAGCGGGCGGGTCGAGGAGGGCAACGGCAGTTCTTCGTCAGGGCACGGATTTATCTGTGCCCGAGGACCAATGGAGCTTTGGCGGGGCTTTAGCCCCTAAGGGCCGATTTAGCCAGTTGGCACCCAGGCCCTTGTCGTTACCGCGACAGGTCACTTCAACCGATCGGCAACTTTGGCCAAACCCGCCTTCGCGCAATCGGCGTCCTGTTCGCCGTTGTGCGCTCCGCTCACAGAGATCGCCCCGAGCAGGTCATCGCCTACTTTGATGGGGATGCCGCCCTTTGCGAATACGGAATCGCTCATGGGCGTCGGTGTAGCGGTTCCAGGCGGTGGATTAGCCGCCGGAGGGCCCGACGGATATCCGAAATGCATCACGCTATTGGTCTTCATCCGGCCGATCTGGACGCTCCCGAGCCCGGCCCCATCGTCCCGTATCAGCGCTTTTAGTTCATTGCCCCGGTCGACCACGGTGACCGTAACTTTGTAGCCCTTTGCGCGGCACTGGAGCATGGCTTCCTGCGCCATCGTCAATGCCACATCGATAGTCAGCACTTTCTCAGTCGGGAGCCCTTGCGCCGAAGCGCGAGGCATCCACAAAACGGAAGCCGCGATGCATATGATCAGGAAGCCTGATTTCATATCCAACCTTTCCTTTCAGAGACTCCTGGCTGGACGTTGTCGTCCGGCCTTCCGAGCAGTCTTTTTTGAGCGGCGATGTTCACAAACGCAAGCCCATTTTTCAGGGCTATATAGCACATTTATCCGAATTCGATGGCAACTTAATGCGGGAATATCTTTTGCGGACCTCGGGACAGCTTCACCTTTCAGCTCTGAACGTAGACGGCCGCATAGCGCGTTACATCTGTTTAAGGTTATTGGCGTTGACAATACGTACGGAACAGACGTACAAGGTTCGCGGCGATGAGTGCGTAAAAAGGGGAAATGTGATCGCAGCGAAATGGATGAGGCGTTCGATCGGACCGACGACGGTCCTGAGCTGTTTGCTCGTAGTATTCGCAATTGACCGAACCGACGCCCGGCCTCAGTCTGCCCAAGCCACCGGGAGTGGCGTCACCGGGGGACCCGACAACATTGGTGGCGTGGTCAGCAGTCCGAAAGGGCCGGAGGCAGGCGTATGGGTGATCGCGGAGTCCACCGACTTCCAGACCAAGTTGCGCAAGATCGTGGTCACCGACGATCTTGGCAGATTCCTCTTACCGGAACTACCCAAGGCCAGCTACAAAGTGTGGGTGCGAGGCTACGGACTCGTGGACTCGGTTCCGGTGCAGGCAGCGCCCGGCAAGACTCTCGCGCTGAAAGCGAAACTGGCTCCGAGTCCCCAGGCAGCCGCACAGATATACCCGCCCAACTATTGGATGTCGCTTTTGAAGATACCGCCCAAGAGCGCGTTTCCAATGGCGGCGCCCGGCACGAACAGCGTGCTCTATGGCATCAACGGCGTAATTCCCACGCAGGCGCATTGGATCGACTTGGTGAAGTCGGGCTGCCAGCCATGCCACCAGATGGGAACCAAAATCACCCGCGAAATGCCCAGGAACCTTGGCGCGTTCCCATCCGTCACAGAGGCCTGGAAGCGCAGGGTTAAGTCAGGCCAGGTGGGCGGCGAGATGGCCAATACCATGCAGCAATTCGGGGACGATCGCGGCATAGCGATGTTCGCGGATTGGACCGAGCGCATCGTCGCCGGGGAGGTTCCGTCTGCGCCTCCGCGTCCGCAGGGCATTGAACGCAACGTCGTGCTTACGCTGTGGGATCTCGGCGGCCCCAAGTCGTTCTTTCACGGCATGGTTTCTACCAACAAATGGAATCCTCGCGTCAACGAAAACGGGCCAGCCTACGAGGCGGACTGGGAAGGCGGCACGCTGACCCTCGTCGATCCCCAGGAAAATTCCGCCAGCACGATCAAACTGCCGCTCCGCAACGAAGCTGACAGAGAATTCATGCCCACGTGGTCTCCGCAGACCGTCACCGCGCCATCTCCTTATTGGGGCAACGAAATCGTCTGGAAAGATGACGCCGTAAATCCCGCGAACACGCAGATGGACAGCAAGGGCCGCCTCTGGATCAACATGCAGAACCGCAAGCCCGAAGCTCCCGATTACTGCAGGGCCAGCTCCGGAAACGTGTTTGCCAAAACCTGGGAATCGGGTAATCCGATGAACCAGGCCATCCAGCGGATCGATCTCGACCTTCGCCAGAGCGCGGGCCGCACCCTGAAGCCATGGGAGAATCCGCCGGGCTGGGGAGTGGACATTTACGACCCCAAGACTCTCAAGATTGAGGCCGTGGACCTTTGTTTCGGCCAGAGCCACGCCGCGATTGCCAACGACAAGGACGAGACCATTTACTTTTCCCTGCGGCGCGGGGGCCTTGGCTGGCTCAAGACGCGCGTCTGGGACGAAACGCATGATGCGGCCAAGGCTCAGGGCTGGTGCGCCCCGGTAGTCGACTATAACGGCGATGGCAAGACCGGCCCTTTCACCATGCTCAATGAGCCGCCGGATCCGAAGCTCGATCGCATCGGCACCCCGGACGGCTACGGAATTTCCATCAATCCGGTCGACGGCAGTGTTTGGTATGCGGGGCCTTTTCCTCCGCCGGGCAGGATTGTGCGCGCAATACCCGGCCCGAATCCGCCGTCCACTTGCGCCACGGAAGTCTACGAGCCACCGTTCAACAATCCCAAGCTTCCCGGCGAGCTTCACTACGGACCGCACGGAATTGACGTGGATACCAACGGGATCGTCTGGACCGCGCTAGCAGGCAGCGGCGAACTCGCCAGTTTTGATCGCCGCAAATGCAAGGTGCTCAACGGACCCACGGCAATAGGGCAGCAGTGTCCCGAAGGTTGGACGCTCTATCCCGTTCCAGGCCCGATGTTCAAGGGAACCGATGCGCACGCGGACTGGCACTATCTCAATTGGGTCGATCGCTACAACACTCTGGGACTGGGAAATAATGTGTCGGTGGTGCTGGGCACAAGTTCGGATTCTTTGCGAATCTTCAATCCCGCCACGAAAGAGTGGTTTACTTTCCGCGTGCCTTATCCGATGGGTTTTTATACGCGCGATCTCGATGGCCGTATCGACGATCCGAAAACTGGCTGGAAGGGCCGCGGCCTGTGGGCTTCAACAGAGACCCGGGTGATCTGGCATGCCGAAGGAGGCAAAGGCCAGGTTCCGCAGATGGTGCACTTCCAGCTCAGGCCGGACCCGCTGGCCCACTGAACGGGGCTATAGTGTCTGCGGATAGCGCGGCGCGTGCCGTGCGTAGCGGAGTCAGCCTGAGCGGAAATTTTGAGTCGTGATTGTGCAATAGGAGAAGGTGATGCGAACAAACCGCCTGAGACGCGCGATGGGATGGGGGTTGCTGTTCGGCAGCGTACTCGTGGCTTCGGCAATCATCCGAACCGAAGCGCTGCCGCGGCCCGGACAACCGCAGATCGTTAGCGTCGCCTCCGACAATATCGCAGGCGTGGTCACCAGTTCGAAGGGCCCGGAAGCGGGCGTCTGGGTGATTGCCGAGACCATGGATTTCCAGACCAAGCTGCGCAAAATCGTGGTCACCGACGATCGCGGCCGGTACCTCCTTCCGGAATTGCCGAAGGCCAATTACAAAGTTTGGGTGCGCGGCTACGGTCTTGTGGATTCGCCTCCGGTCGAGACAGCGCCCGGCAAGAGTTTGGCCCTCCACGCGGTGATCGCTCCCAACGCTGTTGCCGCTGCCCAGTATTACCCGCCCAACTACTGGCTCTCCATGCTGAAGATTCCGCCCAAAAGCGCGTTCCCGATGCAGCCCGAGAATGCCAAAGAAAAGGTCATCCCCACGCAGGCCGATTGGATTCATGCCGTGAAAGATGATTGCCAGGTGTGTCATCAGATGGGCAACAAAATCACCCGCGAGATGCCGCGGAACCTCGGCACGTTTCCCTCCGCAACGGAAGCGTGGAAGCGCCGAATCATATCGGGCCAGCTCGGCGAGGAAATGAAAACGAACATGGGCCACTTCGGCTACGACCGCGGCATCGCCATGTTCGCCGACTGGACCCAGCGCATCACCGCGGGTGAAGTTCCGCCTACCCCGCCGCGGCCGCAGGGCATTGAACGGAATATCGTACTCACGATTTGGGATTTCGGCGGACCCGCCACGTTTCTGCACGGAGAGGTCGCCACCGATAAATGGAATCCCCAGGTCAACGCGAACGGCCCGGTGTATAACGGCGATTGGTCCGGAGGCACGCTCGTTCTGGTGGACCCGGAGGAGAATTCCGCCAGCACCATCAAGCTTCCGCTGCGCAATGAGGCCGACAGAAAGTCCATGCCCACGTGGTCGCCCCAGCATGTGGTGGCGCCTTCTCCCTACTGGGGAAATCAGATCGTGTGGAAAGATGACGTCGTAAATCCCAAGAACACGCTGATGGATCACAGCGGCCGGCTGTGGATCAGCATGGAAAATCGCAAGCCGGAAGCCCCCGATTTTTGCAAGGCCAGTTCCGGCAACAAATATGCGCTGGCGTGGGAATCGGGTAATCCCTCGTACGCCTCTGTCCCCAGAATGAGCATCGACGCTGAACAGGGCGGAGGGCGCGCGCTGAAGCCGTGGGAGACGCCACCCGGGTTGGGCGTCGATATCTACGATCCCAAGACCGGCAAATTCGAGGCTGTAGACATCTGCTACGCATTAAGCCATGCCGCTTTCGCGAATGACCCTGACCGCACCATCTACTTTTCCTTGCGCCGGAGCGGACTCGGCTGGCTCAAGACCCGCGTCTGGGACGAAACGCACGATGCGGCCAAAGCCCAGGGCTGGTGCGCCCCGATTCTCGACACCAACGCCGACGGAAAAACCGGTCCCACATTCACCATGTACAATCAGCCGGTCGATCCCAAGCTTGACCACATTGGCTCGAATGGCGGCTACGGAATCTCGGTCAGTCCCGTCGATGGCAGCGTCTGGTATACGTCTCCGGTAGAGGATTTGCCGGCAAAAATTGTTCGCGCGACGATCGGTTCCAATCCTCCCGCTACCTGCACGACCGAAGTCTACGAGCCCCCGTTCAACAATCCGAAATTGCCGGGCGAAATGCACTACGGCCCGCGTGGCATTGACGTCGATAGCCACGGCCTCGTTTGGACGGCTCTCGCCGGCAGCGGCGAACTCGCCAGCTTCGACCGCAGCAAGTGCAAGGTGCT
>CAZRKW010000173.1:0-8519 GCA_964600355.1 uncultured Acidobacteriaceae bacterium
ATCAGACGCGTTTGCGCTATCCATTTGCACTGGTCGGCTACGTCGTGATGCGAACACTTCCACCTGCTGATCGGCGAGCCCCGGATTGGAACGCCCGCGACCGTCCTGCAAGTCCTCAAGCAGCGCGTCTCCCGGACCTTGCGGTACCGCCGGCGCAAGCGAAGCCCGGCTCGCCAGCTCCGCCTGTGGCGGGAAGAGTCTGCTGACCGCAAAAGATTTTGGCAGCCGCGATTCTACGATTTCAACGTCTGGAGCAGGAAGAAGAAAATCGAGAAGATTCACTATATGCACATGAACCCTCTGAAGCGCGGCCTGGTGAGGCATCCCAGGAACTGGCGATGGAGCAGCTTTGCCAACTATCAGGGACTGCCGGCCGCTTCGATTCAAGTCGATGCCGTGGATTGAACGAGCGGAAACGGAAAAGCCCCACCCTCAAAAAGACTGAGGGTAGGGCACCCGCAAATTCAAGGTCAAAGTCTTCGCACCCGAACCCTCAGAGGAAGGGTGGGGCACCCGGCCGCTTCTATGATTTCAATGCCTGGAGTTTACAGAAAAGGGTGGAAAAGCTTGACTACATGCACATGAATCCCTTGAAAAGAAAACTGGCCGATCATCCCATGGATTGGCCGTGGAGCAGTTTCTCCTTCTATGCGGCACTCAAGAGTGGCTTGATTCTCGCGCCGATCCTCTGAAATGAATGGCAGGAATACGGAGAATTCAAAAGCCCGACCCTTCGAAAACGACGAAGGGTCGGCCACCCGGAAATTCAAGGTCAAAGGCTTCGCCACTCGGCCTGAGCGAAAGGGTGGGCCACCCGCCACTCGGAAATTCGACGTCAAAGGCTTCGCCACCCGCCCGGTTGGGGGATCGAATTGGTCTACGGCGACGCGGTGAGCTTTTTGCAATGCGGGTCACCGAGCTCCTCAGGCCGTAAAGCCCGTCCTTCTGCACGAGCCTTCTTTTGGTAGTCGAGCCACGCAGATGGCATCAGTTCACAGGCCACGCGACAGCCGCTAAAGCGGGCAAGGCAGGAAAGATCAAAGTCGAATGCGCGCCGATGCTGATCAGGAGTAGCCTCAGAAGTCAACGCCACCTGGAAAAAACGAATGTTCCCACCCAAATATTCTACATCAAAAGGAAGCAACTCGGTCTCAGAAGCGAGCGTTACAGATGCATTCGTTCTCACGGGGCGCAGACGCCTGCCGGGCACTATTTCGACAGAATACTGAACATAACAAAGCGTCCCGTTCTTTAAGATGAATATCGCGTTAACAGTGCGGGGCCGCAGAACGGCCAGGGCCGCCGAACGTCCCATACTGTTGAGAGCGTCATTTGCAATGTGAACGATATAAGAAGGTCCGTGCGGATCACAAGCCAAGCCGGAGATGTCGGCCGGACCGCCTTTATAGTTCGCAACTATCCCCTCAATGTCTGTTGCGGATGATTCACCGGGTCGAAGAAACAGTACCGCGTTCAGAAGCATTGCGGCTCTTTGCTCCTGCCGGACGTAAATGACCCGAACTAGAATCGCGGCAAGTAACAATATCACCAGAACCGCAGCGACGAACCATGGCAATTGACGCAAGTACGCTCGTGAAGTTCTATCCATCAAGCCTACACTCCGCTTGCCGAGCAGGGTGCGCTCTTCAAGAAACAGACTGCCAGACAGCGTTGATCAGTGTTGGCGGGTGGCCGACCCCTTCCGCCTTTTTCGCAGACATAAGCACAACCCGGAATGATACCACTACCGACACGTCCCCTCGGAGTGACCGGTGTTGCTTTTCAGGGTGCCCGACCCTTTCGACCTTAAAGGGTCGGTGTTTGCCGGGAAAAGCGAAGGCTCGCGGGAACGGCGCCGCGAGCGGTGGGCGCTGCGATGTGGCTTTTTGTCGGGGCTGGGGGGCCCGACCTCATAAAAGGCGTGGCGGGTCGCGGGGTGTCGCTCGAATTGATGCATGAAGAGAGGTTCATCGCTCGAAAAGCGAGCGATGGAGAACGTTCTTCGTCGCTGCGCTCCTCAGGATGACGACGAAAGGAAAGAAGGGATTCGATTCGGCTAGTCCGGCTCACTCTTCATCCCGTTGCGACGGTTGCTGGCGTCTCGTTATTTGGCGGGCCTTACCGAGGGTGGCACCATTCCGTTCATGCGCAGGTAGCTTGCTAGCTGCGAGTAGTGGTCTTCGAGGTCGTCGGTCAATTCGATGAGGGCTCTGGCTCGGGGTACCTGACGGCCGCCGAAGAATTTGACCGTGTCGCCGAGCTTCGAATCCTGGAGGCTGGCCAGCGCCTGCGAGCAGAAATCCAGCGACGCCTTCACCGCCGGGACGAGTTTGTCCTTCGGATCGGCGTCGGTTACTTTCCAATTCTGCGGGGGTGGCGTGTCGGAAAGAATCGCGCACAGGTTAAAATCGGACTGAGCGATGTGCGAAACGATTTTCCCGAACGTCCACTGGTCCGGCGTGGGGCGATAGCCGTATTTTTCGGCAGGCATGGCGTCGGCGGCGGCCGCGATGTACTTCGATTGGCGTTCGACGATCTCCTGCGCGCTGGCTACAACCGGGTTCGCCGGAGAGCTTTGCGCTCGGACCGCGAGCGGGGCGGCCAGGCACATCGCCATTAGCAGGATGCGTTTTCGGGCGATCATTTTTTTCCTTTCCGTCAACAGAACTGCTCAATTCAAGGCTCGAGCTTGGCTGATCATACTCCATGGGGGCTCCACGGGGGGCTCCATTGGGCGACACGGAGGCAGAAGAGGTTGAGGAGGCAAAGGAGGTAGAGGAGGAAGGCTCGCGGTAGGCGCTGCGCGCCAGGGTCTTTTTGTCGCGGCTGAAAGCCGCGACCTACACGGCTCTGCTTGCTGCCCGCTGGCCTCGTTCCCTGTTACGAAACGAGACTTCATGCGACGGCGCGGGCATTGTCGTGGCAACTGCGAAGGGTAAATGCTGCACAGGCAGGAGTGCCTGTGCCACTCACGGCGGAGAGATTCATCGCTCGAAAAGCGACGACGGAGAACCGTTCTTCGTCGCTGCGCTCCTCAGGATGACGACGAACGGCTAAGGCGACAACGAAAGGCAGGAGACGAGGCGCTTGTTGCCCGCACGGGATATGAAGTCCCGGCCTGCAAAGCGGTAGAGCGGCGGAAGGCGAACCTGATGGCGCGGCTAATTTGCGGAGCGGGGCGAAGATGCGAAGCGGTCCCTTTGTCACGGGCACGCACGGACGACAAAAAGACCGACCCTTTAGGATCGAAAGGGTCGGGCACCCTGAAAGGCAACACCAATTACTCTTAATGGACGTACCTGTAGCTGTATCCTCCCGGCGTGTGCTTATGCCAACCAAAAGGCGGAAGGGTGGGCCACCCGCCTCCAGTCCATCTAAGGTATCGCTCCAACTTGCAAGGAAAGCCGGAGAAACGGCGTCTTCGCCCGGGGCCTCGGCCGGGGAACGCAGGAGACCTGCCGCAGTAAAATACAGCTATGATTTCTGCTCATAGTATTGACATACTATATGGTTCCTTAACCACCCTAGTAAGCTCAGGCTGCGTTCAATCATGAGCTGGTGGGGGTTGGCGTTGTTGGAATCTTAAAGAATCGCTGGGATGTTTGCGGTCAGGCTGAAAACGGTGTGCAAACGCTTGAGAAAGCTCGTGGAGGATTTACATGAGTGTGACATTAACAGCACCGCCAGGTTACGCAACCAAGCCAGCTGAGTACTTTGGGTGCGATCGGACAGAGATGTTGAGTTTTGTGCCGAGTCATTGCCGCCGTGTTTTGGATGTCGGATGTGGCGCGGGCGCGTTTGGAGAGTTATTAAAAAAGACTCGAAAGGTTGAAGTGTGGGGCATAGAACCTGTCGGGTCCGCAGCGGCAAAGGCATCGTCGAAGATAGACCATGTAGTCAACAGATCGTTCGATTCGGGGAGTGGACTGCCCTGTGGAATGTTCGACTGTATCGTATTCAACGACGTGCTCGAGCACATGGTATTTCCTGAACAGGCCCTGCAATATGCCAAATCGTTATTGGCCGAAGGAGGTGTCGTGGTCGCTTCGATTCCCAACATTCGAAGCCTGGTGACCCTCTTTCATCTGCTATTCCGCGCTCAATGGGAATATACGGATAGCGGCGTGTTGGATAAGACGCATCTTCGGTTCTTCACCAAGTCGAGCATTGAGGATATGTTCGAACGCGAGGGGTATGCGTTAGAAGAGATTTACGGGATTAACGATCAACGGAACGGCGTGAGTAGACGCCTATGGGCCGCATATGCGGTGGCAAATGCCCTGTTCCTAGGAAAATTCACTGACTTGAGATTCCTGCAGTTTGCCGTGGTAGCCAAACCCGTATCTGTTCGGTAAGAATCTAACAACGAACTGGGTGCGCAATATAACGGCATTCCGGGTTCAAGCTCCTTCTCGGCCGATCCTCTACGTACGCGCCCTATTCGCAGCCCTAACAAAAAGAGAAAATGCAGATCCTTCACTTCGTTCAGGATGACACCGCTAAAAGCGATGGCGGGAACGCCAATCTACCGATTGGCGGGTTCAAAAGCGCCATTCAGGAGAATGGCGATCCCAGGGACGACAGCGAAGAGCGAACGGCAACGGCGAAGGGGAAATGCTGCAGAGGCAGGAGCGCCTGTGCCACCGACGGCTTAGAGGCGACTGCCGGATGGGCTAGTCCAGCGACGCTAAAGTTGAGCGCAGGCGATCTAGGCGGCGGGGGCGTTCTTGCGCGAAGCGCTGGACGCCGTTGAAGATGGATTTGGCGTCTAGGTGGGCTTCGGCTATTACGTCCTGCTCGGTGCCGCCGGTTAGCCACTTATTTTCCTGGTCGGAGGTTAGCGAATAGGCGTCGGTTTGCGGGCCTGCGTCGCGCAGGGGCCACATGCGGCGGGTGCCGGTGGAGACGAA
The DNA here is from genome assembly GCA_964600355.1 of uncultured Acidobacteriaceae bacterium. Lineage (GTDB taxonomy): Bacteria > Acidobacteriota > Terriglobia > Acidiferrales > UBA7541 > Palsa-295. Next base: position 4,911 of record CAZRKW010000173.1, read on the forward strand.
CATCAGATCCTCGTAGGCTTCGGGAGGGAGTACGGAGCGGCGATAGGCTTCCGGTTGGCGGTCGAAAAGTTCTTCGCTGATTGCGGCTATCACCTTCACGTTGATCCCGGCTTCTTCTAGCTTGGGCAATATGCTTACCAGGTTGAACGTGGAGCTGGAGCCTTGCGCTACCACGTAGCCGTGCTTCGGCTTGCCTGGAGCGAAATCGCGGATCACGTAGAGGCCTTTGGCGGCGGCTTTTACGTCGGTGTCGGCGAACTTGCTGCGATCGGCTACCGGGAAATCGGGACGCGCTACCTCCACCACTATGATGCCTACCTTTTTTTCGCGGGCGGCGATTTCGGCGGCGGCGAAGTATCCGGCGGCGACGTCATTGTAATCCCAGAAATTCAGGGTGATCACATGGCCGCGCGGGAACATCTTCCAGACTTGCGGGGAGAAGATGCCGAAGTGCGTGCGCGCGTCGGCGGCGGTCTCCGGGCCGGAATGGCCGGCGAGGATATGGAGCACGCCGGTGCGGAATTTGCTGTCCTGATTCTGCTGGCTCCAGACGCGGGCGGGAAGATACATCAGCGGAGTGAACGCGCCGTAGGTGCCGCTCCAGGCCCACACACCGGCAAATTTATCGGGGTCGACCGAGGCATTCTGCCCCACGAGGCCGATCGCGGTGGAGGCATTGCCGGCTTCCTGAATGGCCGCTTTCAGGCGCGTGCCGAGAGGATTCTTTTCGGGGTCGTAATGGCCCCAGAGGCTGCCGTGTTCCAGGTTCACGGATTCGGAAAGATCGGCGGCGATGGTTAGGACGCGATTGTCGGTGACGTAATTCATCCACTTGATTACTTCGGAGATGGCGCGGCGGGCGCCGGCTACTTCCCCGGGTTTCTTGAAGAGCGAAATCTTCACTTCTTTTTCGGCGCCGGAGATGGAATTCGTTACCTTGACGGTTTGCGCGTCGGGAAGATTGGCTACGCGCAGGCGGTCGTCCTGAAAGGGATCTTGCTTCACATCGATGCGGAGATTGAAGTTGTCCCGCACGCCTTCGCCGATCTGCACCAGGCGGTCGGCGAGCCAGTCGCCGAGGCCGTTCTTATCGAGCACGGACATGGCTACGTCCATGTTGGTCTTGAACTGGATCAGGCGCTCTTTGGTGTCGGCGACGGGGCCGTCGTGGATGCCCTGGAACTTCACGCCGTAGCGGTCTTCGAAGGTTTTTGCCAGCGCTACGAAATAGGGCGAGTTCATCTTCATCGCGTACGGGTGGCTTGGGTAGCCGACCACCTGATCGCATGAGCCGGCGATTTTGCCATGCGCGACACAGGGCCAATAGCCCTTGATGGTCTTGCCGAACATGATCATGGGGCGGCGATCGGCGGGATCCCACTCTTCCATGGTCTTGAGGGCGCCGACGATCTGGGCGTAGTCGTGGCCGTCGGGGATGGAGAAGACGTTCCAGCCGTAGGAGATCCACTGATCGATTAGCTTGTAGCCGTCAAATTTGGTGTCGACGACGCCGCCCATGAGCGAGTCGTCGATGCCAGCGTTGTTGTCGGAGAACATGATGCGCAGGCGCTTGCCGACTTTTAGCGCGATGGCCTGCGTCTTGAGCTCCTGGGCGTGGCCGGCGCACATGGCGAATTCGCCTTCGAACGCGATGATTTTGGGCGCGCCTACGGGGGCGCCGACGAAATCCCAGAATGCGGCTTTGCCGGCGGCTAGCGCGATGCCTACGCCGGAGGGGCCGCCGTTTACATCATTGGTCTGGTCGATGGATTCAATGTGGCCGGAGAGGGCATGGATGCCGCGGTCTTTGGCCTGGGCGAACAGCGGGAGATCGGCGAGGCCGTTGTCCTGGAGAATGGTTTTCAGGGGGGCGGCGCCGCGACGGAAGCCTAGCGCGTCGATGGAAAGAAAGCCGTCCTTGGGAGCGACGTAATAGCGGCGGTCACCGGTGGCCTGATACTTTTTGTAGAGCGCCTCGCCCATGATCATCCAGAGGGCGTAGCTGGTGGGGGCGCAGTGTCCGGCGGCGAGCATGAATTTGTCGGCGTAAGGGTGCTTGGGGCGGCGGTAGTCATAGCGTAGCCCGCCCGCTTCGGGGCCGGCTAGATGGATGGCGACGTTGTAGGGGGTGTAGGCGAGAGGCCCGCCGAAGTGCCCGGTCTGCGAATAGTTGCCGAGCAGGGTGAGGGTCATACACGTCATGAACCCGATGTCTTCCAGATATGGGTCATACGGCGCGTTTAAAGAGGTTAACGATGAAGGCAGCACTTGTACGCTCACGGTTCCTTCCTCTTGGTCAAAAGGCTCTAACGAATCGGTTATCCTATCACGAGAATTCCTTCGAAGTATATTGCCGGAAAACGTCGGTGGTGGGTCAGTTCCCGGTAGCGGGACTACACGTCCAGGTGGAATTTCGATGGAGAAACGCCGATTTTCCGCAGGAGAAATGCAGGGCGTATTGGGCAATACGTTCGACGCAGGAAACGCCGCGGGTGAGTAGCGGAGTGAGAGTCGCTCCAGACTGCGATTGGTTCACCTGGCCTGCCGGGTTTAGCGGGCAAGGCGTTTTACCACCAGCTTCAAGCGGCTGGAAACTTGCGGCTGCGGCGGCCACGCAGGATTATCGCGGAGAATCCCACGAGCGCCAGCGCGACAGGGGCGGATGATGCGTTTATTTCGGGGACCGAGGAAACAGCCGAGCCAAGGGAAATGGTCGGAACGACATCGAATGCGCCGGACGGAAACGATGCGGCTGTTATAGCGTCTGTGCCGGGATCCGTGTTCAGGGAAGTCCCAAAGGTTAGAGCGATCTGGACAAAGCCGCCGGTCAGGTTGAGCTGAGTGGGCGATGATCCTGCGTCCAGGGATTGCGCGATAGGACTGCTCGGTCCAAAGTTATTGGGGTCGTTCAAATTAATCTGGATGTTTGAATATCCATTATTTATGGCTTGCGAAGTCGAGTCGTACGTAAATTGACCCGTGATCGAGCCGCCGTCGCTCAAGTTCAGGCCCTGGAGCGTGTATGTCGTTAGTGTGTCGGCGTTCGCAACGCTCGCCAAGCCCAGCAACGCTGCCACAACTAATATCTGCACGATCCACAAATTTCGCATGAGCCTGACTCCCGGGGATATGTCGAGACTTAGCGGCCTGTCTCAGACTGAGACAGCATTGTGCAAACGGCCGCCTATAGTGTCAAGGCATTTCCACGTAAAAAATGGCGTAAGCCGCGTACTGTCAGTACCACAACTCGTGAATGCTCAGGAGGACGGTCACCGGCAAGGGTTGGCGGGACGTCCGCATTGCCGCTTGGTGCGCTTGGGTGCGCGTGGATGGCGCGAAACCGATCGTGCCGCCCCTCCGGAGCTTCACTGTACTTCAACACCGGCCTCCCACCGCTGACGCGGTGGGCTACGCTGTTCCGCCCCTGGCGGGGCTGGATTAAGAGAATAGAGAAGACCCACCCTTACACTACAAAGGATGGGGCACCCGCAAAGGCAACGTCAAGAGCAAGGCCAAGAGACCCGCAAAGGCAACGTCAAGAGCAAGACCAAGAGACCCGCAAAGGCAACGTCAAGAGCAAGGCCAAGAGACCCGCAAAGGCAACGTCAA
>CAZRKW010000174.1:0-8450 GCA_964600355.1 uncultured Acidobacteriaceae bacterium
TTTCTTCGGACTCCGCACCGCCAGGCCGGCGATGTAGAGTCTCTGTAGCAAAGTCGGCCTTGAAATCCGCGCAGCCGCGAAACCGGTTCGCCCCGCCGCACGTTTATCATTTTGAACTGGTTTATCGGCTCCATTTAAGTTTAGAATACGCGGCGTTCGTGTGGTCAAGTGTCGCCTTACTCGGAGGAACTTCGTGCATCGAAAGCAGTTATCTCTTCTGATCGTTTTAGGCCTGTTCTTGGCGGCAGCCGGTTTACTCAAGGCCGCAGCGCAATCGGAGACGGCGCCCTCGGTTCCTCCCGCAGGAGGCACTCCCACGCTCGACTACGATTTCTTCAAGGCGAAGGTACAGCCCATTTTTCTACTCAAGCGCCCGGGGCACTCCCGTTGCTTCCTGTGCCATGCCGATCCCAACATTCACGCCCCGCTCAAGCTCGTGCCGCTCTCTCCCGGCGCCACAACGTGGGATGAAGCCCAGACGCGCCAGAACTTCGAATACGTAAAGGCCGTAGCCACCGCTGGCGATCTGCAAAGCCCACTCCTGACGCACCCTCTTTCCCCGGATGCCGGCGGAGATTTCTTTCACACGGGCGGCAGGCAGTTCGAATCGCAGACAGATCCATCCTGGCGCACATTTAAAGCATTCATACTCGGAGCCAAGGTCAAGTAGCGGCAGCCAGAGGACGCGTTTAATTGTCCAACTAGGACTCGAAATAATTGAAATGCGCGATATGAGGAGCAATCGACGATGAAGATGACCAAGCAAAATATTCTGAGCGCCGCTTTAGTAGCCTGCGCAAGTGTGGCCCTGGGCGCGCTTGCCGTATCCAGTTTGGCGGCGCCGAAACTTAAGCCCCGCATCATCCAGACCAACTTCGCCGGCGACAACGTCAGCATCATCGACCCCGTCACCAACAAGGTAGTGGGCCACATCGAAGGGATCGAGCTCAACCACGGAGTCGCCGTAAATCCCAACGGAAAATTCATCTACGTGAGCGACGAAACGAATCTCTCGCTCGACGTAGTCGACGGGAAGTCCTTCAAGGTACTCAATAAGATCATTCTCACCGGCCATCCCAACAACATCACGATCAGCCACGATGGCGCCCGCGTCTACGTCGCCATAGTCGGCAAGGATGGCGGCCTCGACGTGATCGACACCGTCGGCCAGAAAGTCCTGAAGTTCATACCCACGCACAATGCCATCCACAATCCCTACGTAACCCCGGACGGCAAATACGTTCTCGCCGGATCGATCCAGGGCAAAATGATCAGCGTGGTCGACACGCAAACCGACGAAGTCGCCTTCACCATCCCCATGGACCTGGGCGTCCGCCCCATGGCCATCTCCGCCAATCCCGATGGTTCCACCCGGTTCATCTTCGCGCAGCTCACCGGCTATAACGGATTCTCCTGCATCGATTTCGCCACGCGCAAGGAAATCAAGCGCGTCCACAACCCCGACCTGCCGGCTGACCGCCAGCCAGTTCCTCCGGGCAACGAAGCCTCCCACGGCATAGCGGTAACAGCCGACCAAAAAACCCTGGTAGTGATCAGCCGCGTCAACACGGCCCTCTACACTTTCTCCATCCCCGATTTGACGCTGACCGGCACCACATATCTAGGCGGCAAGGGTGCCGGCTGGCTAACGCTCTCCCCAGACAGCAAAACAGCCTACGTAGCCAACCCAATCAACGACGACGTCTCCGCAGTAGACCTGGCCACAATGAAAGAGGTAGCCCTGATTCCAGTAGGCTTCGTCCCCAAGCGCAACACCTCCGGCATGCTGGAGTAGCAGCCACCTAAAAAATGGAATTTATCTCTTAGCCCTAGCCGTGCCTCTAAGCATAAGCAAGGCCGGATCGTGCTGTAGCCTTTGCGGGTGCCCGACCCTTTGGTGTGCAAGGGTCGGTCTTGGCGCCAATTGCAACGCCCGCCCAGGAAGGGCGGATGTTGCTCCAGCCTTTACGGGTGCCCGACCCTTTGGTGTGCAAGGGTCGGTCTTCGGCCTTTGCTTTTGCCTTTCGCAGTCGCTTTTAGTGTCATCCTGAGCCCATACGCGCGAAGCGCGGATGTTGCTCCAGCCTTTGCGGGTGCCCGACCCTTCGGTGTTAAGGGTCGGTCTTCTGCCTGTGCTTCTGCCTTTGCCTTTCGCAGTCGCTTTTCGTGTCATCCTGAGCCCATACGCGCGAAGCGCGGATGGGTGAGGGACCTGCTTCTTCTTCCCTTTTTCTTCCCTTCTTCTTTCCCTTTCCGTTCTTTGCCCGTGATCATGAGGAGCGCAGCGACGAAGTGCGCTTTTCCATCGCGCGGTTTTCGCGCGATGAATCCCTCTTCATGCGCCAATTCCAGCAAAATCCCTGAGCCCGCCACGCCTCTTAGCGGTTGGGAGCTTCAGAGTCTGTGGTCAAGTCGATTCTTCGTCAGGGCACGGATTCGTTGCCACGCTTCTGGCAACGCCGTTTGTGATTTAGCGTGCGGAGTCTTCCGGGACAAGATACTTGTAAAACTTTTGCTGCTCGAGGATGTGATACAAGATGTGCCGGAACTCCTCGCCGATATCTAGCAGCAGATCGTTCGTCTCGGAGGGCGGCAGGTTTCCTTGGACCAGCTTGGGAAGTTGCTCGTCCAGTAAAGCCCGGAAAGAACCTTCTAAGTCGGCAAAGGAACCCGCGAGTGCCCACGCTTCCTTGTGTTCCCCGGCATCATAGCGAGTCACCTCGGAACATCTGGAAAGGCGCTCTGCCAGACCAGCTACGTCCTCAGGAGTCGCGATGATCTTATTTGGGCCGAATCTACTCACGGTTTTTCGCCTGTGGTCGACCCTTCCGCTTTTTTCGTCGGCATAACCACACCCGGGGATGGTACCACCACCGATACGTCAACTCGGAGTGACGGGTATCGCCTTTCCGGGTGCCCGACCCTTAGGTGTGAAGGGTCGGTCTTCGGCCCTCGCTTCTGCCTTTGCCTTTCGCAGTCGCTTTTCGTGTCATCCTGAGCCCATACGCGCGAAGCGCGGATGGGTGAGGGACCTTCTTCTTCTTTCCTTCTCCGTTCTTTGCCCGTCATCCTGAGGAGCGCAGCGACGAAGTACGGTTTTCCATCGCGCGGTTTTCGCGCGATGAATCCCTCTTCGTGTTGCAGTTCCAGCAACCAGCATCCGCAGTCAAGCAACGCCTTCCAGCGAATCGGAGCTTCAGTTCCCACAGAACCAACGGCGCGCAGCGCCTTCCTCTCGCGGCGACGTTACCGCGAGCCTCTCTCCTCTGTGTTCTCTACCTCCTCAACCTCATCCCGGTCCCGCGTCCCGCCAACTACAGCTTCAGCAGTTCCCGCAGCCGCTTAGTCTGCCCGCGCGACACCGGTATCTCACTCGCACGCTTGTCATTCATCTTGAGCATGTAGCTCGACTTGAACCACGGCACCACTTCCTTGATGTGATTGATGTTCACCAGGTAAGACCGGTGCGGCCGCCAGAACAGGTCCGCATCGAGCGACTCCTCCAGCTCATCGATCGTCCGGTAATTGGAAACTCCCTCGGCCTCGCGAGCCACAATGCTGATCGACCCATCCTCGATCGACGCATAAATCATGTCTTCCGCGTCCACCAGGATCAGCCGCGCCTGTGACTTCACCAGCAGCTTCACGGGCTGCGCCGCCTTGGCCTTCGGCGCGCTCGCGCCCAACTGCCCCACCAGAGTTTCCAGCCGCTCCACCGGCGAAGTGTCCGCCTCCACCATTTTCTTGGCCCGCTGCACCGCCTTGGCGATGCGCGCCTTGTCGAAAGGCTTCAGCACGTAATCGACGGCGTTCACCTCAAACGCATGCACGGCGTAATTGTCGAAAGCCGTAGCGAAGACGATCTGCGGAATCCGCACCTTCCGCTCCACCAGCTTCTTGATCACGCCAAATCCGTCCAGCCCCGGCATCTGCACGTCAAGAAACACCAGATCCGGCTCGCGCTCCTTGATCAGCGCAACAGCCTCAATCCCATTCTTGCCCTGCGCAATCACCTCAATCTCCGGAAATCCCTTCAGCAAAAACGCAAGCTCGTCCCGCGCCGGCCGTTCGTCGTCCACGATGATGGTGCTGATGGTCATTCGAATTGTTCCTGAGAGAGTATAGGAAGCCGCCGCCCCGCTAGCAAGGCGCTCCCGTGGTTCCCTGCGTACCTCCTAAAGAATCCCTTCACGGATACTCTCTTTTCATCTAGCCTAGACAGCCCATGGATGATCCCTGTGCATAGACGTCTCCTGTTTCACTTTGTTGCCGCCATCGCCTCTGGGATCCTTTTGCGTTTCGTCGTCGATCTGCATCCGATATGGTGGCTAGTCTGGCTCGCTCCTGTACCCCTTCTGCTAATGGCGTTTCGCTCTAGCGCCCAGGAAACACGCTGGATCGTAGCTCTCGCCGCAGTCATCGGAACGAGCAGCAACTTCCATTACTTACGCTTGGTCATGCCGCTGCCAGCTGTGATCGGGGTAATTGCCGCGCAGTCCCTGCTGTGGGTATTCCTTATAACGGCTACACGCCGCGTGGTTGTGCGCTATCAGGCATGGTGGACCGTGTTCGTCTATCCCGTTCTGTGCGTGGCAGCGGACACTTTAATGGCCGCCCTGCTCCCGGATGGCAACTGGGCCAGCCTGGCCTATTCGCAAGCGGATATCCTGCCAATCCTCCAGATCACTTCTTTGCTGGGCACTGCCGGATTGTTGTTTTTGATTACCCTCGTTCCTTCGGCACTGGCCCTGGCAATAGCCTATGGGCGAACGCTTCGCCGCGGCTGGATCGCTTATGGGCTGGCTGCACTCCTGCTCGCCGGTTCGATCCTCTACGGACTCGTGCGATTGCAGAATCCCGCTAATGGCGTGGAAACCACTTTCGGGCTTGCTTCCATTGACGACGCGATCGGCCTCAAAGCATCCCCTGCGTATGCATCGAATATCCTGCAGGAGTACGACCGGCAGGTCGCCTCGCTGGCGGCCCAGGGGGCTCAGGTCATTGTTCTCCCTGAAAAAGTAGCGCTCCTAACACCGCCCAAGGCTCTGCAATGGCGGCAACATCTCAGCGCCCTGGCCCTGCAAAACCATGTTTGGCTGGAAATAGGTGTCGGAATCTTCGATGGCAACAGCCGCGAGAATTGGGCGTGGCTCTTCACGCCGGAAGGCACTCTGGCCTCCAGCTACCAAAAGCACCACATGGCACCCCCCGAGCGTCGTGACCGATTTTCTTCCGGCACGGATTACTCCGTATCCACCGTCGGGGGACACTCTTACGGGCTCGCCATTTGCAAAGACATGCATTTCGCCGCGCTCGGCCGCGCCTATGGAGAGCGCCACGCGGCCGTCATGCTCGTTCCCGCCTGGGATTTCGACTATCTCGATGGCTGGATGGAGGCTCGCACCACCGTGGTGCGCGGCATTGAAAACGGCTATGCCGTCGTCCGCTCCTCCCGCGAGGGATTTCTCACTGTAAGCGATGCCTACGGCCGGATATTGGCGGAGCGTCCGAGCAGCGCCATGCCAGGCAGTTCTCTCCTCGCAAGAGTAATCGTAGAGGACCCTCTGCCAACCCTCTACACCCGCACCGGCAACTTCTTCGGATGGCTATGTGTAATCGCGGCTGCCATTTTCCTTTTGCTTGGCCAAGCGTCAGTTCCTGTCCAACCGGACAACTCCTGCGAGCCCCGGCATCTGCACGTCGAGAAACACAAGATCCGGCTCGCGCTCTTTGATCAGAGCAACAGCCTCAATCCCATTCTTGCCCTGCGCGATAACCTCAATCTCCGGAAATCCCTTCAGCAAAAACGCAAGCTCGTCCCGCGCCGGCCGTTCGTCGTCCACGATGATGGTACTGATGGCCATTCCAATTGTCCCTGAGAGGGTATCGGAACGTGTCCTCCAGTAGCAACCCGTAGCTAGGGCAATAATATCCGTGACTCATAACGGTAGGGGGACCTATCATGGCCTTACGATATGGCCGAATGGACAAAACGAGAACATGGCAAGGGCGTAATTGACCGAGCCGGGGAATTGCCTAAAAAAGTTTAGGCTTAACGGAGGGTACAGGTAATGCGAACCTCAAGCAAAAAACGCGCCAAATTGGCGCGGCTACAGCGGGGTGGCCGAAAGGCAATCCTGCGGGTACTGACTCTTGTATTGTGCGTCTCTGCCATCAGGGAAACCTGCGAGCTTGGGGCACAATGCAGCGGCGAGGCGAAAGTCTCGATTGAGCGGAACGGGCCGAACGGCACCTTCGCTGGGGACAGATGAAATGCCTCAAGAATTGGTGGATCAGCGATGAAGATACCCACTTAAAGCAACAGTGGAGTGCAGCCTTCAATGTACTTGAGAATTGGAGAACCAGCCACGATTTCCCTCTGACTAGCGTTCAAAGAGCCTTGCGTAATCGCGCCCAAAAGGTAGAGAAGCACGTAATCGTTGCGAGACGCTTGAAAAGGTTTCCCTCCCTAATGAATAAATTGGCCCGCGAATCAGCTATGAAACTTTCGCAGATGCAGGATTTAGGGGGATGTCGGGCGATCCTGTCGAATGCAAATGCCGTTCAGCTCCTCTTCAGTATGTATGGCGGTGAGGCACCATTGCTTCCAAGCGAAGGCTCCCGGAAATGTGATGACTATATTAAGAATCCCAAACCTGATGGATACCGGGGTATTCACATCGTTGAACGGTATCATTCCCACTCTGAACTGTTCGCTCCTTGGGACGGGCAGAGAATCGAGATTCAGCTACGGACGCAATTACAACACTCATTTGCGACTGCGGTTGAAACCGTGACAACTTTCACAAGAACGCCGCTAAAATTCGGAGCCGGACCTGTCGAATGTGTCCCGCCTCAGCTGGAAATGGAAAATGGCGTCCTTCCGTTAATATAAACGGGGAGAACGCATGCGAAAGGAACGAAAGCATTACAGTTCAGACGAGAAGGTAGCCATCCTGAGGCGCCACCTGCTGGATAAGGTGCCGGTTTCCGATCTGTGTGAGGAACTGGGCCTGAGGCCGACGGTGTTCTACCGCTGGCAGAAAGAGTTCTTCGAGAACGGAGCCGCCGCCTTCCAATCGAAGCAACGCCCCGCCATTCAGGTCGAAGAGAAGCAGAAGCGGATCGAGTTCTTGGAGAAAAAAGTACAGACCAAGGACGAGGTCCTGGCCGAACTGATGGCCGAGCACATCGCTTTAAAAAAAAGTCTTGGGGAGCTTTGACCAAGGTGTGGGTTCCGCACGATGTGCGGGACCAGGTGGTGGATTTCGTCCGGCGCTGGTCGGAAAAGACGGAGATCGGCGCCGGGCGATTGGTCCGCTGGGTGGGCGTGCGGGCCAGCAAGTTCTACGACTGGCGAGAGCGCTACGGGCGCGTGAATGAGCACAATGGTTGGGTTCCCCGTGATTTCTGGCTGGAGCGGTGGGAGAAAGAGGCAATCATCGGATTCCATCTGAAGAATCCGCTGGAAGGATATCGGCGGCTGACGTTCATGATGCTGGATGCCGACGTTGTGGCCGTGAGTCCCTCCAGCGTTTGGCGGGTGCTGCAACGAGCCGGACTGCTCTCGCGGTGGAAGAGAAAGCCTTCGCGCAAGGGGACCGGTTTTGAGCAGCCGCCGCATGCCCACCAACACTGGCACATCGATGTTTCCTACATCAATGTGAGTGGCACGTTCTATTATCTGTGCAGCGTTTTGGACGGCTTCAGCCGTTCGATCGTTCATTGGGATCTACGGGAGTCGATGACGGAAGCAGAGGTCGAAGTGATCCTTGAGCGAGCGCGGGAGAAGTATCCGGAAGCGAAACCGCGGATCATATCCGACAACGGGCCGCAGTTCATCGCCCGGGACTTCAAGGAGTTCATCCGCATCGCGGGTATGACCCATGTGCGAACGTCACCTTACTATCCACAATCGAACGGCAAATTGGAACGCTGGCACAAATCCCTAAAATCGGAGTGTATTCGCCCACTGACACCATTGACTCGGGAAGACGCGCGACGCCTGATCCAAACCTACGTGGATCACTACAACGGGGTACGCCTTCACAGTGCCATCGGCTATGTGACGCCGCACGATATGCTCGCCGGCCGACAGGCCGAGATCCACGCCGTACGGGATCGCAAGTTGGAGCAAGCACGTAGCCACCGACAACTTCGCCGGCAACAGCAAGCATCACTGCTTGCGCATTCTTCGAACGCGGCTACAATGACTTCGCCAGGTGAAACAGAAGCAGGCCATGCAGGGATGCAACCATGCTGAGGGATAACCTGGTAGAGCTCATCGAGCCGATGCGAAACAGCGCGGGAACCGACCTTCTCGCGCTGGGCATCTACCAGCAACCGGCATCGGACGATAGCCTCTCATGCCTTGAAAATCCCCGCCCCGAAGGGGCGGAATCTTCATTAACGGATAACGTCACCTCTCCATTTCCGGCTGAGCCAAAACA
>CAZRKW010000175.1:0-8403 GCA_964600355.1 uncultured Acidobacteriaceae bacterium
TCGGCGGAATCTTCAACAACGAATACCAGTAGTTGGCGGGATAATACTGCGCCGCGGCGCGCAAATCAGGAGCGATCACAGCAGTCAGCGCCAGCGTTTTCCCCGGCGTGGCAGTCACCGGCACCGAATCCACCAAGCCATACCCGCGCACCCAAACCTTGTAATTCGCGTTGCGCAGTTCGGGGAGCAGATAGCGCCCGCGATCGTCGGTGACCACGATCTTGCGAAATTTCACCGGAAAGTCCATGGTTTCCGCAATCACCCACACGCCGGCTTCCGGCCCCTTAGAACTGGTCACCACGCCGCCGATATCATCCGCATTCACCGGCACGCGATTCGCCTGCGCCGCAGCGCTGCCGCCCCGCGGCGCCGCCTCCATCCGGACAATCGCGGCAAAGAGAACAAAGCCAAAAACAAACCAGGCGATCGCCATAAGCCGGGGAGCTGCTGCTTTCGATTTCCTCATCAAGTCACCCTTGATCGATTGTGCCGGACTTTCCGCTTTGATCTACCGTTCGAGGGCAACTTATACCCGATTGCCTCCGTGCGCAAGCCGCCAACCAGCTTCGCGGCCGCATGAACTTTTCGCGCAATAGGCGAACATCCGTTGCGCGGATGGCAGCGAGAAGCGTACGATGCGCCAGTCAAGGGCCCGAGCGGGCCTCGCACATTTCCCTATTCGGTACTGTTTGCGAACTGTGAATTGACGGCCTCGAGGCTGCAAAGGTTGCGTTCTGGAAAAGGTGTTTAGGGGGTCGGAGCTTCAGCTCCGACACAACCAGCGGCGCCCAGCGCCTTCCTCTCGCGGCGCCTTTTCCGCGAGCCTTCTAGCCGCTGAGGGACGATTCGGCCAGCAAGATATGGAGGTGCCTATGTCTGTGAAAGTCACTGAACGCGGACTCAAGCGGCGGGAGTTTCTCTCCTCCGCCCTGGTGCTTTCGGGCATGACGGCCGCGGCGAGCGTCTTGGGTCCGTGCCGGGCGTGGGGCGCGGCTGGGCATCAGCCGCTCGACCCCGTCAATCCGGATATTCTCTTCGGCAGCACCAGTTCCCTGTGGACGCCGCAGCATGACATGGTATGGGCGGTCAACAGGATCTCCGCCCTGGGACTGCAGGGCATCGAGCCATACCCGAACGCCATCGAGAATTACCGCAACAATCCGATGGCACTCAAAAAGATTTTCGATGACGCGGGCCTCACCTTTATCGACTGCTCCAACGGAGGAAGAACCCAGTCGACAAATTTCATCGATCCGGACCAGATTCCCAAAACCATCGCCGATCACGTGGCGTTCGCGCGCGATTTTCTCCAGCCGCTCGGCTGCGACCATTGGAAGGTCAACATGGGCCGGCGTCCGCCCGGCGGGCCAAGCGACGAGCAGCTCAAGCGGCTCGCCGAAACCCTCAACGAGATCGGCCGGCAAACCCTTGCCATGGGAGTCCGCCTGGCGCCGCATCCTCATATATGGGGGCCCATGGAGCGCGAAAAAGAAATGCGCCGCGTGATGGACCTCACCGATCCCCGCTACGTCTGGATGACGCCGGACACCGGGCATCTCGTCCTCGGCGGCGGCGATCCGGTGCAAATCATCAACGATTATTTCCCGCGCATCGTCGAAGTCCATCTGAAAGACACCTACGCCAAATATCGCGGCAACACCGCGACGCCCAGCGAGGAGGAACACAACAAGGTAGCGAGCGTTTATCACAATCTGGGCGGGGGCGGCGTCGATTTCCCGGCGGTCTTCAAGCTGCTGCGCGACCGCCACTTCAAAGGCTGGGTGGTCTTCGACCTCGACGGCCCGAGGAAGGGCGACGACGGCTTCGACGCCATCGGCGGAAACATCGATGTCGCCATCGACGATTACATCGCGCATAACATCAACTATCTGCGAGACGTCCTCGGCGTAAGGCTGCCGCCGCCTGGCTAAGATACGCGACGCAGTTACATAGCCGTGAAACTCTCGTTTACGTCGGAGGAGACTCTACCCATGAACTCGCCGCAGCATATTGCCCCACGATTTTTGCGTACCCGTGGGATGTCATTCGCAATCGCAGCAATCGTAGCCATCGCAGCGATTGCCGCACTGGCCGCCCCGGCCCGCGTAGCGCTGGCCCAGCAGGCGCCGCTGCACCTGAATCCAGCGGTTGAGAAGCTCGCGCAGGGGCAGCCGATCATAGGCATCCAAACCGACGACATGTCCCTGCAGAATTGCCACTCGCTCGCCCGCGTGGATTTCGATTATGCCTACGTCGACATGGAGCACGGGCCGCTCAATCTCGACGGCCTCGCCTATTGCATAGCGGCAATGGTTGACAAGGCCGCGGTGCTGAAGAAGGGCAACGCGCAGGTGAAGGTAGCGCTGTTCGCGCGCTTCCCGCCCTATGGACGCGACCTCGACAGCAACGACTGGATCGTCAAACAAGCCCTGGACATGGGCCTGATGGGCATCATCTTCAATGGCGTGGACAACAAGGAGCAAATGACGCGCCTCGTTCAGTTCATGCGCTACCCGCAGTCGAAAAAGTCGGAGTACCCTCAGCCCCCCGGCCTGCGCGGATTTTCTCCCGGGAACGCCGTGTTTGCGTGGGGCATCTCCCAGGCTGAGTACGAGCGGCACGCCGACCCGTGGCCGCTGAATCCGCAGGGCGATCTGCTCGCAATACCCATGATCGAAACAGCCGAAGGCCTGAAGAACGTCGACGAAATTGCGTCGGTCCCGGGCGTCGGCGCGATTTTCGTAGGCGCCGGAGGCGATTTACACCAATACCTCGGCGTAGCGCAAAATTCGTCGGACGTAGAAGAAGCTTTTCAGACGATCCTCGCCGCGTGCAAGCGCCACAACGTCCCCTGCGGCATCACCGCAAACACCAAGGCTGACGTAGACAAGCGCCTGAAAGAAGGATGGAGAATGATTCGAACCGGGAGAGCCGAGTAAATTATCCCGAGGGGAATACAAGGAGGAGCAACACGAATTGTTTGACATTCACCAGCATTTCGATCCCCCGGAGCAAAATTTCTCCGATTTCGGTTCTGCCGAAGATGCGATCGCCAAAGACTACGCCCGGCGTGTGGCCTACATGGATCGCAACGGCATCGACCAGGCTGCCTTGTCGGCGGGTTTCATATACGCAAGACCCGAAGGCATTGCGAGCACCCGCAAGGTGAATGACCTGGTAGCCGCCTGCGTCGCGAAGCATTCGGACCGCTTGCCCGCCGCGCTTGGAACGGTGCAGCTATCCGACGGAGAAGCCTCTCTCCGCGAGCTCGAACGCATGGCAAAAGACCTGAAGTTTCGAGGAGTCATCTGGCACCATGGCGCCTGCGGGTTTCCGGTAAACCACCCTTTTATGCGCCCCCTGTTGCGGCAGGCCCGGGAACTGAAGCTGATTCCTTTTATCCATGGCCGCCAAAAGGAAGCCGAATCCTTGTGGCGATTGGAAGCCGTGGCGGAAGAATTCCCCGATGTGACGTTCGTGGCCATGGATACCTTCACGTCTTCGGAAGACCGCGACCACGGCGCGCAAATATTGCGCCGGCGAAGCAACATCCTCTGCGACACCGGATCGTGTGTCTATGGCGGCGAGCGTTCCATCGAAGCCTTCGTCCGAAGTTTCGGCGCGGAACGCCTGCTGCTGGGAACCGACGGAGAAGCCGCCCTGAATCTGCAAATCGTGCGCAACGCCCAGCTTTCCGAAAAAGAAAAGCAGCAGATTTTGTCCGGTAATGCAAAAAAGCTGCTGAATCTATAGCCTCGCCACGCCATAAGTTTCTTCTTCAGCAGCCATGACATAACCGGCGCGCGCAGCGCCTCCCGCTCGCGGTGCCTTTCCCGCGAGCCTTCCTCCTCTGCCTCCTTTGCCTCCTCTACCTCCTTTGCCTCCAGGTTGAATCAAGGCAACGAAAAGCCTTATGATGCATGGGCTCGGCGTTCCAGATCGCACGTTCCGCGCTCCGAACCGAGGCTGGCCGGAAATCATCGATGTTTAAGACACTCGCAGCTTCGTTCTCCCCCAAAAATCTCGCCTTGCTCACCTTGTTGACCCTGATTTACTTTGTGGCCGAAAAGCTGGGCCTGATGCTCGCATTCGTCCATCCGTTTGTGAGCCCTATCTGGCTTCCATCGGGACTTGCCCTTGCTGCAGCTCTTCTTTACGGCTATCGCGTGTGGCCGGCGATATTTGTCGGGGCTTTTCTCAGCCATGCGACCACATCGGTGCCGTCGCTTCTGATACCGGTGGGAGTCACGCTGGAAGGGCTCGCAGGCGCTTATCTGATTAACAAGTTTGCCCATGGAGTGAAGGCTTTCGACACCGCGAAGGACGTATTCCTGTTCGTGTTCCTTGGATGCATCTGCGCTCCATTAATTAGCCCTACCATCGGGATCGGTGAATTCTATCTGGTGGGGCACCCCCCTTCGACGAATGTAGGCCTCGTATGGCTCACGTGGTGGCTCGCGCATGGGATCGGCATTCTATTGGTCACACCGTTCCTGGTATTGCTGCTGCGATCTTCTCCCCAGCGTTGGAAACCGCTCGAACTGGTTGAGTTGGCTGTGTTACTTCTCGGATTGATTTTTGTTTGCCTGGTTGTTTTCGGTCCTCTTTCGCTTTCGCTGAATATGCAAAAACTTGTAACCGCGTGGCTGTGTTTCCCGTTTTTGATTTGGGCAGCCTTTCGGTTTCGTCCGATCGAAGCCACCGGCACCACACTCATCCTGTTCGGAAGCGCGATTTGGGGAACCGTCCAGGGATACGGGACCTTTGCGGACAAAAGCCTCACGAAATCGTTGCTTCTTCTTGATCCCTTTATTGCTGTTGTCGGCACAATGACTTTGGTCGTCGCCGCCATGGTTGCCGAGCGCAAATCGGCCGAGCAGGAACTGCTCACAGCGCAACGGCTCTTGCAAACCGCGGTTGAAGAGAAGGAGCGCGACCTTGTCGTGACTGTTAAGGCGCTGGAGATGGAAGCGGACGGCCACGTGCAGACCAGGACGGCTTTGCATATCATCCAGGAGAAACTCCGGAGAATTCCCCCGAAGAAGAAAATAGAAAAAAAGAACTGAATCCCCCCGAACTAGACGTCCCCAACTTCAGAAAATCAATCGACTCCATATTCTGCGCGTGTGCTGAACCGGACAGATATGCCATTGGATGTGAGTAATGATCGATCCTGCGCGAGTTCCTGGATTGGCTCCGCGTCTGCCAGTTCAGGCACTTAAATCGTTTTAAGGAGAGATCCACATGAAAACCGGCATTCAGAATGAGATCGCAGGGAAGGCTCACGAACTCAAGGGCAAGATCAAAGAGAAGGCGGGCGAACTCACAAACAATCCCGGCTTGGAAGGCGAAGGAATCAGCGAGAGGATTGCCGGGAATGTGCAAAAGAAGCTTGGCCAGGTACAAAGAATCTTTAAAAAGCCGTGAGTTTGAGGCCGCTTCACAGTAGGGAGAAAGCAGATGCCCGATACCGCCTGCAGTCAATGCAACGCCTGGTACAAGTCCGAACATGAATTGAATGACCACATGAGGATATTCCATCGCCAGTTCGGCTCGGAACAAAGTGGTTCCGGGCCCGGTGACCCAGAATCGGAAGCAACATCACCGGCCGCGATCGAGCCTGGGGACTCGTAAATCAGGGTAAGTCAGGGAACGTAGTCACCCGCGGGCCGGGGTATGTTCGAAATTAGGAGATGGCGCAGCCACCGTGAATTAAATGGAGGAATCTTCTGCCAACCAGGCGGCGAACCCCACGCAGTTCAACATCGAAGCAATTTCGAGGTTGGAACACGAAGCCCTGGATCGCCGCACGGTAACCGAGCGCGTCAGCGACTCGATCGTAAAGTTGGTCGGAAGTATTCAGTTTCTCCTGCTGCAAGTCGTTCTGGTTGCCGCCTGGACCACAATAAATCTCAATTTAGTGCCCGGCCTGAAACCCTTCGATCCGTTCCCGTTCGGCATTCTGGCGCTCGTGGTTTCCTCTCAAAGCGTCTGCCTCACAATTTTTGTGCTCATCAGTCAGAATCGCATGGCTCGTCAGGCCGAAAAACGGTCTCACCTCGACCTTCAAGTGAGCATGCTCGCCGAGCAGGAACTCACCACCGCTCTCCAAATGCTGCAAAAGCTGTGCAGGCATCTGGGCGTCGATGTGAAATCCGCCACGCAGGAAGTTCAAGGATTCAGCAAAAACACGGACGTGCACCAGCTCGCCAATGAGCTGGACGAAAAGCTTCCTGGACTGTAAGGCCGCATCGGTCAGCATCTCCGAAGCCGGATAGATTCTGTTTTTACTTGCTGGCTGACTCGGGGCCGGCTGCCTTGCTTGCGAGGTAGAAGTAACCCACCTTATTATTCGGCGCCGTGCCGTACCACATCCGCCCCTGCGAATCGCGGAAGAATTCCCGCGCGCAGTTCTCAAAATGCGGGAAGGGATACTCAATCGCTTTCCCCGTTTTCGGATCGATGGCGGGTGGCTCACCCTTTTGCCGGCGAACATGCTCCTTCTTCCGGCCGGTGGCTGAGCCTTTTAAGCTGGTTTTGAATTTGCGAGTGCCCGCCCCTTCGGTTTGCAAGGGTCGGTCTTCAGGCAAATTGCAAATGCCTCACTGCTTCGCGGATTTTGCCGCAGTGGCGTGCGGCTCGCCGAAATAGGGAAAATCCGGGCGCATCAGCCGCTTATCGGGCGCCACCCCATCGCCGAGGGCCGTGTTCGTGGCCAGCGTGAGAATCACGTCCATCACGTCGTCGGAGAGGCTGCGGCCGTTGAAGGCGGCAAAGGTGAATGCGGCGGGCGTGTCCAATTCGTAGGGAAGGACGCCTGGGCAGAGGCGCGCGAGGAGCTGCGTAGCGTAGGCGGATGGGTCGGCCGCTGAGCCCGCGAGCGCGGTGACTTTTTCCACGAAGTCGCGGATCGGCTTGGAGAACAGCGCCACTTCGTCCGCCGGGACCGCGCGGTTGTAGTTTTCCGACGCGTCGTGCAGCGAAGGATCGGAGAGCAGGAGGTGGGTGATCATCGGCAGGCCCCAACGCGATACCTGTACCTCCGGCGCGTGCCCGTAGAGCGATGCGGTCGCCCAGGCGTGCACCACACCCCGGCCGATCAGGTTGCTGGGGACCTCGAGGACGATGGCCGTGACATTGTTGCCGGCGAAGAAGCTCTGGCCGTTCTGGAACGCCTCCGGGGCAAACCGGTTTTCGGACCACAGAGCTTTTCTGAAGGCACCAAAACCGGCGCCATTGGTGGCGAACAGATCGGGCGCAAGGCCTGCGTACGCCAGGCAGCCCTGATCCGCTGTCGCCACGTGTCCGGTATTCCCGGAAACGATGAGTTCGCCCGCGGCGCCTTTCAGCGCGTCCGCCCCGGTGGCGCGGCGGACCTCGAAGGTCTGAACGTGCCGGTGCTCGCCGCCATCGGCGTGGGCGGGCGCGCCGAACTGGATCTTGAAGGAGACGTCTTCGCGAAGATCGCGATTCGTGTCGAAACGAAAGGCGTAGAGACCTTCGTCGCGGAAGGTGTCGGGCGCGCCGACGCCGGCGTTCGGATTCACGGTCAAAGCCATCACCGTGGTGCCGGGGCGGCCGCGAAACAAGTAGAAGTCGCAGACGTTGATGCGGGGATCTTCTTTTGCGGTAGGCGTATCGAAATGATGCGACATGGCGAATCTCCTCCTAAAGGGTGTTTATCAGGGCGACGATCAGTCGGGTTTCTTATCCGCGTCATCGTCGTTCGCCGGCCCGAATGTAGGCAGGTACCTGCCGAAGTTCAATTCGAAGTCGCTCGGAACGCCGTAACCCGCATTGCGGACTTTGGCGCGGCGCGCCTGTGCACTGGGCAAGGCCAGCAACGGGAAGAACAAGTCGTTGCTCGACTGAAGCTCGGCAGCTGTCGGCGTCCCGAACCGATTGATCTGGGCCTTCGCCGCGGCTAGTGTTTCACGGTCGAACGAGGCCAGACGCCGGGCGAGCGCATCGACAAACGAGTCGAGGTCGCCATCGTCCAGCGTGCGGTTCACCCAGCCATAGCGCTCGGCGATATCGGCGTCGAAATCGTCGCCGCTGAGCACGATCTCAAGCGCCCGCGACCGTCCGACCAAGCGCGGGAGCCATTCCAGCGCTCCGCCACCCGGGACCAGTCCGACGCCGACCTCGGGGTTACCGAATACGGCGCTCTTCCGGCTGGCGAAGCGCATGTCGCAGGTCAGCACGAACTCGTTACCGATGCCGCGCGTGCGGCCGCGAATCTTAGCGATGCTCACAACTGGTGCGGACGAGAGGCGCAGCACAAAGTCGCGCCAAAGGCCCAGCGTCTCTGGCCGTTCAGCTGCCTTGGCTACATCGAGATGGGCGACGAAAAAATCGGGATTCGCCGACTGGAACACGACGACCTTCACGGACGGGTCCGCC
>CAZRKW010000176.1:0-8402 GCA_964600355.1 uncultured Acidobacteriaceae bacterium
CCGATGACCGTTGCCGACATCAAGCCCTACATCGAGATGCTTCGCGACGCCAGGGGCCGCGTGGAAAAAGCCGTCCGCGAAGGCCAGACCCTCGACCAGATGAAGACAGAAAAGATACTAGCGGGATACGAGAGCTATTCGCATCACGTCTCCTTCGAGCACTTCACCGAAGTGCTGTACAGAGAAGTTTCCGAAAAGAAAGAGTAGGCTCGCGGCGAACGCGTTGCCGCCATCTGTAAGAGGACGCTAACCGTACTGGTGCGAAACGAGCATGGAATGACTGAAAGAATGCCGGGGGGTGTTGTTTCCCTTCTGTTGCTCTTGAGCTTTTTGGGGGGCGGGCGTGTCGCGCGCGCGCAATACCCGTCAGGGCCTCAGATTCACAAGGACGGAACAGCCGTCCTGCTGGAAGATTACGTAAGCGTCCCGCTTTCCGGGCCCACTCGCCACACCGCCGTTGACTCAGGATTCGTGCCCATACCGGGCGCCAAAAATGGAACCATCAATTTCAAGGGCGAACTCGCCCGCGTCACTTCTTTGCGCTCCGAACCCATGAACGCTCCGCTGGCGGCCTCCCGCTTGTTCGTCGACGACGAAAATGGAACGCTCTACATCCTCGACAAGACCACCAGGCAGTTCACGCCCTATCTTCGCTTTGTGGACATTTTCCCCAGTTTCCTCGCCAACTCCGGCCCGATGGGCGTCGTTTCTTTCGCGTTCGATCCCAGCTACGCAAAAAACGGCAAGTTCTATACCGTTCATTCCGAACGGCCCGGCTACGGCCCCGCCATGCCGACGAACGCGCAGCAGCCCGGCCTGAATTTGGACGGCTACACCGTAACTCCCTCGTTCGATCGTTCCGCGGAACAGCCCCATGTCGAGTGTGTGCTCATCGAATGGACGGACACCAACATTCGCAACGCCACCTTTGAAGGCACGGCGCGCGAATTGCTCCGCATCGGGTTCAATCACGGCAGCCACATCATGGGTGATTTGACCTTCAACCCCCTCGCGCATCCAGGCGATCAAGATTATGGAAACCTCTACGTCACCGTGGGCGAAGACTTTGCCGGGGAAATAGCAGGCCCAGGGCAAACCCTCGCGCAACAGCTCAATATGCTTCACGGGAAAATTCTGCGCATCACTCCCGACATCCGTTTGCGCTCGAAAGACATGCTCAGCGCAAACGGCCGTTACCGGATTCCGACCACTGGTTCCGATCCGAATCCATTCATCTCGGTGCCCAACGCTCGCCCCGAAATCTACGCGTACGGCTTCCGCCATCCGCACCGTATGACGTGGGACGCTGTCACGAAAACCGCCCTGGTGGACGATATCGGCGCAAACTCCTGGGAGGAAGTCGACATCATCCACAAAGGCGGGAATTACGGCTACGCAGAGCGGGAGGGCAACGAACAGTTTTTCACGCGTCCCAATGTCCCCAGCACCACGGGTAGCCAGATGAATCCCCCGATTCCCTTTCCGGAGCACGATCGGCTCACAGTGGATGGCCTTGCCGAGCCGGTAACTCCGCTTTACCCGTCCGCCCTTTACAGCCACAAGGACGGCGACGCGATCGGCAGCGGCTTCGTCTACCGCGGCAAGCGAATGCCCGCGCTTCGCGGCAAGTACATCTTCAACGACATTTCCACCGGCCGGATTTTCTACTGCAATTTGGATGAAATGATTGCGGGGCACGGAGAACGAAACAAGCAGGCCGAGATCCACGAATTGCAGATCATGTACAAAGGCCCCGACGCCACCCCGGGAGAAGCTCCTGTAAAGCGGCGAATGTATGACATCGCCGCCGACGCGTGGGCGCGCAAGGGAGGTACTCCTGCCGTCGCGGGTCGCGTGCTGCCTACGATCGCCAACGCCACCGCTCCGCCCAAGACCGACCCCGAGGGCGTCCCCTACCACGGCGGGCGAGTCGATCTGCGTTTGGCTGTCGATGGCGACGGCGAAATCTACGTCCTGACGAAATCCGACGGCATGATCCGCCAGCTGACAGCCGTCGTAGTTCCTCCTCCTGGTTCCGCGCCCACTCGCGACAAGTGAATTGCGCACCTACCCAGGACATTCCCCAAGCCTGACTCAGCATCAGATCATCGCTGGCCAGAAAGGTCTCGTGACGATAGAATTCTCCTCCAGACAGATTGGACGGGAGATGCCCATGCGGCTACAAACTAGGTTCGCTATGTTGCTAGGCTTGATCGCTTTCTGCTGCTTCGTGTCCTCCGGCGCGACAATTACCGGGACTGTGAGAGGTACCGAAGGAGCGCCGTTCCAGGGTGCCTTCGTCGAGGCTCAAAACACGAAGACGAGGATCACGGTGATTGTTCTTTCCGATACCCGTGGGCAGTATCAGATCCCCAATCTGCCGGCCGGAGATTACCGATTGACGATACGCGCCGTCGGCTTCCGCACCGACCCGAAAACAGGAGTGAAGCTCGGTGCAGACCAAAATGCCTCCTACGATTTTGCTTTGCAGAAGGGCGCGGTCCGCTGGAATGACATTTCCTACTATCAAGCCCGGAAATTCTGGCCGGCGGCAAAAGGGAAAGACCTGATTGACGCGAACTGTTCCACCTGCCATTTGTTTCAGACCCGCATGGCTTCCATAACGCGCGACGCCGACGGCTGGAGGGACCGCGTCGAATACATGCGGACCGCGATGCACTTCAACACCTGGAATCTCACCGATCAGGATGCCGAGGATATCTCATCGTACCTGACCAAATTGTTCGGCCCCGATTCCGTGCTTCCCAAATCTCCCGCGGACATGCCGGGCTACAGCGACACGGTTCGCCCCTTCAGCCGCGACGCTCTGAATATTGTGTATGTCGAGTACGACATGCCGGGACCTAGCCGCATGCCGTTCAGCGCCGCTCCGGACAAAGACGGCTATTTGTGGATCCCCGACTTCGGCGTCGCGAACAAAATCACGCGCCTCGATCCCAAGACCGGCGACATGCAGGATTTCTCCGTTCCCAACGTGGGAACCGCCGCAATTCATTCGGCCGTGCCGGCCCCCGACGGCTCCGTGTGGCTCACCGAACAGGCTTCCAACAAGATCGGACGCTGGGACCCCAACACGCGGATGATCACCGAATATCAAGACGCGTATACTCCGGGAAAAGAAGGGATCGGGGCGGGCGGCTCGAAGCACACGATTCGCGTCGACCCGAGCGGAAACGTTTGGGCCAGCGGTTCTCCCCTCACAAAATTCGATCCGGAAACCAGAAAATTCACGCGCTTCGAAGAAGTGAAGTCCAGTTACGACGTCAAAACGGATAAGAACGGCGACGTCTGGTTCACCACCGGCTCGCGGGGAAATAAGATTGGCAAGGTCGACGGAAAAACAATGAAGGTTTCCGAATGGACCATGCCGACCGAGAAGTGTTTTCCGCGGAGGATGGAAATAGGCCCCGATGGAATGGTTTGGGTCGCCGAATTCAACGCCGGCAAAATCGCGCGCTTTGACCCCAAGACGGAAACCTTTAAAGAATATCCTCTGCCAGGACCGGAACCCACTCCCTACAGCACGGGCTTCGACGCCGACGGCTATCTTTGGTATGACTCCCATCACATGGACGAACTCGGCCGCTTCGATACGAAGACTGGCCAGGTAATCGAATATCCGGCTCCGCACTCGGAACTCGCCATGCGGGAATTCTTCCTCGATTCCCAAGGGCGCATGTGGTACGGCACGAATCCAAACAACAAGGTCGGCTATTTCTATCTGGCAGGCAAGAGCGACCGGACAGAATCCGCTCGCAAGTAGACTCCCAATCCGCCGAATCGCCAGCGCGACGCTGACAAGCCGCACCGCAAGAAGAGCAATCGGCGCGCAAATTAGCCGGGTCCCGGAAATCGGGGCGAGAGTACTTCGTGAGCCCCAATGCCTTTGACTAACTCTTCCCTGTTAATTCCCTATATGCGACTACGGTGAAGCTTGGGCCCCCCGGGGCGTTGGCCGCTGGCGAATCGGTTTCGCCGAAGGCTTGTGTGACTTCGTCCAGAGATTTGCCTTGCGCGACCATGGCCTTGACCTTGTTGTACTTGTCCTGAATAAGATCGAGCTTCTTCTGCACGTCGGCCTTGGTCATCCTATCGCCATGCCCGGTCAAGTAGATATCGGCATCGAGCCGGATCAGGCCCTTGGCATTCTCGATCCAGCCGGCAGCGGAGCCATGCTTCTCTAAATGAATACCTGTGTCGTCATTCCGGCGGTTCGTGGTCAGCAGGTCGCCACCGAAGACGACTTTCTGGTCGGGTAGATACACAACCGTGTCGCCGCTGGTATGCCCAGGCGCCCAGTGGTACAGGCGAATGTGAATGCCATCGATCGTCAACTTGGCGGTTTTGTTGTAGGTCTTGGTGGGCAGACGATCCTGGGGCGCGGGGTTACGGCCGCTGGCGGAAGCTTCCATCTCCTTTTTGCAGTTCTCCTGCGCAACGATGGTTAACCCTGCCGGAAAAGCGGCCAGCCCGTTGACGTGGTCGCCATCGCTGTGCGTAATAATGGCCGCATTCACCGCTTTGGGGGTGATTTTGGCGATCTCGGCGATCACTTCCTTTTCCGAATCCGGCGTTGTTTTGGTATCCACGACAATGACGCCGGTCGTGCCCACGATGATGCCGTCGTTAGAACCCACGCCACCCTGAACCCAGTAGATGTTGTCCTTGATCTGTGTCACTTTAAGCGGCGAAGCCTGCTGTTGCGCCCCCGCAAGCGTCGCAAACGCGAATAAACTCGGGATCGCGACGGCCGTGACGAGAAGATGTTTTCCGAATCGCATGTGTACCCCCCGCTTTCCTTCGATGTCGATTGGAACCGGGCGCTATGGTAACTCCGTTCAATCCGTTTCCAAAGCCGATCGGCGTCACGTCGTAGATCGCGGCCCGTGGGCAATCTATTTTCGTGATCGCAAGTCGAACGGGGAGTTATGGCACAAGTGCCAGATAAAGAACGCTGAACGAGCGCAAGCAGGTTGTGGCGTAAGTATCTGTAATGTGAGAAATTGGGGAGAGAGCGCCCGTAGCTCAGTTGGAAAGAGCGTCTGCCTTCTAATAAAAAAGTGGGAAATAACAAGTCGTTGTTCTTCCGTCGCTTAGAAGGCAAAAAGGCAATCCGTTTCTTCCTCAAATGTTCCAGAGTTGTTCCAGGAGTCGGAGATGCGTCGCCTAGGCTCTTTAGGTACGGTCTAAGTCGCCTTTGACGGTCCGTTGAGTCCTCTGCTTCGTACCCTCGCCACTGCCTGAGTTGCTAAAATTTCCTCTGTGCCGGTGCCCCGACGAAATCCGGAAACCTCCCCCTGCGAAGTGCGGAAATCCGTGCGCGATCCGTCCGGCGTCTATGGATTCGCTCGTTGCTTTAATCTATTCGGGAGTTTGAGCTACTCCCCGTTGACCGGTCTCATCCCGAATGCCCGTGGCTTCTCGGGACTCCATTCGATGACAGACCCCGTAACCTTGCCCGCGATCAACACGGCCTGCTGGACGATGAAGAACGCCGTGAGCACAAAAAGATAGACCGCCGATGTGATTGCCAGCAGTAGACCCTTCACAACGCCGAAATATAGCTTCCACATCTCCGCTTCGAACTCTCGCAAAGACAGCCGACTCGAAAAATTTAGAACAGGACGTATTTCCATCACCAACCTCTGTCACTTAGATTTTTCATTTATTGCTTCCCGCAGGGCGCTCCCTGTGATTCGGCTCAGGCCACTTGCCGTCGATCCTCGCCATGATCTTCTCCGCCAGGGTGATTGCATCCGAGACAGCGGCTTCCGCAGCGGGTGTCCATCCTCCGTTCCACCCCGAAAGCTTCCGAGCCGTCAAGATCGACGCGGCAATCAGGAGCACCCGTTTGCGACCCTCGTCCATGGGGGGTATCCTAGCATGTTCGCCTTTTGTTCGCCAGCGTAAAATGCGAGTTTCCGTCTGGGGTTGCCGCTGAGGCTTGAGCTACGGCACTTAGCAAAGATCGAGCGTTATAGCGAATCTGATTAAAGCTCAAGTGCTGAATATTGACGTTCCAAAAGTTAGCGAGTGTGACAAGATTACAGTGAAGAAAAACAGTCGGAAATTTATAGATTATAGAATTGAGACGCTCGGAATATGTACGTACTGATTGACTTCGATAATGTCCCTGACATATTGAAAAGAAACGGCGCTCGATATGTCGCAGATCGCGTGTGGACTTCGTTGCAGACCATTGCCCCGTCTGCCCTGATGAATCTCGCGAGGCTTGAAGTGAGATTCTACGGGGGCTGGTTAGGGATGTCATCCCCCAGCCCCCTGGGTTCCGTTCTGCTTGCCGAGGTGCAACGAGACTTCCCGTTTGCGATTCGTGGCCCCAAACCTATTACGATCTCCGGTGAACTTGCCCAATCCCTACTTCCCCTTCCAAAGCATCCCCTCCCTCACACATTCCGCCAGAGACAGGGCGGCCAAAATGTGACGTGCCTCCACCCAACAAAGGTTGGATGTGCCACAGCGAATTGTCCCGTCCTTACTGTGCATGACTTCCTGACGAAAGGGCTGTGTCCGATAGTTACGTGCGGACGCAGCGCAAATGATTTCCTGAAGAAATCCGAACAAAAACTGGTGGACACGATGTTGGTTTCTGATCTTATTCACCTCTCCACAAACGGAGAAGAGAATGTGGCAATTGTCAGTTCCGACGACGACCTCTGGCCTGGGATGCTGACGGCGATGCATAACGGCACGAAGCTAATACATGTCTGCACAAAATATGCTTCAACGTACAAACTGTACCACGGCATGATTTTCGGCAGATATCAGCACGGGAGACTCTAATGGATGTAGGAAAGTTGAAAGATATTCTGGTGGCTTTCGCTGATGATCCTTCTGGTCTAATCGTGGAGAGGGGTCGCCTCGTCGTACAGATTCAAGGCGAACTCATCTCCGCTGTTACGACTGTTAAAGATGGTCAACTGTTCGTCAGTGAGGACAATCAAGTTCCGTTGACGGCGGAACGTTGGGTCGCTCAACGGATTGCTCAAATGGATTTTCTGGCGGATCGCATTGTCACCTTATTCCCTGCGTCGGATCGTTTCGTAGTGCCGAAGGGGTTTCTTCTTGACCAAATCGAAGAGGTGCCCGACGAAACGCCTCAAGCTGTAGACGATGCACTTCGCACTGCAAAACAGTTTCTTTCAAGAAGACCTGGTGGCATGTGTTCTGTTCTCTACCTTACGTCTGATGCAGGAGAAGGCAAAACGACCCTTATTGGACGCATCGCCCACGATCAAGCGAAAACGTACAAGGCTAGGCAAACAGACTGGCTACTCGTGCCAATCAATCTTGGGGGAAGTCACTTTCTACGCCTCGACAACGTTCTTGCGGCTGCTCTACTGAACCAGTTGAGGATTAGAAGGTTTTACTTCGATGGCTTTATGCAACTTGTTCGTCTTGGATTTCTTGTACCAGCACTAGATGGCTTCGAAGAGGTTTTTGTGGAAACAGAAGGTGATGCTGTCTCAAGTCTTGGAACTTTGATTCAAGACATGGGCGGAGAGGGTACTCTTCTGATTGCCGCTCGAACCGCCTATTTCGATGTTCGCAGACTTGATAGGCAGGCTCGCCTGCTGGATGCGATGCCAACCGCTGAGGTCGGATTTGGACGACTTTCGCTAAGGCGGTGGGCGCAAGATGAGTTTATCGCTTACTGTAAACGCGACGGCATCGCTAATGCGACAGAATTATACGAGCACCTTGTTTCAATTGTGGGTGCGGACCATCCTCTCCTGACAAGAGCAGTCTTCGTGCGTCGAATCGCAGATATAGCGAAGTCAAAGGAGGGGTTTGATTTTCTATACAGCTTAAATCCTGAACTCCAGAATACATTTTTGCCCTTTATAGATCGGATTCTGGAAAGAGAAATTAATGAGAAATGGCTCGACAAGCAGAGCGATATCTCAACGCCGCTCCTTTCATTAGAAGAGCACCATGAACTTCTTAGGTTGGTCTCCGAGGAGATGTGGATAAGTAAACGCGGTACCTTGACCAAGGAAATGTGCGAGTCACTCGCAGATATCTTCTGTGAAACAGAAAACAAGAATCCAACGATAAGTCGTCAGGTCAGAGAAAGGCTAATCTCACATGCCTTGCTCGCTATGGATAGCGGCGGTAATGGAATCAGATTCGATCATGAGCACTTCAGGGAGTTTTTTCTGGGCGAACAAAATGGACAAAAACAGATAATCTCTGCGAAATCATACCTGCGAAATATGCTCCTAAATGATACTTAAACAACAAGGACTCTATAAACATCCACTACAAAATCAAAACAAAAACAAAACAACATCACAAACCTCTTGAAAACTGTTGTAGATGTAGCAGCGTCTGAAGGACCCTCCTCATTTGTGAGGGAG
>CAZRKW010000177.1:0-4973 GCA_964600355.1 uncultured Acidobacteriaceae bacterium
TCAAATTTGACCGAATAATTGTCGGGCGGCAGGAATCCCACCGTGTACGCTCCCGAGCTGCCGGTGGTCGCGGTGCGCGCCTGCCCGGTCCCAAGGCTGGTGACCGTGACTGTCGCGTTGGGAATCACGGCGCCGGAGGAGTCCTTTACGGTGCCGGTGATCGCGCCGGTGGTGGCTGACTGGCCCATGAGTACTGGGGCCGACAATATCGATGCGACTGCCAGGGCAAAGCAGGTGACAGCAAAAGCGTACTTCCGGCACGACTTCAAAATCTTTCTCATGTGTTCCCCTCGTTTTTTTACGCGAACATACACAGTCTTAGTTCCCAAAAGGCCGCAGCGTCGGCATACACCCGCGACCTGCGTTTCCACTGCCAATTTTTTTTGATCAGTCAGTAAAGTTGATTCTATGGCCAAGACGTATAGTCCAAAAAGGGGGCATCTGTCAATAACTAATTGCGGTTCAATGGGTCTGGTGTTATCTCCTTCGCAACGGGCCCGGGTGGGATGATGCCGGAAATGCCAAAACAGCGGCCGGGGAGCGGGCACTGCCTCGACAACATCTTATATCTGGGAGTAGGCGGTGGGGGTCAAAATGAAGTTCGTCACCGTGGCAACGATCTCCTGCGGATAGCGGGGATCGGCCAGCAGCGCTTTCCATCCATCCGAGTCGTTAAAGGCCAGGAATTTCTTTTCACGGTCCGCGAGATTGTCAAACGCGAGCATGTAGGTAAGGTTCGGCATGCGCGCGCCGACGATCGTGTCGCCGTAAAACACGGCTCCCATGTTGTATTGCGCCTGCAGCGCCATTTCGGAGGAGTTGAACATGCCCACTTTTCTCTTGTGCAACTCTTCGCTCGGGCTTTTGTATGTCCGCAGCTCGAAAAGGCGCGGCCGATGGTCCGCGGCGGCCGCCGGGACCTTCAGCTTGGGCATGTTCTCGAAAGCCTGCATGAGCGAGATTTCCACCTCATGGAAAGCGGGCTCTTTTGCCGGGGCTTTCAGGAAATCCGTGCCGGATTTGGCGTACTCGGCATCCTGCGCGAGGCGGTTTTCAATGCTTGTCAGTGCATCTACGGTGGAACTCGGTATAAGTACGTACATCGCCGGCGTGTCCGGACCGATCGTCAGATTGAATACCCCTACAGGCGTGAGGCCCAACCGGTTTAGGGCGGGAACCAGCGCCAGCCGGAAATAATCGTCGGCGAGCTTCAGTTGCGGCCCGCGGGCGAGCTGATAACGCCGCAGCTGGTAGAACTCGCGATTTCCCGCGCCGGTGTCGGCCGCGCCGCTCAGGGAATTCGGCGCTGTGGCCGCCGCCAGGGACGCTACTGCGGCCGAAGCCAGAAATTCTCGCCTCTTCATGAAACCTCCTTCGAATCGGGTCGCACGGGACGCGCGCGCTAACCGAATGACGCGTATCGTATCGCTTCCCCCGGCATCGAGACAACTTGATTTAAGGCACCGTGGTTAAAGGCACGCCGCGTCCGCACGAAGCACCTGCGCGATATATCGATATGGTATCGTAGGCCGGGGTATGAAACGTTGCTGACCCGCGGCGTCCGCACCATTCACGAGCAAGCGTGGATCACCGCGGCGTTTTTCGTTCTCGGCATTTTTCTCGCTCGCGAAGTGGCCGGACGCATTCTCACCGGCGACCTGGGATTTCTGGAGACGGCCGCCATCGGCCTGGCGGGAGCCGCGGCCACCTTTTCGATTCTGCGAAACTGGCGCCTGGGTTTCTGTTTCTTCAACGTCTGGCTGCTGTTCGAGGATTTTGTCCGGAAATACATGGGAAACGGCACGGCGCTTTTCTTCGGCAAGGACGCGCTTGCCGCGCTGATCTATATTTGCCTCTTTTCCGCCGTGTCGCGGCATAAGGAGAGAAGATTCCGGCCGCCGTTTTTGTTGTGGTTCCCCGTGAGTCTTTTCGTCTGGCTGGGCGCGCTGCAGATATTCAATCCTTCGTCGCCCAGTATTTTGTATGGATTGCTGGGGTTCAAGCTGGATTTTTTCTATGTGCCAATGATGTTCGTGGGATACGCGCTGTTGCGCAATCGCGAGGACCTGCAGAAGTTTCTCGTGGGCAATGCGGTTCTGGCGATCGTTATCTCGGCGGTGGGGATGATGCAGGCGGTGCTCGGCAACTCGTTTTTCAATCCTGGCACCCTGGCTCCCGAATTGGTTGATATGGCCAATCTGGAAAAAGTGGCGCCGATTTCGGGGCAGGTGCTGTCCCTGCCGAATTCGGTCTTCGTGAGCCCCGGGCGGTTCGCGCTTTACCTGATGCTTTCGGCGACTTTAAGTATCGGGGCCGTGGGCTACCTGCTGCTTTCCGGGAAGGGCCAGCGCAAGCCGGTATTCGCTTCGATCGGGGCCATCGCGGCTGCGACGCTTTTTAGCGGCTCCCGCACCGCGGTGGTCTACGTGGCGTTCACGGCGCTTGTTCTGACGATGGGGCTGATGTGGGGGGCGTCGTGGCGTTCGCGGATCGTTCACAAGGTGGTGAAAATACTTGGCTGGTCGTCGGCGATCATCGTGGCCGGAGTTTCCCTGGCTGTGGTGCTGTATCCGGCCGAGGTTGGCTCCCGCGTGAGCTTTTATCTGGAGACGCTGAGCCCGTTCAGTTCGGCGTCGGCTCTGCACTACCGGGGGGTTTCCTACCCGATGGAGAATCTCGCGACAGCGTTCCAGGATCCCAACTGGATGCTGGGCAACGGGATCGGCACCGCGTCGCTGGGGCTGCAGTATGTGGCGAAGTTGCTGCATTCTTCCTACCGCGGCATATGGACCGAATCCGGCTGGGGCGAACTTATTCTGGAGATGGGGATTCTTGCGCCGGTGCTGTGGATCTTCTGGTCGGGTTGCCTGCTCTATACCTGCTGGAATATTGCGCGGAGGCTCCGGCAGACGCCTTTTTTCCCGATCGCTTTTGCGATTACGTGGTTTGCGTTCATGCTGCTGATCCCGCTTACTTTTGGAGGAACGTCGGCGTACCAGAATTACATCAACAACGCTTTCTTGTGGCTGCTGGTGGGAATGCTGTTCCGGCTGCCGGAAATCGCGGCGACTCCAGATGACGCGGTGCAGGCTGCTCCGGCGCGGCGGCGCTTTGGCGGCTTGCGATTCGGCCGAATGCCGAGGCGAATGCCGCAGCCTCTTCCTCATCACCCGGTCGCCTAGAATCTCGACGGGTGTTTCCGTTTCCTCTTACTCCTGCTTCTTTTTTTTGCGGACGGTTGCGTCGAGCTGCCCGCGAGCCAGTCGCACGGCGATTTCGTTCCCGATTTCCACCTGATCCGGAGAGCGCACGACGCGGCCGGAGGCGTCGTAGACGATGGCGTAGCCGCGTTCGAGGATTTGGAACGGGCTGCGTTCGTTGAGCTGCAGCGCCGCGGATTCGAGCTTCCTCCTCCGGGCAATCAGCAGGCGGTCCATGCGGCTGAGCAATTCGGCGGAGCGCTGCTCGCACACGCGCCGAAGCCTGCCGACGCGCGACCGCAAATCGAGCGCCGCAAAGCGGACATGAGCGGCAGTGAAGCGGCGCCGTTTTTGAGTCACCAGGCGCTCGAGACCCGTCCGCAGAGCGCCTTGGTGGGCTTCGATTCGCCGCCGCAGAACCGCGACACGGGCGCGAAGGTCGAAGGAAGATATCCGCGCGCTCGCTCGCGCGAGCCGCTGGTGCGCGGTGGCTAGGCGCAGGCGAAGACCCGTGGCGAGGGAGGAAGAGAGTTCGTCGATCTGCTGGCGATGGCTCCGCAGGCGAAGGTCCATCTGGCGAAAGCCGCGGTGCGTTTGCAGGTCGCGCACGCGATGCCGCTTTTGCGACAGCAGGTAGCGCGCGTGGTGGACCAGCTGGCGCTGGTAGTCGGCGATGTGCCGCTCGAATTCCTGGCGGGAGCGCAGGACGATTTCCGCCGCCGCCGAGGGCGTGGGAGCGCGCATATCGGCTACGAAATCGGCGATGGTGAAGTCGGTTTCGTGGCCGACGCCGGTGATCACCGGGATGGCGGACGCCGCGATGGCCCGCGCTACCACCTCTTCGTTGAACGCCCACAGATCTTCGAGCGAGCCGCCTCCCCGGGCTACTATGAGCACGTCCGCGAACTTCACTCGATTGAAGTAGCGCAGGGCGGCTGCGACCTCGCCCGCCGCCGCGTCTCCCTGCACTTTCACCGGGTAGAGTTGCACGTGGACGTTGGCGAAGCGGCGCTTCAGCACGCGCAGGATGTCGCGAATGGCCGCGCCGCCCGGCGACGTGATCACGCCGATGCAGCGGGGAAGCACCGGGAGAGGTTTTTTGCGCGTCTCTTCGAACAGACCTTCCGCCTGAAGCTGTTTTTTGAGCTGCTCGAAGGCCAATTGCAGCGCGCCGAGGCCGACGGGCTCGATGTGGGTGACGTACACCTGGTATTCACCGCGCGGCTCGTAGACGCCCAGCGAGCCTCGCAGGGTGATGTGCAGGCCGTCTTCGGGTCGGAATTTGAGCAGGCGGGCCTGGTCGCGAAAGCAGACGCAGCGGATCTGCGAGCGGGCGTCCTTGAGCGTGAAGTAGAGGTGGCCGGATTGCGCCGGGCGGCAGTTCGATACCTCGCCCTCGATCCAGACGTCGGGGAAGGCTCCCTCGAGAAGGGCGCCGATCTGTTCGGTGAGTTCGCTGACCTTCCATACACGCCGCTGGGGCTGGAGGTCGAAGAGGAGTGTCTGGCTCATCGTTTATCTTATATCTTAGCGGCGGAACAGATTCACGATCCACATAATGAGGGTGAGCGCGAGGCTCAGCAGGGTGCAGGTAACGACTGGGAAATAGAAGCTGCCGTTGCGTCCCTGGTAGGCGATGTCGCCCGGGAGTCGCCCGAGGCGAAATGGCAGTCTGGCGCCTGAAACCAGGAAAATCCCGACAACCACCAGAACGATGCCGACCGCCAGCAGCGCTTTGCCGAGTTCGCCTAGAGGGTTAGCGGGAGACATCAT
>CAZRKW010000177.1:5073-8300 GCA_964600355.1 uncultured Acidobacteriaceae bacterium
CGACCGCCAGCAGCGCTTTGCCGAGTTCGCCTAGAGGGTTAGCGGGAGACATCATGCGCCCATCTTAGACCGCGAATGTGCGAATGCAAGGGTGTAGTTCGCGGCTGGGAGGCAGAGGAGGTTGAGGAGGCAGACCGGCGCGTTGGTGGCCGGCTTGCTTTGAAAACGGGAAGCGCCTAAAATTGCTATTCACTTCATGTTTCTAAGCTGCTACCAAGACAATTTTTTCGAGCCCAGCGATTCCGGCTGGGCTTCGGTTTTTACGGATGCGTTGAGGCCGGGGCTGGGCCTCCGAACCGCTAACTGGAGAAATGATGATTGACGGACCTATTCAGGAGGGCCTGACCTTTGACGATGTGCTGCTGCTGCCGGGCAAATCGTCCGTGTTGCCGGCGGACGCGGACACTCGCACCTGCCTCTCCCGCAAGATTTCGCTGAATATTCCTATCGTGGCGGCGGCGATGGACACGGTGACGGATTCGCGGCTGGCGATTGCCATTTCGCGGCAGGGCGGGATCGGTTTCGTCCATCGCAACATGACCATCGACCGGCAGGCCGAGGAAGTGGACCGCGTGAAACGCTCGGAAAGCGGCATGATCGTGGATCCGGTGACGATTGCGCCGGAAATGACGGTGCGCCAGGCGCTCGACATGATGAATAAGTACAAGGTTTCGGGCGTGCCGGTGACGCGCGGCACGCGCCTGGTGGGAATTCTCACCAACCGCGACCTGCGTTTCGAGCGCAATCTGGATCAGCGCGTCAGCGACGTGATGACGAAAGACAACCTGATCACCGTGCCGGTGGGCACCACGCTCGACGAAGCTGAACGCATCCTGCAGACGCACCGCATCGAGAAGCTTCTCGTGGTGGACAAGGATTTCAATCTGAAGGGTTTGATTACCGTCAAGGACATTCAGAAGAAGATTGAATTCCCGAACGCTACCAAAGACGAACATGGGCGCCTGCGCGTGGGCGCGGCCATCGGGGCGACCGGCGACTTTCTGGAGCGGGCCGCGGAACTGGCGCGCGTGAAGGTGGACGCCGTGGCGATCGACACGGCGCATGGGCACACCTCGCGCGTTATGGATGCCATTCGCCAGGTGAAGCAAAAATTCCCGGAACTGGAGTTGCTTGCGGGAAACGTCGCGACGGCTGAGGGCGCGCGGGACTTGATCGCGCTCGGCATCGACGGGCTGAAGGTGGGCATCGGACCGGGATCGATCTGCACCACGCGAATCGTTACCGGAGCGGGCGTGCCGCAGATCACGGCCATCCTCGACTGCTACCGCGCCGCGCAGGGCTCGGGAGTGCCGGTGATCGCCGACGGCGGGATAAAATTCTCCGGCGATATTACCAAGGCTATTGCGGCAGGGGCTTCCGCGGTGATGATCGGCGGACTTTTTGCGGGCACCGAAGAGTCGCCCGGCGAGACGATTCTTTATCAGGGCCGGACATTCAAGTCTTATCGCGGCATGGGATCGTTGGGGGCGATGGAGGCAGGCTCGGCGGACCGCTATGCTCAGGAGGGCGCGGCGCGGGGGAAGTCCGTGCCGGAAGGAATTGAAGGGCAGGTTGCTTACAAAGGCCCGTTATCGGGACTCGTCGAGCAATTGGTGGGCGGCCTGCGCAGCGGAATGGGTTACTGCGGCGCGGCGACTCTGAAAGAATTGCAGGAGCGCGGCAAATTCATCCGCATCTCGCAGGCGGGACTGCGCGAAAGCCACGTCCACGATGTGATCATCACGCGGGAAGCGCCCAACTACCGGTTGGAATAATTGAGCCCTTCCGAGAAAGAGGTTCCGCCTCCGAACGCACCGAATTCGCCGGGAGCCCCGCGGCAAAGCTGGATCGCGCTCTGGTGGCCTGCGCTCCTGTGGGCCGGGTTGATTTCCTGTTTCTCGACGGGCGCTTTCACCGACGAAAAGACGGGCGCCGTGATCATTCCCATCCTGCACTGGTTTCTGCCGAAAGCCTCGTACCATACACTGCTGCTGCTCCACCACATCATCCGCAAGACGGCTCATTTCGTGGAGTACTTCATTTTGAGCCTCTTAATCCTTAGGGCTATTCGCGCGGGGCGGCACGATACGCGCCTGCGGTGGGCACTGGCGGCGATCCTGATCGTGGCGGGTTATGCTTCGCTGGATGAGTTTCACCAATCGTTCGTTCCGGGGCGAACTCCGAGGATTTCGGACGTGCTGTTGGATACCTCGGGCGGAACGGCTGCGCAGGCAGTCGCCGGACTGGTGCTTCTGTGGGGGCACGTGCGGGAGCGGCAGAAGCGAA
Organism: uncultured Acidobacteriaceae bacterium; assembly: GCA_964600355.1. GTDB lineage: Bacteria > Acidobacteriota > Terriglobia > Acidiferrales > UBA7541 > Palsa-295. The sequence continues at coordinate 7,360 of CAZRKW010000177.1, forward strand.
CGAATCAGGGCGCGTCTGCATAGAGCCTTCGTTAGGCAAGAGCGCAATAAAAAAAGGCCTGCCTCAGATGGCTGAAGCAGGCCTTTCGCAAAACGGGTTGTGAAGCGGATTTAGGACTTCGCTGCCGCTTCTTTTTCTTCGGGGGCTTCTTCGGCCACGGCCTTCTTGGGTTTCCGTTCCTTCTTCTTCAGCTCGGAGCCGATGAATTCGAGGATGGCGAGTTCCGCGCCGTCCCCGATGCGCCATCCCACGCGGATGATCCGCGTGTAACCGCCCGGACGATCCGCGAACCGCGGCGCCAGGTCGGAGAAAAGTTTCTTGGTGGCGCCGGTGGTCATGAGAAACGCCGCAGCCTGCCGGCGGGAATGCAGAGAATCGCGCTTCCCGAGTGTGATCATGCGCTCGGCGATCGGCTTGGCAGCTTTTGCCCGAAGCACGGTGGTCTGGATCCGCTCCTTTTCAATCAGGTTCGTGACCAGATTGCGCAGAACGGCCCGGCGATGCGCCGGCTGTTTTCCAAGTTTGAAGCCTGAGTTAAGGTGTCTCATGTTTATCCCGGCCTAGAAAGTGGCGGTCTCCTCGGAAACGGACGGCGAGGTCTGGCTGGGGAGCGGCGGCCAGATGATGCGGCCGTGCTCGTCGAATTTCATGCCGAGACTCAGGCCCATCTTGTGCATGATGTCCTTGATCTCGTTCAGAGACTTGCGCCCGAAGTTCTTGGTCTTGAGCATCTCGGACTCGGTCTTCTGCACGAGCTCGCGCAGGTTCTGAATGTTGGCGTTCTTCAAGCAATTGTAGGAACGCACGGAAAGTTCGAGTTCTTCCACCGAGCGGTCCAGGAATTCCAGGCGCGGATCGGCGTAGTTCTCGACGGCTTCCTCGGGAAGATCGGGCGTTTCCTCGAAATTGATGAAGATGCTCATGTGATCCTTCACCAGCTT
>CAZRKW010000178.1:0-8288 GCA_964600355.1 uncultured Acidobacteriaceae bacterium
TCGAAATTACAATGAAGGAACTACTGGAGGCCGGCGTTCACTTCGGCCACCAGACCCGGCGCTGGAACCCGAAAATGAAGGAATATATTTTCGGCGAACGCAATGGCATTCACATCATCGACCTGCAGAAGACGCTGAAGATGTTCCGCGATGCGGCGCGCTACGTGTCCGAGCAGGCCGCGCAGGGCAAGGTCGTCCTGTTCCTGGGCACCAAGCGCCAGGCGCAGGAAGCCATCACCGAAGAAGCCCAGCGCTGCGGAATGTTCTATGTGAACCACCGCTGGCTCGGCGGCACGCTCACCAACTGGGTCACTCTCCAGAAATCGATCAAGCGGCTGAAGTTGCTGAAGGCCATGGTGGAAGACGGCCGTATGGCGCAGTTCTCGAAGAAGGAAGGCGCGCGGCTCGAGCGCGAATTGAAGCACCTCCAGCAGAATTTTGCCGGCGTCGAGAACATGTCCACTCCTCCCGACGTGATGTTTGTGATTGACCCGAATTCCGAAGTGATCGCCGTCCGCGAAGCGCGGCGCATGGGAATTCCGGTGGTGGCCATCGTCGACACGAATTGCGATCCGAACCTGGTCGACTGGGTCATTCCCGGCAACGACGACGCGCTGCGGGCCATTCGGTTGTTCACCTCGAAGATTTCCGATGCGGTGATCGTGGGCCGCCAGTCCTTCGAGCAGGCGCAGATTGCCGATCAGAAGGTCGGCGAGGCCGGCGGCGAAGAGAGCGTCGATTACGTGGATACGAGCGCCTACGAAGTCTACGAGAAGCAGGAAGGCGACTTCGTCGAGGGCGAGGGCGCGACTCTTCCCGAAGAAGTGCCCGTTGTGACTGAGAACGAGGAAAGTCCGCAAACAACAAGTTCCAAAGCGTAAGACACCTCGAACGGGTTGCTGCTGGACTGTCGCACGGGTTCTCCGCATCCGGCCGGCGAAGTCAGGCCCGAATTCATCGAAAAGGAATTGAGTGCATTCATGGCAACTGAGACTGGGAAGAATGTATCGGCGCAGCAGGTAAAGGATCTGCGGGACCGCACCGGCGCGGGTTTTACGGCGTGCCGCGATGCGCTGCTGGAAGCCAACGGCGACGTCGAGCAGGCCATCAACATCCTGCGCAAAAAAGGGCAGGCAGCCGCGCAGAAAAAGGCGCAGCGGGCTACGTCGGAAGGCCTGGTGGGTTGCTACATCCACGCGGGCGGCAAGATCGGAGTGCTGGCCGAAATCAACTGCGAAAGCGATTTCGTGGCTCGCACCGAGGATTTTCAGCGGCTGTGCCACGACGTTTCGATGCATATCGCCGCGCTCGACCCGCGATTCCTGCGCCGCGAGGAAGTGACCCAGGAAACCCTCGACCGCGAACGCGACATCTATCGCGCGCAGGCCAAAGCGACGGGCAAGCCTGACGCCGTGATCGAGAAGATCGTCAACGGCAAGATGGAAAAATTCTACGAAGAAAACTGCCTCTACGAACAGCACTTCATCAAGGATGAAGGCACCACGGTGAAGGAACTCGTCGACCAGGCCATAGCCAAGCTCGGTGAAAACATCGCCATCCGGCGTTTTGCGCGGTTCAAGGTCGGGGAGATGGACGGCGGAGCCTCGGCTTCCGAGGGAACGGAAACCTCGAATCCGTAGGCACAGTTTTTTCTTGGCTGGCACCCCTTCTAATCTTGTGCGAAAATTCGCTGGGCGTAACGCCCGGCGCCGTTCGGCATCGTCTGGCGCATTCAGGAAGTACCCGCTGAACAATTCCGCGAACGGCACGGGAATCTCCGCGGACAGGATTCGAATACACCTCCAATGACATCAGCCGCAACGTTGAAGCGCGGGAACGCAAAGCGCAGCGCCGCGAAGCGATCCGGCCCGGTCTACCGGCGAATCGTGGTGAAGCTTTCCGGCGAATCGCTTTCGGGTCCGGACGCTTTTGGCATTCACGCCAGTACGATTCAGGGCATCGCGCACGAGGTGAAGGGCGTACAGGACCTCGGCGTGCAGATTGCGCTGATGGTGGGCGGCGGCAACATTTTTCGCGGGACCCGGCAAAGAGAGCTTTCCATCGATCGCGCCACCGGCGATTACATGGGCATGCTCGCCACGGTGATCAACGGACTCGCGCTGCAGGACGCGCTTGAGAAGGCCGGCTGCACCACGCGGCTTTTGAGCGCGATCGAGATGCACCAGGTTGCCGAACCTTTCATTCGCCGGCGCGCGGCTCGTCACCTGGAAAAAGGGCGCGTGGTCATCTTCGCGGCCGGCACCGGCAACCCCTATTTTTCCACCGATACGGCGGCCGCGCTGCGCGCCATGGAGATCAAGGCCGACGTGATTCTGAAAGCCACCCGCGTGGATGGGATCTACGACGCTGACCCGGAAAAGGTGGCCAATGCCAGGAAATTCGAGCAGATCACCTATCTGGATGTTCTGCAAAAGGGCTTGTCGGTGATGGATTCGACGGCGATCTCTCTTTGCATGGACAACAAGATGCCCATCGTCGTCTTCGATATGGGCGTGCAGGGAAATTTGAAACGCGTCGTGCTGGGAGACAGAGTCGGCTCAACGGTGACCGCGGCGTGACGCTCCAAGCGGAGGCTACATTTCGATGAGCACAGTTGCCACCAGCAAGGATGCTCTGGTGCAGGCGAAGATCCGGATGGAAAAGGCCGTGGAGGACTTTCGTAAGGAGCTTTCGGGAGTCCGCACGGGGCGAGCGAATGTCGCGGTGCTCGATCACATTCGCGTGGACTATCACGGCACACCAATGCCCATCAACCAACTGGGAACGCTGAATGTTCCCGACCCCTCGACCATAGTGGTTTCGCCGTGGGATCCCGGCGCCGTGCCCCTGATCGACAAGGCCATTCGCACCTCCGACCTAGGCTTGAATCCCACCAACGACGGCAAGGTGGTGCGCGTGCCGATCCCCTCGCTAACCGAGGACCGGCGTAAAGACATGGTGAAGCATATTCACAAGGTTCTTGAGAATCACCGCACCGCCGTTCGGAATATCCGCCGCGACTTGAAAGAGGCTGTCGAGAAACTCGAGAAAGAGAAAAAAATCAGCGAGGACGATAAGAAGCGCTCGCTCGACGAACTCGAGAAGCTCACCCATTCGGAAACGAAAAAGATCGAAGATCTCTCCGCGCTGAAGGAAAAAGAACTCCTCGAATTGAAGTAAGCCCGTCACTCTGCAAGTGCCAGGCAGTTTCCTGCATGGATCAAGTGTGCCTGAAGTGATTTGACGAGATCCCCGATGGCTATGCTGCCGCAGAGAAGAGCGTCAATTCAATTGCTAGAGGCCATTTCGTCGGGAGTGAGCAGGATAAAACTGCACTCACCCGTTGCGGCGGAACAGGAAAGAGTGCCGCGGCGCACCAATTTTATAGACGAAGCGTCGGGGAAAATTGGGCCGTAATTCAGCGCCCGCAGGTGTTCCCCAGCGGCACGCAACTTTTCGCTTCCTCCCAGGAACCGCACCGATTCCACCTGGGTAGTATGCGGGGCCGCCCTCGCGGGGGAAAGAAGCACAGCAAAGTCCGCCTGTGCGTTTTCATTCAGGAGCTTTCCAGCGGGTAAAGTGCGGAGTCTGGTGAGTTTCGGCTTGGCCTGGCTGACCAGATCGTCGATTTGGGAGTTCCCGCCGAGAAGCAGCGTGAGGCGCGCGCGCGTGTCGGGGCTTGGATGAGCGGCGGCGAGTCCGATCGCGCAGGCACGGATGGCTTCCTCTTTATTCCCGCGCTTTTCGTAAATTTGCGCGAGGTGATCGGCGATCTCGCCGTGCTGTTCCAGGAGCCAGGCGGCGCGGATGTAGCGGTCTGCCGCATCGAGGTCGCCCTTCTGAAAATAAATCCAGCCCAGCGTGTCCCAGTAGTTTCCGATGCTTACGAATTCTCGAATCTGCGCGGCGGTCATGTGCTGCAAATCGACTTTGGAGAGATCGGCGGCTGCGGCCGATAGCGCCGATTCGGCGTATTTCTGCGCCGTGGCGAGATTCACTTTGTGGTCTGCCAGGTGGAAGGCGGCATTGTTCCAGATGGCCGGGGTAGGAGAAATGGCCACGGCGCGTTCGAAGGCCTCGGCTGCTTTGTCGTTCTGGCCCAGGTTGATGTAAGCCTCTCCCAGGCCGATCTGAAGTTCCGCTTTGTCCGGCGTTAACACCGTCGCTTTGTCGAGCTCGGGAGCTGCTTCGGAATAGCGGTGCTGGGCCAGAAGGATCGTGCCCAGCGCGCTATGGGCGATGGGATCGAGCGGATCGATCTCCATTTGCCTGCGGAAGGCTTCCGCGGCTTCCTCGTATTTCTGCTGCTGCTCGAAGGCAAGCCCCAGGTAGTTGTGAGCGTGCGCGTCGGCGGGATTTATCTGGAGTTGCTTCTCGAACGCGGCCACGGCCTCAGCGAAATGCGCCACGCGCAAATGTGCGAGGCCAAGATTGTTCCACGCCTCTGGGTGCGAGGGATCCAATACGACCGCGCGCTCGAACAGAGGGATCGCGGATGGCGCGTTGTTCGCGGCCAGCGCGGCGCTCCCGGCCTCGAAGAGGTCATTCGCCCCGGCTTCGGGGGGAACCGCGCGCGGACTTGGTGAATCGTTCGCCACAATCAAAGGCTGCGTTTGATCGGCCTCCACGCCGTGTGTGAAAGCCAGGTAATCGCCTCGTCCCGACGCAGGAAGTTCGCGCATTTTAAAATCCAGCGAACGGTCGGCGGTGAGGGTGCCGTCTTTCCATCGATAGCTCGATTGGAACGCGGCGTAATCGCGCGTGATGGCAATCCCCACCGGAGCGGATACCGCATATCCCGGCGCGAAAGACAACGAGAGGTGGGTAACCACGCGGAGCGGACTTCCCAGCGTGATCGGGAGAGCGGCGTTCCTGGGCGCATCGGGCATTCCTATCGAAAGCAGAGGCAGCCCGACTCTGGACCGGCTGCTCGCCCAGTCCAGGAAATTTGATTGCGTATATTCGAGATCCACCTCGAAGGGCCCTCGCGTATCGAGAGGGTCGCTTGATTTTGCCAGCGTGACCTCGCCATGCAGGCCGTCGAGGGTCAGAAGTGTTTGACCGAGATCCTTCCATTGCGCCGGCGGCGTGCGGCGGAAGGCCAGCCGCAGGACGAATTCGTTGTCGCCGCGCATTTGATAGTGGACGTGCGCCGTCAGCTTGCCCAGATCGCTGACGTGGCTCTCCACGTCCACTTGCTGCGTGGACGGAAACGGCGGGTCGGCGGGAGTCTCGACAATTTTCCCGGCTCCGTCTGCTGAGACAAGCAACGCCGGCTTGTGGCGCAACGAAGGAGGCAAAAAGCGAAACGGCGCGACCTCGGGTGTCGAATCCATCCAGACGATTCCCTCGCCTAACGCAGCGGCTGTAATCGCGTGATCCAATTGCGAAGGAGACGGTGCCGAAACGTCGAGCTTTTGCGATTGCGGGATTAGCGCCGCATTTGCCTGAATCCCGGCTACCTGCAGCATGGCCGCAAGCAAGGCGTTCTTATCTTTCGCATCCCCATATTGATTGTTAAAAACTTCGGAGGGAGTGTGCGGCGTAAAGCCGGCGGCTCCCAGCGGCAGGTCGACGTAACGAATGTTCCGGGCAACATACTCGTAAATCGCCTGAGCCTTATCGAGCTCGGTCGAATGTCCCTCGATCAAATCCGCGGCCTTCGCGCGAAGTTCGGGCGTCGTGCCGGTGGAGTTGCGCGCGAGTGTGGCGTACCAGCGAGACACCTCGCTCCAGCTCGCGAAGCTCGTGAGCTGAATGTCGGGTTGTGGGATTTTTCTCGCTCGGGACGGCGATGCGTCCTCGCCGCTCTCCGGCGGGATCGCTGTATTCACATGCTTCCAGCGATAGATTGTGTGTGTCGTGTCGGTCGTCTCGTCGGTGGCGTAAAGGAACCCCGGCGAGCGGACAGTCACTCTGTGGCCTCGCGGAACGCTGATCTCGAGGCGTTCGTCGAGGGCGATTGCATCCTTCACAAAAGCATGTTGCGTCCAGAATTGGCCGGGCGCGGCAGGATGTGTCACGCGAGTAGCGGTTTCGTATTCGAGCGTGTCGCCGGACTGCAACATCGGCACGGCGATGTGCTTCTCCTTCGCATTGGCGAAGGCGGGTGCATCGCGGACTGCGGGCGACATCTCTTCGGTGATGGAGTGCGGGTCCACATCGACTACCGACCCGTCTGATTTGCGGACGCGCACGAACGCGACCTTCAATTCTTCCGCGTTCGCGTCAAAAGCGAAGGAAAGCTCGCTGAACTGTTTGGCTGCCGCGTCGTTCTGGATGCGGATTCGCGCAGTGATAGTGCGCTCGGCGGTGCCGTCGTCTTCGAACCGCAAGGCAGTCGTATACTTCTCGATTACGTATGGCTCGGTGGAATACTTCCCGGTGATCACCGCTCCGGATCGCAGGGTTTCCGCAGTTTGGGGCCGGGTTTGAGCTACCTGCTGCGCACCTGCCGACGGCAGAACCAGCAGCGTCAGGATGCAGAGACGCGGTATCCAGAAGAAATTCACTGATGCTCCCTGTTGAAAAGGCGCCCTCAGTCTAGGCCTGAATTTAGGCATCCGTAAAGAATCCGCGGGGGTGATAGTTAGCAATCAACAATCATGTCGTAGCTAGCTGTACGCGACCCAAACGGTGAGCGGGGATTGTTCGCGGTCATCGGGCCTGGCAGCCCTCGCCATCAGTAAAACCATAACAAGCAGATACTTACAGTCCACCAGGCACTGAAACTACATATATAGCTGTATACTGAGTGGCAAAGGATAGCGACCTCTGTTTTCGCGTCGGCTCTCGTCTAAATCAAAGCACGCGTTTGAAGCCCAAATCCGGCAGCTGGCGAGTCTGGCAACCCACGCAAAATAGCCTCCTCGATTTCCACAGAGGAATCGAGTTGACATGAGTTGTTGTTTTTCCTATACTTGCGCGGTTGTCTAAAGGCCTTCGGGCCTGGTGTGGTGAAGGGAAGTCTTTCGGTCCCGGAACAACGTGGAACGGAACGGGATCTGAAAGAGCGGCCGAAATGGGGCGCCAGCCCCGCAAAGCCGTGAATGCCTCCTCCGTATTTGAGCAGATGCAGTTCACTCCTCGGGGTGAAGCGTCCGCACGGAGCACCTTGTAGTTCCTCAAGGTTTGGCGGCCTTTCTGTTCATGCACCCGCAGAGTACTGCGCGGGTCGAATCTCCACGCGTACACAAACTGGTGATGCAGGGTTTTGAGAGGCAAGGGGGAAGGCGTGCCGACGTTTTCACAACTGGTGCGGAACGGCCGGGAAAAAATCCGGGTCAAGACAAAATCGCCGGCGCTCGAAGGATGTCCTGAAAAGCGCGGCGTGTGCGTTCGCGTGTACACCCAGACGCCGAAAAAGCCGAACTCCGCGCTGCGAAAAGTAGCGCGCGCCCGGCTGACCAACAGCGCTGAAGTGACCACCTACATTCCCGGAATTGGACACAATCTGCAGGAGCACTCGATCGTCCTGGTGCGCGGCGGCCGCGTGAAGGACCTGCCGGGCGTTCGCTACCACGTGATCCGCGGAACGCTGGATGCCGCAGGCGTTGAAAATCGCAAGCAGGGGCGCTCGAAATACGGCGCCAAGCGGCCCAAAGCCGCACAGAAGTAGGAGATCTGACAGATGCCTCGTAAAGGTTGGGTTCTTCGAAGAAAGATCGCGGGCGATCCGGTCTATAACAGCGACCTAGTGCAGAAGTTCATTTCGAGCATGATGTATGACGGCAAGCGCTCGACCGCCCAGGTGATTTTCTATAAAGCGATGGACCACGTCGCGGCCAAGACCAACGACGACGCTTTCAAGCTGTTCAAGAAAGCCGTCGACAACTGCAAGCCCATACTCGAAGTGAAGACGCGGCGCGTCGGTGGCGCAAACTATCAGGTGCCCGTCGAAGTAAATCCCTACCGCCGGCAATCGCTCGCGATTCATTGGCTCGTTTTGAACGCGCGGACGCGCTCGGGTAAGTCGATGACCGACAAGCTGGCCGAAGAGATTATGGACGCGGCGAATGGCCGCGGAGGGGCAGTGAAGAAGAGGGAAGACGTGCACCGCATGGCGGAGGCCAACAAGGCTTTCGCGCATTATCGCTGGTAGCCCGGACGAATATTTCAAATGGCACGCCAAGTCCAACTCGAGCACATCCGCAACATCGGGATCATGGCGCACATCGATGCGGGTAAGACCACCTGCACCGAGCGAATCCTTTTCTATACGGGTGTGACTTACAAGATCGGCGAAGTGCACGAAGGCACCGCCACCATGGACTGGATGGAGCAGGAGC
>CAZRKW010000179.1:0-8198 GCA_964600355.1 uncultured Acidobacteriaceae bacterium
AACGACTGCTCTTAAATCCGCGAGCCAGTCGGAAAACGTGACGATGTTCATGACCCTGCTTACGGGTTTCGTGATTCTGCTGTCGCGCTATGCCGATCAATCGGAAGTCACGGTGGGATCGCCTGTGGCAAACCGGCGTGCCGAAACCGAAGGACTGATCGGGCCTTTTTCGGGTCCCGTGGCGCTCCATGTGGAAACGGGAGGGAATCCCACCCTGCGCGAGACACTGGTTCGCGTGCGGGACGTGACGCTCAACGCGCTGGCTCACGCCGAGCTACCGTTCGAGGTGCTGCTCGATCAGCTGAAAGTGCGAGCGGTGCATGGACGCAACCCGTTGTTTCAGTTTTATTTTTTCTACCAGACGGCGTTTCTGCAGCCGCGCCAATTGCAGAATTTGACGATCACTCCGATGCCCACGTTTGGGCTGGGAACGCCGTTTGAAATCCAGTTGGGAATCATCGAACGAGCCGAAGGCCTGCGGCTGCAGCTGGAATACAATACGGCCCTTTTCGAGCCGGCTACGATTCGGCGCGTTCTCTGCGATTACTGCAACATACTCCAGGTGATGACACAGGATCCTGATCGGCGCGTCGCCGAACTCCCGATTTCAGCTCCCGTGAAAGCGAAAGCCGCCGGGCCTACGACTGGCGCCCCGGAAAAGACCACAGTCGCTCGAAATGACACTGAGAAGCGGCTGACGAAATTGTGGGAGGAGCTGCTAGGCGTGGCGCCGATCGGAATTCGACAAAGCTATTTCGACCTCGGCGGGAATTCGCTGCTCGCGGTCCGGCTGTTCGCCCGCATCGAAAGGGAATTCCATGCCAATCTCCCCCTCGCGACTCTGTTCGAAGCCCAGACCATCGAGCAGTTAGCCGATGTTTTGGACAACAAGGCCCGAGCGGGTGGCTGGAGCCCGCTGGTCACGATCCAGCCGTCCGGCTCGCGCCCTCCCTTCTTTTGCATCCACGGAGGCGGCGGAAGCGTTTTGATTTACCGCGCGCTTTCGCAACGTTTGGGCGCCGATCAGCCTTTTTACGGGCTGGAGTCCCAGGGGCTCGACGGCCAGCGTCCGCTGCTTACGCGAATCGAGGATATGGCGGAGCTTTACGTCAAAGAGCTCCGGCGCGTGCAGCCTCACGGCCCCTATTTTCTCGGGGGCTATTGCATGGGCGGCACGGTGGCGCTTGAGATGGCGCAGCGGCTCACGGCCCAAGGGGAAGAGGTCGCGTTGCTTGCTTTGTTCGATACGGTCAATTGGGCAAAGATCCGAAGGAACGTGCTGTATGACAAAATGGTTTACCAGGTGGAGAGAATAGTCTTTCATTGTCTGAACTTCGGGCTTTTGAACTTTGCGCAGAAATCTGAATTTATCCAGGAAAAACTAAGGGTTCTTTGGAATCGAAGCAGCGTCTGGCGGGGCTGGTTCGAGAGGAAAATCGGAAGCGATTCGGAATTCTCGGTGCTGGCGAAGATTTGGGACGTGAACGACCGAGCCATATTGAGTTATGTGCCGAAGCCGTACCCGGGAACGATCACTGATTTTCGTCCCTTGCGGCAGTACTCCCAGTACCTCGGCGCGCCAATGGACTGGACGGGACTGGCAAAGGAACACGATATTCTAACTCTGCGGGTCTATCCGGCAGGCATGCTGCTGGAACCTTTCGTTCGGGATTTGGCGAGGGCCCTCCGAGATTCGATGGAGAAGGCTGCGGAGAAGAAATAGTTCAAAGGCTCTCCTCTGCTTTATTACATGTGTAGTTAGCCTGCGAGCGGTCGACTACCCTAATTATTGCCCGCTTCTCCTCGATAATTTCCGCCCGAATACAAATAACCTTTGAGTCGTACGCCCCTCAGGTGTAATTTCCCCTTGTCGGAATACTTCCATGTCATATGAGTTACTGCGAAACGTGGGCAAGGCAGGCGACACCGTGTGGCGTCGTTTACCGCCCATAGTGCGGGAAGGATCTCCGGGCCGGCTGGTGGGGAGTTGTATTCACGCACTATCGCGCAAATTCAGCTCTCGCGGCCAGTCTGACTCGACATGGTTCCTCCGAAATGAACCCCTGCTCTCTACGGTCCTCGAAATCATCAGTGGCAGCTTTTCCTCAGGCGCCACGGTTCGGATTTGCTCCATGGCGTGCAGCTCGGGGGCGGAGCTCTATTCGCTTCTTTGGCTGCTTCGAAAGGCTCGGCCAGATTTGGACGTTGTTGCCTTCGGCGTCGACATTTCCGAAGCTGCTCTCGAGAGAGCCCGCCTGGCCTGTTATTTGCGGGATGACATGGAGTTCCGCGGGTCGATTTACGATAAGGACTTTCATGGATTGTTCGAAACGGATAGCCAGGTTTTTCGCGTGAAGGACGCAGTCCGAAGGGGAGCGCAATGGGTCCAGGGCGATGCCCGCGACCCTGCTCTTCCGTCGAAATTCGGGAGCTGCGACGTCGTCCTGGCGAATAATTTTCTGATCCACATGGAGCCGGCTGATGCGAGCGCAGCTCTTATGAGTGTCGCGCGCCTCGTGAGGCCCGGAGGAATACTGGTCTGTCGTGGAATCGATTTGAATGTGCGGCAGAAGGTTGTAAGCCGTCTCCATCTGAAACCTCTACCCATTCGATTGGAGCAAATCCACAACGCAGAACTGGACCTGGATGCAAGGCGCCACTGGCCGTGGAAGTATTATGGTCTGGAACCCCTAAACCGAAACCGGAAAGACTGTGTCCAGCGCTATAGCGCGGTATTCCAAGTGTGCGGACAAGCCTGAAATCCGGCAAGCGTTAGCATCAAGGTTCAAATCATCCTCCGCGCATGACGCCCTTCGCGATCGTGCCGCTGACGGATGGGGAGAAGAATCATGACCGCCGCTGCGAAACCCGCATTGAAGCGAGAGCCGGTTCCTGGGGAATCCAGCCAAAGCCCTCATCTGAATCTTCGCCAGGAGAGTCTGAAGGAATTGTTTGACCGCCAGGCTTTTCCTTTCGCCCACAACCTAAGCACGCTCGATTTGTTTACCGCCGATTCACTGCGGAGTCTTTCAGAGAAGTTTTCCGGCTCTCCGCGCGACTATTTTATAGCCGGAAGCGCCGCATCGCCGGAGACGAAGTTTTATGCCGTGCCGAATGGAGGACACAGCCCCCTCGAGGCGCTCGAAAATCTCGATAAGGTAAGCTGCCGGATATTGCTGAAGCTCCCCGAAAGCCACGATGCGCGCTTCCGGGACCTGCTTCAGACACTGTTTGGGCAGGTAGTCGATCTGCTGGGGGGACTCGGGCGCGAACGGGTTGAGCGGCTGGAGTCAGCTATCCTGATCAGCTCCGGTTCGACCACGACCCCGATTCACTTTGACCCGGAGATCGGTTTCTTTTCGCAAATCGAGGGAGAGAAGTTCTACCACGTCTATCCGCCCGACAGCGCCAGTGAAATGGAGATGGAGCGCTTCTACGTGCGCGGAAGAGTGGACATCGGCAACGTGGAATTCAGCGGACTGGACGCGCAACGAGAGCAGGTATTCCGGCTTCTGCCAGGGATGGGATTTCACCAGCCGCAGAACTCGCCTCACTGGGTGCGGACGGGGGACTCGCGTTCCGTTTCTTACACGTTCGTGTTTCAAACCGACATTTCGCGCGCGCGGGGCCGCACGCGCGCCTTCAATTATTGCCTTCGCCAATTGGGAATTTCCCCCGCCCATTTGGGAGCCCATCCGGCGGCAGATGCGTTGAAGGCCCGAGCGATGAAGGCGGCGATTCCGCTTCAGCTATTGGGGCGAGTGGTCAACAAGACGCAACGCGTCCTGGCTGGGAAAAGATTGTCGTAGCCTCTAGCGATTGCATGGAGAGGGTATGCGTGTTCGCTATCGCTCGTTGGCAACAGCGGGCAATGGGAAGGATTGGGCACTTTTCTCCATCGAGAAATAGAACCCGGAGTAGAAGGGGACTGACAGCTTCGGGAACAGCGGCAATTTCAGCGACAATTCGAGAGCTCGCCACCGGTCGATGAGCTTGTATCCTCCTGCCGCGAACGACGATATCAGTTCGTCCGAATTCCATACCTTGCACGGGAAAGCGCAGGACGCGGTCTGCTGAGCGCTGATGAAGGAAGGTTGCGTTTCGTGAACGGGACTTCGATTGATCAGTATATGTTTGGGCGGGTTGTTGAACTGCTGCAAAAAAGCAGGAATGTCCTTTTCCCAGTAGTGAAATGCTCCTGAAACCAGCAGGATTTGATCGCTCTCAAAGGCGCCTGGAGAATCCACGAACCGCAGAGAGGCAGCTTTTCGTTCCGCTGCGATCCGGCGTCCGTTTTCCAACATGAGCGGTATATCGAAGACGGTCCACTCGATGTTCCCCAGATTCAGCAAGCGCGGCGAGTAGCTGTAGTAGACATTCCCCACATTGCCGCCAAAATCAAAAATTCTTGGATTTCGCGGGTGGATATTTGAAATCCAGTACAACGCGGCGTAGTCGCTTGGGCGAAGGGATTCGGAATGGCGGAGATGGACTTCAATTTCGCCGGGATCTTCGTGGCCGACCAGGTTTGCCCTTCGCGCAGCCCTCCATCCTTCTTCAAACGTCGCATACCAGCCGTAGGGCCCGCTGAAGGCGTTTAAGGCGTGCCTGCCACCGGGAATGCCGGCGATTCCCGTCAGGACGGTGCGGCAAGGTTCCGAAGCCAGAACTTCGACAGAAGCTTTTCGGAGAGTCAAGAACGCCTCGGCGATCAGTGTAGCGCAGTATTTCCGAACGCCGGCTGGCCGGTGCGCAGTTCATTGGCCAGCCGCAGAAAATCCTCGTTTTTGGGGGAACCCTGCGTGAGATCGAGATTTATTCCGAAAAGGCGGTCGTTCTTACTCACGTACACCAGGACGGGCCGGTCACCCCACCCGCCATCGAAAACGATCACGGTGGAGTATCCCTCGCCTCCCCCGGGAAGGGAGCCCATCCCCTCTCCCGCCAAGTCGGCGAAGTTTGGAGCATCGGTTCCATTGGGGAGTTCGCGGACCAGGACGCGGCCAGCCGATCCCTGGTACGCGCAGGAATTCGCATAGGGCGCGGGGGTGACTGGATCGCCCAGCAGTTGTTGCAGCTGATTGGGAGGTAACAAGCCACAATATCCTGGGTTGGGAGGAATCACATCCTGCTGTTGCCGGACACTTCGTCCCGAACGCACAAAGACTTCGACTCGGTCAAAGGAAGTCGAAAAGACGGAAGGGCCGCCGTATTGCGCTGCTTTCTGATGAACCAGACTGCAACCGAGGCACACGACCGCGCAGGGATCTCCGGCGCTTGTAGGGAAAGCCGCTGACCGGTTGTGGATGCCCACGTAATGAACGTTCGGGCCTCCCACACCCGCCTTTAGCAGAGCCAGCATCGGATAGTCGTAGTGCTGAACCGAGGCGTCGAGCCCGATGTTGCGGCACCCAGCTGCCTGCACGAAGCGCGCTGCGGCGAAAAACGAATCAGCAAGATAAAGGTGTTGATCCGCGAAGTACATCTTATCTCTGGCCATCCTCAAGAGACTGGGTACAGGTACCCTTCTGTGGGCCTCCCTGATTTGCAAAAGGGGCCGAGGAGAATTCAAGAGGATAAAAGGAACAGACCCAGCAATGACTGTGGTCGCCACGAACGCGACGATCCATCGGGGGCAGACCTCAGACAGCACTACCGCAACCACAGCACATGCCAACATGAACAGGGGCAGATGAAACCGTCCATTCCAGGGCTGCCAGCGGAGGCTTGCACAGAAAAAGACAAACGCACCGATCAACCCGATCGTAAAGATGGCGGTCTCCCGCTTCGAGGGTGAGCGCATAAGAAGAATCAGCGGGAGAACTGTGAGAAACAGAAAGAGAACGAGCAGATTTCCAGCACGGGTCTCGGTTAGAGACAGGCTGTTGAGTCCGAATGGAATCGTTTCCCCTGCATTCCCTCCCTCGATCATCCGTGGATCGTCGGGATCGGCGCCGAGGCCGCGAATCATTCCCCTGAAAACCTTCTCCGTCAGGGCGTCGATCCGGCCGGTTGTTCCTAGGTGCAGGGCGGCGTTTCGCAGGACATTTGCGGCAATGTCTTGCGGCTTGAATGTGCCATTGGCAAAACGCCGTTGGCCCAGAGTGTCGGCATCGCCGTCGGCGGAAGCAAAGCCAAGAGGCGAACCGCTCAGCCGCATGTTCCGCACGTAGAGAGGGCCGTTCAGCATCAGAATGATGACGGCGACGGCTGGAATCCACGGAAGAAACTTTCTCCGGCGATCTGCGGGCCACATCCAGAAAACCGCGACCAGGAGCGCCGGCAGGAGCGCGTAAGCGGTGCCTTTCGTCATCACGGTCAGCCCAATCGCCGCCGCGCCCAGCAACGCATTCGTCCAACTTGGGTCAGAGCGCCATCGCAGCAGGCAATATACGCAGGCCACGACCCAGAAACCGATCGTTTCGTCCGGTTTACTGCTGGAAGCGAACAAAATAGCGCTTGGGATCGTGGCGCAAAGCAGCGATGCGAGAAGTTGTGCCGACCGGCTGCCTCGGAGTTCTCTCACAATTAAAGAGACCCCGACGATACTTCCCGCAAAAGAGAACCAGGATACAAGATCGGCGAATCGATCGCTCCCTTGCAGCGCGATCAGGTGCATCATTGCGTAGTCGGCCCAGGGGCTCATCATGAGCTGCTGATAGTCGACCGTGGGGTACATGCGGACGCTGTGATTTTCGAGCCACATGATCGCGCGCGGCATGTTGTATTGCATGGCATCCCACGAATTTGGCGCCCCGGCAATGGCGACGACCGCTGTCAGTGCAAGAATCGCGACGATAGCCGCGATCGAGGCGCGTTCGATGCCAGAAAGTTTGACAGCCACTGTCCGACCGGGGTTATCACCAAGAGCCGCGGATTGCATTTTCATCCTGCGGACCGCCACGAGCCATGCGAGAGCTGCCGCAAGTAACCACGCCGCGGCCAGGCCCAGCTGGGAGATCCAGAAGACGCTGCTCAGGGTTTCCGTTGTCAAGGCCAGCCACACGGCCCACAGAATCGCAGCCTCTATAAAGCTCGTGCGCCAGTCTCGATTTCCGACGTAGAGTGCAGCCCAGCATCCGATGAATGCTATAAGGGGAAGTGTCACCATAAAGGCATGGTTAACAGGGGCTCAGCGGAGGCGCTTGTACTTGTTGGCGGCCCAGACGATCGGCTTCACGGCCTGCGATTTGACGGCATCCAGAGCCGGAGAGACCCCTGGAGGGGTTGGCTTCAATCCGAGTTTTCGAAGCAAAAAATTGGCGCGATAGGCGTTGGCTCGCAGGGGATCCTTGAATTGGAAATTCACGCTGAGTGAAACGGAGACATTGTCGTCATTCTGGAGCCAGTGCGGCGAGTTCACCGGAATATGCACGCCTAGCCCTGGCGCCATCTTGTAGGCGATGGCCCGGTCCTGAAGATGCGGCTTGTAAGTGGCCGAATTGTTATCGATGGTCCAGAAACGCTCGATCTCTTCTTCCGGAAGCACGTCGCGATCCTCGCGGTCGAAGACGTACATCGTTTTGGTGCCTTTGATTTGCAGCAGGAAATTGCATTCGCGGTCGATATGGTACGTGGTCACGCGTTTGGGGGATGTCACGAAAATAATGATGTCCTCGACCAATATCTGCGAGTCGATTCCCGGACCGATATGCTCCTTGATTTCCGCCAAGCCGCGATCGAGCAGGACCCGATACTCCGGATCGTTTTGAGCGGAGCGGAAAATGAACCAAGCGCCGCAAGTTTCGATGCGTTCCATGGCCTCGACCACGGAAAAGGGCCTTTCGGGCACTGCATCCCAGCGCTGGTCAATCTTGATGTCACCCGCATCGTAGTAGATTTCCTTGGGACGAGTTTTCAGCGTGCGGTCGGCGAGTTCCAGCAGCTTCGGAAGCTGAAAGAGGGGATGCGTCGCCAGGTAGTGCCTGATTTCAAAGCTCTTGCGATTGAACTTCTCGTGGAATTGCGCCGGGTTGGCTTCGATCCAGCGTTCCGAAATCGAGCTGTCCGCCTTCGAGGCTGTCGTGCTGGTCATGGTCCTGGTCCTGGTCAATTTCCAGTGGGGTGGCCTGTATTTTATAGTGCCAGACGGAAAGGGAGTGCTTCAACAAGTTCGAAGAAGTCAGTTTCTTGTATCAGGTAGTCCCTCAGCCCATCCAGCTGACTACTGAAATACTCCATCAACGTATTAGTAATCA
>CAZRKW010000180.1:0-8194 GCA_964600355.1 uncultured Acidobacteriaceae bacterium
TGCTGTCGGAAGCGCCGTATTCTTTCGTAACGCGTTTTGAAAACGGCAAAGGGACCAACCCGGAGGAGTTGATCGCCGCGGCGCATGCCGGCTGCTTCACGATGGCTCTCTCCGCGCAGCTCGGCACCATGAAAATCAAGCCCGAGAGCCTGCGCACGACGGCCAATGTCACGCTGGAAAAGCTCGACGCCGGCTGGACGATCTCGAAGATTCACCTCGACGTGACCGGCCACGTCCCCGGTATTTCCGCCGAGGCGTTCGAGTCTGCCGCCGCCAGCGCGAAGCAGAATTGTCCGGTGTCGCGCCTGTTCAAGGCTGAAATCACGATGACGGCGAAACTGGAAAAAGCTGCATGATTCTTTCGTGCGCCGCTGGCCTGTTCCTGGTTCTGGCCATTCTGCTGGAAGCATTTGAGACCATCGTTCTGCCGCGCCGGGTGTCGCGCCGCCTGCGGATCACCGTGTTGTTTTATCGCGTGACGTGGCGCCCCTGGCGCGCGTCAGCGCGGCTTATGAGCCGCAAGAAGCTGCGCGAGAGCTTTCTCGGTTATTACGGGCCGCTTTCGCTCCTCTTGCTGTTCGTCTTCTGGGCGACGCTTCTGGTGATCGGGTTCGGCCTGATCTTCTCCAGCGCCGCGTATTCCGACCCGACGCATCCGCGCTTTCAGACCTGCCTGTACTTGAGCGGCACCACGTTCTTCACGCTGGGAATCGGAGACGTAACGCCGCACACGCAGCTTGAGCGTGTCATGATTGTGGTCGAGAGCGGCCTGGGCTTCGGATTCCTCGCTCTTATGCTGAGCTATTTGCCGGTGATCTACCAGGCTTTCTCGCGGCGCGAGGTGAATATCGTCATGCTCGACGCGCGCGCGGGTTCCCCTCCCACGGCGGCGGAGCTTTTGCGGCGCCACTCCGGACCAGGCGAACTCGACGCTCTGGAAGTTCTGTTTCGCGAGTGGGAGCACTGGTCGGCGGAAATTCTCGAAAGCCACATTTCCTACCCCGTAGTGAGTTATTTTCGCTCGCAGCACAACAACGAGTCCTGGCTCGGTGCGCTCACCGCTATTCTGGACGCAACGGCGCTCATACTTACCGACGGCAGTTCGCCGTGCCAGCGCCAGGCGAAACTCACCTTCGCCATGTGCCGCCACACCGTCGTGGATCTGGCGCAGATCTTCTATGCCGCTCCTCGAAACACCGGACCCGATCGCCTGCCACCCGAAGACCTGCAGCGCATGCGCAAACAGCTGACCGACGCCGGGCTTGGTTTCCTCGACACCCCGGAATCGAACGCCAAGCTGGATAAGCTCCGCCACATGTACGAGCCTTACCTGAAGGCCCTCGCAGCGCATCTCTACGTCGAACTCCCGCCGTGGATTCTGGCCAAGGAAGTGGCCGACAACTGGCGTACCAGTGCGTGGGGCCGCATCTCCGGCTTCAGCCCCCTGGAAAAAGCTTCTTCTGCCGACGACCATTAAGGGTTTGTCTGCTAAACGGCGGGCTTGCTATTTGAATCTTCGCCTTGCTCCGTGGCGGATGTGGAGGACTTCTACGTGTTTTTGCTTCTCCAGGACGCGGAATATGACGCGATAGACATGAGGCTTGTTGCCGAACAACAGGTGCCTGAGCCCATCCTTCTTGCCGATGATGGGGCAGCGGTTTGGGTGGTGTTCCAAGCTTAAGATGTTTTCTTTGAGGTCCAGATACCATTTCAGTGCGGCATTAGAGTGCCCGGCGTCGATCGCTTCATACAGCAAAGCCAGGTCGCGCTCCGCCCGGGAAGTAATCTTAACCTGATATGCCATGAGCGGCTTCGAACTTGCGGAAAACGTCCCGCGCCGACCGCGTTTTGCCCTCCTTTGAGTCCTCGAGGCCTTGTCGCACGCCTTCTCCGGCGTCCGCGTAAGCGGCAATATCAAGCAGCCGTTGATAGGCTTCGGCGTCCTGAACCACGGCCGCGGCCTTCCCGTTGACGGTCAGCACGACGGGGCGTTTGCTTTTCTTCAATTGTTTCATCAAATCGCCGGACCGGCGGCGGAAGGTCGTCAGCGACTGAATGTCCTTGGTGATATCCAGCATTGCCCCCCTGAGCAGCACCTAATTAGGTGCTGTCAGTATACTACGCGTCGCTAGAAGTAGAGCAAGGTACAATGGATGTGTGGCGATCAAGCTCAT
The DNA here is from genome assembly GCA_964600355.1 of uncultured Acidobacteriaceae bacterium. GTDB lineage: Bacteria > Acidobacteriota > Terriglobia > Acidiferrales > UBA7541 > Palsa-295. The sequence continues at coordinate 2,175 of CAZRKW010000180.1, forward strand.
TGCGATGGATATCGACGGGACGCTGCTTGACAGCTCCGCGCAACTTTCCGCGGAGAATTCGAGCGCGATTGCCGAAGCGGCGGAACGCGGGATCGAAATATTGCTGGTTACCGGCAGGCGCTTCGACTTTGCGCGAAGCGTTTCCGATTTGCTGCCGTGCTGCCTGCATCTGATCGTGAGCAATGGCGCGCTGATCAAGTCCAAGACGGGCGAGACGCACCAGCGACTGCTGCTGCCCAGCGCCGTGGCGCGGCGAGTGGTGGATGCCACGCCGCAATTCCGGGCGGAGGCCGCGGTGGTATTCGATCGCCCCGGCCAGAAGCAGGTTTTCCTGGAACGCGTCGACTGGGACGACGCCCAGCGCGGCCGGTATCTTCGCCGGAATCACGAGCACATCGCCGAAATTACGCCGCTCAGCGCATGTTTCAACGGCGAGGATCCCATTCAGGTCGGCTTTGTCGGGAAGTGCGAGCCGATTCGCGCGGTGAAGAGCGTCCTGGAGGCTCTTCCCTTCACTTCGGATTTCACCCTGTCAATGACCGAGTATGAGGACCGCGATCTTTCTATCCTGGACGTGATGCGCCGCGGGGTGACGAAAGGTTTCGCCCTAGCGGAATGGGCACAGCGCCGGGGCATCCGCCGTGAGGAAATCATGGCCATCGGGGATAATTGGAATGACCGCGAGATGCTCGATTATGCGGGCTTTCCCGTGGTGATGGGCAACAGCGTGGAGGAGTTGAAATTGCAGGGCTGGACGGTTACTCTCTCGAACGAAGAAAACGGGGTCGCTGAGGCGATCCGGGCCTACGCGCTCGATGGAGCTGCTCGCATTCTATGAAACTGCATCATAGAAACCGGGGACAATGGGCTTGCCGATGAAGTCACGGGCTTTTTCCCGACAAGTCGCCTATGCCATCCTGCTGGCAGCCGCTTTCACCGGTGCTCCTGCCGCGCGCGGCGACTATGCTGTGCTGCGTTCGGGCCTGCGCCTTCACATCACCGGCTATGAAACGGCGGGAGACCGCGTCCGGCTCACCGTTCAAGGCGGCGCCGTGGAAGTGGCTACCAGCGAGCTGCTGTCGGTCGAACCCGAAGAAACATTTCAGCCTGTTCCGCCTCCCCCGGCGGCGTCAATGGCGCCCTACGGCGACTTGATTCGCGCAGCCGCCGCAAAGCATGGACTCAACGAAACTCTGATCACGCGTCTGATTGCCGCGGAATCGAACTTCAATCCCAAGGCTGTGTCGCGGAAGCAGGCTCACGGATTGATGCAACTTCTTCCGAAAACTGCCGCGCAGTATTCGGTGGCGGATGTTTTTGATCCCGCGGAGAACATCGAAGGCGGCGTCCGCTATTTGAAGGATTTGCTCGAAAAATACCGCGGGAATGTTCCGCTCGCGCTCGCTGCTTACAATGCGGGGCCCGATATGGTGGAGCGGTACGGCGGAATTCCACCGTTTCCGGAAACGCAGAATTACGTGAAGCGAATTACGTCTGAACTCGCCAAAGCCTCGGCTTCCGTGCCCGCTAAATAGCCGTTCTTAGATAATCCCGCTTCCTGACTGACTTGCCTATTGAGGCATCTGGCCTGGCGCGCCGAAGGGCGTTCCCTGACCGCTTCCGGGATTCGGTGAGGGCGACGTGGGGCCATTCGGGCCTGCGCCGATACCGGGCGACCCTGGCGACCCTGGTGAGTTGTTCAGTGTGCCTGCCGCGCCCGTGCCGATCGCCTGGCCCGGCTGCCCCGGCAGAATCCCGCCCGAACCGCCCAAGCCCTGTTGCACCGCTTTCGCCTGGTCTTCAACCGGATTCCAGATGAATTCCCATTGATTGTATTTCTTGCCGCCGTTGTACACGCGGATGGATGGCTTATCGACAGTGCTCCCAACGCCCGTCAAAAACGCTCCCAGCACCGGACCGTCGACCGGGCCGGTGGGCTTTAACGCGGCCAGCGCGGCGAGAGATTGATTATTCAGATTGGTGTTGATGCCACCGGGAGCGACAGGTGTGCCAGGATTGCTCGTCGGCGAAGGACTGCTACCTTGAGGATTCGCGCCAGGCGGCGGTGGATTGGAGTTCTGGGCAGTGTTTGCGCCGTTACCCGAGTTATCAGTTGGGGCGCCCGACAATCCCGCGGCCGCAGACTGCGAGCCGGAAGACGCGCCGTTCTGCTGACCTTGGGCATTCGGCTGGCCTTGCGCATTCTGTCCGTTCTGCGCCGCATTCTGGGAATCGGATGAATTCTGGCCGGATGAATTTGCGCTGCTTTGATCGGCCAGTGCCGAAACTGGAACGCCCGGCTGATCGCTCTGGTCTCCCTGCTTCAAGCCGGGAATCTTTCCGCCGTTCATATCGAGAATGGCCATCTGCTGCAAGGTGGCGTAGCGCACGCTGCCGATGATCTGGCCAGCGGCGTTGACGTAGATAAAGCGCCAGGCGCGTTCATCGTCGGATTTCATCGGGTCTTTGTATGCGGCATAGCGCAGGAAATGAAGCTCCGGCATTCCTTTTTTCAGGTCATCGAGAGTGGCGGGATAGTGGCCGGTCTTGCGGTAATAGAGTCGAATGGCGCGAACAAATTGCTGGCCGCGCCAGATCATTTCCTCCTCGCGCTGGCGCCGGCCGCTGGTAAGGATGTTCTCCACGGCGACTTGCGAGGTGATGAGCAGCGCAACGACCAAAGCCAGCGCCATCAGATACGCATAGCCCCCCTGCTCACGCCGGCGGCGTTGAGCGCGGACCACGCCACGCGGCTGCACGGTTTCGGGATCGCTATGGTTCTGCGCGAAGCTCATGGCTGAAACATCGTCACAATCCGGATTGCTCGGGCGGGGGTTGCACGAGCTGAACGGTTGCGTGGCGGCCTGTGGCAATTTCTTCCACGTCAGCCGAATCATTGCCAATGTGGACTAAACGGAAGCGGCCCAGGAACGTGTCGCCTTCCGGCACGACCAGCACGTCATCCCCGCTCGTGAAGAAAGCCACACGCCTGCCGGAAGCGGGCCTGGTGGCATAGCCAAAGAATTCAGCGGGAACCTGAAGCGGCGGAGGAGGCGGAGGCGGTTGCGGCCCCACGAATCGCTCCACAGGTTTCTGCGCAGCCTGCACCGCGCTGGGCGGAGGCGGGGGAGGCGCCGCCACAAAAATATTCCGATGAGTGCCAGTGTATTCAAGCTTGCGAATGCGATCGAGGAGTTCGGTGTGAAGGCGAGGCTCCTGCACGTCCAGGGGCTGGAACCGGGAATCGTAGGCGAGAACGCCGGAACCCGCGGGCGAATCGCCGCGATAGGCGTTAAAAAGCACCACTGCGAGCACGATGCCCAGTCCGACGAGGAGGTAGATTTGCGTGCGCCGTGACATCGATCAGGTCCTGAAATACGTGTGCAAGCCGATTTGCAGCCGGATGGCGCCCGAGGAGGCCGAACCCAGCTGCAGATCGTCCAGGAGATAGAAATACTTGGAGCGCTCCAGTCCGTTAATGAACTGGATCACCGCCGGGTAATCGGCTTCCACGCTCGTTCCGATGGAAATTTCCGTGACGCCCCGCCCCTTGACGTCCGTCTGCTTGAAGCTGAATCCCGATGTCTTCACGCCGGATTTCGCGGCAATCGAATCGAGATCGGTTTCGATATCGGAATAGCCGGTAATGCGATCGAGAAATGACCGGCCGTAGAACGCATCGCAGCTTGTCTTGACCTGCGGCAGGGAGGCGCGAATCTTCTGTCCGCGCGTCACGTCCGCCTTCAGCAGCTTAGCCTGGGTGGCGAGGAGGTCGCGCTGAGCGCGGAGTTCCTCGGGCCCCTGGCGGCTCAACTGCCAGAGGTATCCGGCAAGTGCGCCGTCCGCCAGCAGAAGCACGGCCAGAGCGATGCCGGTCCATTTCTTCCAGGAATGCCACTTGCCGCTCATGTGTTGTACCAGACCGTCAAGTTCAAGAGGATTTTGTCAGCCACTCCCACTTGGGAGAGTGGCCGCACCTGGTCCACCTCAACCCGCGAAAAGACTGGAGACTTTTCGATGGCCTCGAGGAACTGGATTTCGCTTTCATCGCTCATCACGCCAACCTGCAAACCCACCTCCGCGCGGCCGTTGACCAAATGGGGCGAGATACTGACGATGCGGACTCCCGGAGGAAGCGTTTTCTCAAGGTCCATAAAGATTTTGGTCCAGGGAAAACTGCGTTCATCGATCAACGAGTTCAAGAAAACGGAACGGTCGATCACTTCGCGGGCGGCGGGTGTCTGAAAATACTGCGCCAGGTCCTGCTGCTTCACGTGATTGGTCCGAATTTCCTCCTGCCAGTGTGAGATCTCTGCGCGAAGTTGCCGGTTGGACTGCCAGGACGAGTAGGCGGCGCGCGAAAGGATCAGCAGCGCGAGCAAGCCAACCGTGCCCAGAAGAATCGCGCCAGCCAGAAAGGGCCGGTTATTCTCCTGAGGCGTGGTGGATAGATTGAGCCGCAGCTTCATCGGGTTTGCCGCCGCATCAAAATCGTCTCAAGCTCCCTCATTCATCATCCAGCCGACCAGGGCATCGAGATTCTGGTGGACCATGTCGATTGCAGGAGAATTCAGCGTGCGCGCCGCCTCGGAATCACCGAGCGGATTGACGCCGAATTTCAATTCCTCCTCCAGAATCTGGCGAAATTCCCTTTCGCGAGAGCCGAACCCGGCGAGGCGGGCACGGTCAATGGTGCCACCCCAGGTGTCCTGATAGTAGGCCACCGCGGGAAAGATTTCTTCGAGGATGGTGGCCGGATCGAGAATGTCCGCTTCCGCGAGCATATCCGTGGCCCTGTAGACGCAGAGATTCGCATCGTTCACGACGACGGTGGTGAGCGTCTTGCCGGACATGCGCGCAAGCAGCGTGGCGCCGCGCTCTTCGAGCAGCGGCAACGTGGCCAGCGTGGAACTCAGGACAATGCAATTGCGCGCGCCCAGGCTTTCGACGATTTCCTCGTATTCGCGAAGGATCGTCTTCCGGGCAATTGCCGTGACCACTTCGAGATTTCCGTGAGGGCCGGCCTGGCGCATCCAGGAGACGACGGTGTCGTCCACGTCGAACGGAACGCTCTTTTTCAGCCGCCAGCGAAGGACGGGCATCGCTTCGTCCTGCCGGCGCGGGAGACTATCGAATGGCAGGATGAAAACGCGAACCACCAGATCGGGGACCAGCAGCGCCAGCGGAGCTCCGCTAAGAGGAACGCGATTGAAGACGGCGCGGAGCGCGGAGCGGACCGCGTCGGGCTGAGTGACGTTGGTCTCAACCGGCGAGGCCATCACGGAACCGACCTGCAGGGGTTCGATCGCGCAGGCGTCGACGTAACCATGGGATTTTCCCCAGTGCGCGGCGGCCACGTGATCGGAGGCAATCTCGACCACCATGGGCGGGTGAGGCATGACGTTGAGCCACTGGTCCAGGCGGCGAACCAAACCCACCTGAAAAAAACGGCTTTCAAGCGTGGGCACCTTGGCGGTGAGGCTATTCAAGGAACGTCACCTTATTGATTTCCCGCAGCGTCGTGATGCCGGCACGGACTTTGCGCAGGCCGGACTCGCGAAGAAAGGACATGCCCTCTTCTCTCGCGGCTCGCTTGATCTCGGAAGTGGGACGGCGGCTGATGATCATTTCCCGAATGCGGTCGGAGAGGTCGAGCAGCTCGCTGATAGCAGACCTGCCGCGATAACCGCTGCCGGAACACTCGAGGCACCCGGGGCCTTCGTAGAAAGGAACCTTGCCCCACTCCGCGGGATCGAGGCCGGACTCTTTAAGAACCTCCGGGGCGTAACTCACCTTGCGCTTGCAATTCTCGCAGATCACGCGGACCAGGCGCTGGGCCATGATGCAGTTGAGCGCGGAGACGAAGTTGTAAGGCTCGACGCCCATGTTGATAAACCGGCCAATCACGTCCGTACAATTATTCGCGTGGACAGTGGTGAACACCAGGTGGCCGGTGAGCGCCGAGTTGATGGCGATCTGCGCGGTTTCCTGGTCGCGAATTTCGCCGACCATGATCTTGT
>CAZRKW010000181.1:0-8183 GCA_964600355.1 uncultured Acidobacteriaceae bacterium
TAAACCTCTGTCCAGGCATGGAGATCGGTAACGTCGTGCTCGGTTCCGCTCGGCCCGTCGAGAGACTTCACATCTGGCGCCAATTGAATCAGATAGCCGGAAACAAACCGCGCAGACATACCCATGTGCCGGAGAAAGTTCACCATCAGCCAAGCCGTATCACGGCACGAGCCGCTCTTCAACTCCAGCGTTTGCTCGGGAGTCTGAATGCCCGGTTCGAGGCGGATGAGGTACTTGATCTTGTTCTGCAGCGCCTGGTTGATACCGACGAGATAATCCACGGTACGAACCTTGGGGCGCTTAAGCTCACACAGGAGAGCCTTTAGCCGCGGACCAACGGGTGGAACCTCTAGATAAGGCCCCAGTTCCCGGGCCAGCGTATGCTCGTAGGTAAACGGGAATTCCTCGGCATAGGGCTCGAGAAAGAAATCAAAGGGATTGGTAACCGTAAGTTCCGCAACCAGGTCCACCACCACGGAGAACTCCGTAGTTTTACGGGGAAAAACCAGCCGGGCGAGGCGATTACTGTATGGGTCCTGCTGCCAATTGATGAAATGCTCGCTGGGCGCCACCTTCAGCGAATAGCTGGAAATCGCGGTGCGGCAATGCGGCGCAGGGCGCAAGCGGACGACATGGGGCGAAAGCCAAACCGGCTTCGGATACTTGTAGCAGGTCTTATGATTGAGAGCTACTCGTATGCCCATAGGTCCCCAAGCCGTTGGACTCGGCCCTCTGAGGAAGCGTCCAAGCCAATAAAGTGTAGACCTGCATTATACAGATTTCCCCTGTCCTGGTCAGCTTTTCGTGGCTCGTGTGCGGCGCCGACTCTTGCGGCACAGGGCATTTTCCTTCGCTGCATCCCATTCGACGGGATGCTGGTCCGGGCGCAAACCGATAGGGGAATCGACACGCCTGCTGGAAGCATCTGAACTGGTAGGTCCGGATTCGGTTGAACGTGCCAAAGCGGTTCACGGCTCAAGACAGGAAAATGTCCCAACCGCCGATATCTCATTCGCAACCTGCAGGGGATTCTTTATGCCCTGCTTATGTCGAAGCGCTACACTTTTTTCAGTAAGGAGCGACAAATGGCCAAAGCTCCGTCCATCCGCGTAGAAGATATCGAACTCGACGGCGACGTCAGACTCTGGGACGTGATGCACGCTGCGCTGGCTGCGAAGGAGTCCCAGCCTCGCGCCTCCCTGCTTCCCGCTGTGCTCATCATGAAGTCGAACGAAATTGTCGCCAGGGTTTACCAGAGCAGTGAAGAGCCGCGCATGCTCATCGTCAGCACCTGCACGGGCATTCGCAAGATCAGCCTGAATTGGTATGACACACTTTTGATGCTGTACCGCACCGCCGTACTCACACTGCAAAAAATGGACGGCACGTCCGTGATCCTCTTCGGCGAACGCACGGCCAAGGAAGCCGATCGCGCGATGCTGTATGCCATGAAGTGGACCGCGCGGCAGTTCCTGCAATCGCCGCCGCGAGGCGCGAAATTCCCCGAAACCAACGACTCCATATCGCAGCCCTTCTACCTCGAGAACGAGAAGGTTCGCTGGCTGTCTGAAGTAAACACCGCGTTCCTGTTCACGTAAATACTCTCGATCTGGCGGCCTGACGGTTTGGTCCAACGCGTCACCGCGTGTTTTGCCCTGCGCCCGATAATTGTTCTTTGTCCCTCCGGGAGCGCTGGGCTATATTCAGCCGCACGTGCCGTCTGATTGGTGGAGGAAGCGTCGCCAAATGAGCGCCGTTCGCAGGCGCGCTCTTCCCCATCGCGCTAAATGACACGCAAAGGAGTTCCCATGCGGCCACGAAATCTGCTCTCGGTACTCGCCTTGCTGTTGCTGTGTGCTTCCGCTTCTCCCGCCTCGACAATCACTGGCACCGTGAAAGGTCCGGACAGCGCTGCGTTTCAGGGCGCCTTCGTGGAAGCGCAGAATGTGAAGTCGAGAATCACCGTCGCGGTGCTCTCCGACACGCAGGGCCGCTATCGCATCGAGAATCTTCCAGCCGGGCAGTACCGCGTCTTCATCCGCGCGGTCGGATATCGCGCTGAACCGCGCACGGGTGTGGCACTGGCCGTGGATCAGAACGCGTCTCTCGATTTCGCTCTGCAAACCGGCACAGTCCGCTGGAGCGACATTTCGCTTTACCAGGGAAAGCAACTTTTTCCTCCGGGGCGCGGGAAAGATATTCTGCTTTCGGAAACGTGCGCCGTCTGCCATTCCTTCCAAAGCCGCATGGCATCCGTCACGCGCGATGCCGATGGCTGGGCAGACCGCGTCGCTTACATGCGCTCATCGATGACGTACGTCCTCGGCACGCGACTGAATGACCAGGATGCCGGCGAGCTTTCGTCCTATCTCACCAGCCTCTTCGGACCCGATTCCATTCTGCCGAAGTCTCCCGCGGACATGCCCGCTTACAAAGCCACGGTGCGGCCGTTCAGCAGCGATTCGCTGAATATCGTTTACGTCGAATACGACATGCCGGGACCGAGCCGCATGCCCTTCAGCGCCGCCCCCGACAAGAATGGCTACCTCTGGATTCCCAACTTCGGGAACGCCAATAAGATCACCCGCCTCGACCCGAAAACGGGCGACATGCAGGACTACCCGGTTGCGAATATCGGCACCGCCAGCATTCACTCCGCCGTGCCCGCGCCCGATGGCTCCGTGTGGCTCGCCGAGCAGGCTTCCAACAAAGTCGGCCGCTGGGATCCCGATACGCAGCAGATCACCGAATATCAGGACCCCGGAAAAGGTTCCAAGCACACGATCCGGATCGATCGCAGCGGAAACGTGTGGGCCACGGGCTCCCCGCTTTCGAAATTCGATCCCGAGACAAAAAAATTCACGCGCTACGAAGAAGTGAAGGACTCCTACGACGTGCGGCAGAGCGAGAACGGCGACATCTGGTTCACGCGCTTGTTCGGCAGCAAGATCGGCAAGATCGACGCGAAAACCGGCAAGGTGACGCAGTGGGATTCGCCCACGCCCGGCGGCGGTCCGCGCCGGATGGAAATCGCGCCCGATGGCATGATCTGGTTTGACGAATTCAACGGCGGCAAAATGGGCCGCTTCGATCCGAAAACCGAAACGTTCAAGGAATATACGCTGCCAGGACCCGATCCCACGCCCTATGCGCTCGGCTTCGATACGGAAGGCTACCTCTGGTACAACTCGCACGACATGGACGTGATCGGCCGCTTCGATCCGAAAACAGGGAAAGTGATCGAATATCCGTTTCCGCACGCCGAGCTCTTCATGCGGGAATTCTTCCGCGATTCGCAGGGCCGCATGTGGTACGGCACCAACCCGAACAACAAAGTGGGCTACTTCTACCTGGCGAACAAAACGGTAGCGTCCGCCAAGTAGGCCCTGCGGATTTTGGGGCATTGCTGGGGCAGGAGCCTTCGCCGTGCTGCCTGCGTACCTGCGCCCGGGGAAATCCTCATTTTCCCTTGAACCGATTTAAGCTACACTCCGTTGGCGGTCCTTCTTGCTTTCTGATTCTTAACCGGCTGATTCTTCTGATCAAAATCCACGGGTCCACGGGGGCGCGCACATGCTGAAGGGCATTGTGGTCGGTTTCATTCTCACCATCATTGCACTGGGCGCCGGCGCTTACTATTATTTTGCGACCGGCATGGCTCCTGTGGCCACCTCGGAACCGCCGATGCCCTTTGAGAAACAGCTCGCGAGCATCGCTCTGCGGGCGCGCATTGAGAAGGACCACGTCGGCGACTCTCCCGTCGCGGCCGACGAGCCGAACTTCGTTGCCGGCGCGAAGCTGTACATGAATCACTGCGCCGCCTGCCACGGCCTGCCCGACCAGCCGCCTACCACCTACGCTTCCACAATGTTCCCGAAACCCACGCAATTGTTCCGGGGCAAGGGAGTCACCGACGATCCTCCATCGGAAAGTTATTGGAAGGCGACCAATGGAATCCGGCTTTCGGGAATGCCTTCGTTCAAGAAGTCCCTCACGGACACGGAACTCTGGCAGGTAAGCGAGCTGGTCGCGCACGCGGATCAGCTTCCGCCCTCCGCGAAGGCGATTCTTGTTCTCAGTACTCCGCCCTCCGCCGCAGAAGCGCCGTCAGGGGCAACCAGCTCAAAATCCGGCAAGTAATCAAATCTTTGAAACAAAAGGGGACACAATGGCAGAGACGACGATTACGATTCTGAAAAAAGGGCCTTGCCTGGTGACCGGCCCGGTTACGCTGCTCGATGGGGACGGCAAGAAAATCGATACGCCGGAAAAGTTCGCGCTGTGCCGCTGCGGCGCTTCGACCAAAAAGCCCTTTTGCGACGGCTCGCACACGAAGATCGGATTTGAAGCGGCCGAAGCCGCCGTGCCGGGAAGCAAGGAATAAAGCACTCTCTGCCACGGTCCGGTCACTTTGAGCCTGAGGACAGATGATCGGACTTGCGGCTGTTTTTACTCGGAGGAGCACGGGGCTTTCCATACGCCCCCGGCTTTCTTCGCAATTCCAGCAGAGAAAAGCAAATAAAAATACCCGTCCCTTTCAGGCGAACAGCAGCGCCATAATCGCTTATTACGCCCTCTCTCCTCATGAACCAATCGCCGACACGCTGGGCTGAAATCATCTGGACGCGCGGCCTGCGCATCGCCTTTATCGTGGTGCTCGCGTTCCTGGTCGCGCGGATCTGGAAGGCCCTCACTTCGCGTCTCGTCGAAATTTCCAAGGCGCGCACGCGCGGCGCGCAATTGCGCGAGCAGCAGACGCGCACGATGGCCGGCCTGCTCAACAGCGTCGGAACCAGCATCATCGCGGGCGTCGCCCTGCTCACCGTGCTGCCCGAACTCGGCTTCAACGTGACGCCGGTGGAAGCCACGGCGGCGGTCGCCAGCCTGGCGCTCGGCTTCGGCGCACAGAACCTCGTGAAAGACCTGATCAACGGATTTTTCATCGTTTTCGAGGACCAGTTCGTCGTCGGCGACCTGATCCAGGCCAATGGCGAGACCGGCCGCGTCGAATATCTCTCCCTTCGCCGGACTGTGCTTCGCAACGCGAGCGGCGCTGTGGTCACGATTCCCAATGGACTTCTCCTCCAGCTCGCCAATCTGAGCCGCGATTGGTCGCAGCTTTTTCTCGACGTCACCGTGCCCACCGATGAAGCGGTGAGCCCCGCGCTCACAGCCCTCGAGAAAATCGCCGGCGACTTTCGCAACGATGCCGAATGGTCTCCGGCGCTGGTCGACGGCCCGCGCGTGCTCGGCGTCGAATCCCTGTCACTCGACGGAGTGGTTCTGCGCTTGCAGGTGCGCACGATTCTGAATCGCAAAGAGGAAGTGGGCCGCGAACTTCGCCGCCGCATCAAAATCGGCTTCGAGGAGTCGCACATCCCTTTGAGCAACACGCACAGGGTCGAATTGCACGGTCCGGCCGCGCCGCCGGCTCAGTAACCTTAGACACGAGAAATCGATGAAAAAATTGCTTCCGACAGCCGTGGCAAGGCGGGTAAGCTAGCGCCGTTCATAACGAGGAGGAGTGACGATGGCGGAAGTGACGCACGATCAGGTGAACCTGATGCTGCAGCTCTACGAGACGCGCCGCGAAGCGCGCCTGCGCGAAGCCCGCGAATGGTTCTTCATGAATTTCCATCCCGCCTCCATCGACGATGTTCCGCGCATCTGCCCCCCGGGCAGCAAGGAAAACGCGTCCATGCGCATGGTCATCAGCTACTGGGACATGGTCGCCAACATCGTCAATCGCGGCCTGATCAACGAGGAATTTTTCTTCGAGAACAGCGGCGAGCAATGGTACGTGTGGCAATGCCTCAAACCCATCGCGGCGGCCCTGCGCGCCCGCTCCAAAAATCCGCACCAGTACGCGCAGCTCGAAGAGCACGCCAATCGCTTCGAAGCCTGGCGCGAAAAGCGGGCTCCCGGCTCGGTGGAAGCCTCGCGCGCGCAAATCGCCGCCATGCTATTGCAGGAATCGAAGGCCTGACCGGCACTCCCGGCTCGCGTACTGCCGCGGATAGCCGTCGCATTTCAGAGCAGCCCGAGCGCCGACTGGCTCTCGCGCTTCACCTGCTTCATCGTGCAGTCGCGCGGAGCTTTCTCGGGACGCCATCGCAGGAAGCGTGTCCCATGGCGGAATCTCCCCCCGGTGAAATGGTCAAACTCCACCTCCGCCACGAGCACCGGATCGAGCGGGTGCCATTCCATGGAATGCTTCGTGCTCCAGCGGCTCAGTCCGCCCGGGGCCTTGCCTGTGAATCCCGGCGGTTTCACCAGCTTTTCGAGTCGCTTCGTGAGCGCCGCTCGCTCTTCGTTGTGAATGGACGACGTGAATCCCACGTGATCGAGCAACCCTTTTTCGTTGTAAAGACCCAGCAGCAGTGAACCCACCAGGCGCTTCTTTTCCAGATACCGGAAGCCGCCCACCACGCAATCGGCGCTTCGCTGCTTCTTGATCTTCATCATGCCGGTGCGCTCGCCGCTCTGATAAGCCAGATCGGTGCGCTTCGCCACGATGCCATCCAGCCCCACGCCCATGTGGAACCATTTCCGCGCCGTGGCAATCTCGCGCGTGTAGGGAGAGAGACGCACAAGACCCTCTTCCTTCAGGTATTTCGCGGCGAATTTTTCGAGGCGCGCGCGGCGCTTTTCGAGCGGCTGCTCCGCAAGGGATTTGCCCATATCGTCCACCAACAGGTCGAAGGTGATCAGCACGGCCGGCGTCGATTGGCTGAGTTTTAGAATCCGGCTGGCAGCCGGATGAATGCGCATCAGCAAGTCGTCAAACGACAGGCCGCCATCCACGGGAATCACGATCTCCCCATCCAGCACGAACTTTTTCGCCTTCAATGCGGCAAGCGCCGCCGCGACTTCCGGAAAGTATCGCGTCAGCGGCTTGCCCGATTTCGATTCCAGATCGACGCGCGCACCGTCGCGAAACGCTATGCATCGGAACCCGTCCCATTTGGGCTCGTACTGCCAGTGCGGACCGGCTGGCAGCTCCGCGGCAGGCTGCGCTTCCATGGGAGCGTAATTCCGCGCAATCGGCAGCGTCACAGAAATTTCTCCAGGCGTACGCGACCGCGCTGGGCGAGAACCGGCTTCCAGAGGTCGCCGAGCTTCTTTAACCGCCGAAGAACGGTCTGCATCGTAAAATCCTCCACGCGCACGCCGCCCTCCACTTCCTTCCACGTCACCGGCGTCGACACCGTGGCCGCCGGCTTGGGCCGCACCGAATACACCGACGCGAGCGTCCGGTTCCACGCGTTCTGGTTGTAATCCACCAGCACGTGCCCGCTAGGGCGCTTCGCTACGCGATATTCGGCTGTGACGATCTTCGGATGCCGCTTCTCGAGTTCCTTGGCAAAAGCCTTCGCGAATTCCCACACCTGCTTCTGCAGCGGCCCGCGCACGATTGGCACGTACACATGTACTCCGCGCGAGCCGGTGGTCTTCGCGTAGCTCACGATCTTCATCTCCGCCAGCGCGTTTCGGACGAGGAGAGCGGTCTCCAGCACGCGGCCGAACGACGCACCCTCGACGGGATCGAGATCGAAGTGCAGATAATCCGGGCGCTCGACGTCGTCACATCGCGAGTACCACGGATTCAGGTCGATGCAGCCCAGGTTCACCACCCACAGGAGAGAGGCCGCGTGTTCGATCACCGGGAAGTCGATCACGTTTCCTGAATGATGCTTGATCGAGCAGATCTTCACGAACGCCGGCCGCGGCGAGGGCGCGCGCTTCATGAAGAAGAATTCCCTGCCGATGCCGTTGGGGTAGCGTTTCATCACCATCGCGCGGTCCTTCAGGTGCGGAAGCAGCCAGGGGGACACGTCGAGGTAGTATTGCAGCAGGTCGCGCTTGGTCAGCCCAAGATCAGGCCAGAAAACCTTTCGCAGGTTTGTCAACTTTACGGTGCCGCCCTCAACGGCAACCTGCACCCCCTCTACATTCTCGGGAATTTCGGTGCGCGCCGCGCGTTTGTCGGATGCCGCCCGAGGTGCCATGCTGGTCGCCCTCGCCTATTTTCTACGGCAAGATCCGCAGAAGCGCTATACGGCATTCCCGGTGGAACCCCCTCTAAGTTTCGTTATACTGGGAGTTTGGGCGCGGTACCCAAGTGGTAAGGGAGAGGTCTGCAAAACCTTCATTCGTGGGTTCGATTCCCACCCGCGCCTCCA
>CAZRKW010000182.1:0-8112 GCA_964600355.1 uncultured Acidobacteriaceae bacterium
GGATCACCGTCGCCGCAGCGTGTTTTCCCACGTCCTTGATCTCGAGTACTTCGCCGAAGTTCATTTTCATGGGATTAGGCCTTGGGCTGCGCGGCTCGGGAGCCGAAGACTCCGCAGCGGGCTCCCATTCCTTCGCGGAATTTTTCGCGCTCCTCAGGAGTCATCTGGGCCCAGCGCTCCATCATGCGCCCCCGCCAGTGCATGGAGGGGCCGCGGCGTCCGCGGAGACCGCCGAACAAAATTTTGCTCAGCAGCAGGAGGCCGAGCGCCTGCCAGAAATTGATCGGATGCAACGCAAAAAGCGCGGGCATCAGCCAGTTCCACAGGCTCATCACTACAAAGCTCAGCGCGGCCGCGGCTAGCAACACAAACAATGCAACTTTGATTCCCTTGAATATCCATCGAGCTTTCATCTTTTATCCTCTTTTATCCACGCGTTCTTCAAACTCGGCGTTCTTCAAACTCGTCATAGATCGCTTCGAGGCGTTCGCGCAGATGAATCACCGCGCGATGCTTTCGCAAAATCAGGGTGTTCACGCTCACCCCGGTGGCTTCGGCAAGCTCTTTGAAACTTTGGCCTTCGATCTCGTGGGCGACGAATGCCTGGCGCTGTTCTTCAGGCAGCTCGTTCAGGGCGGCATCGAGCTCTTCAATCAATACAGTTCGAGCGTACGCTGACTCCGGCCCGGCATCGGGAGAGGGAAGCAGATCCTCCAGCCCGAGAGACTCTCCGTCTGCATTCGTCACGGGATCGTTGGCGAGAGCCTCGGGTCTCTTCTTGCGGAAGAGATCGGTGATGCGATTTCGCGCCACACGGTAGAGCCAGCCGCTTAACTGCTCCATCGGCTTCATCATCCGGTCGGCTTCTACCAGTTCGTAGAAGACCTCCTGCAAGATGTCCTCGGCGTCCCTTTCATCGGGCACACGCCTGCGGATAAAATTCTTGAGCCGGGCTCCCTCGCGCTTGACCGCCGCGGCTATCCGTTGGTCGCGTTCGTAAGCCATCCCGTCGATCAGGGCCCCATTCATCTACCTATGTAAACGGAGGGGAGGCGCAAATATTTCAAAAAAGTGTGGGTGGGCTGGACAGCCCTCTTGGCCGCAAGCGCCTATGCCTGTGGTATATACACGGTTGCGCCTTCGCGTTCGAGTAACGTAGAGAATAATCCCTGAAGCGGAGAGAGACATTGCAGACATCGTTGACAGCGCGGGAAGTGCAGGAGGCCATCGAGGAGCGGATCAGCAAGGGTCTCTACGCGCAGGGGCACCGGCTGCCGCCGCTGCGGTCGATGGCCGCCGAGCTTGGGACGAGCCCTTCGACGGTGAGCCGCGCCGTGCAGGAAATGATTCGCAATGGCTGGCTGGAAGTGCAGGAGCGGCAATTCGTGCGCGTGCGGAGCCATCTTCCGTACAAGCCGGTGCGCAACGCGGAGATTCAGCGGGCCATCAAGTCGATCGCGCACAAGTGGAAGCTTTGGGGCGGCGGCGAGAAGGAGTTGCTTCATGACATCAAGGAAATCGTCGCCGGGGTCTTCGAGGACGAAGCACAGTTCGTGTTCACCGAATGCAACGTCCATGATCTCAACCACCTCGGCAAGCAACTGGCGAGCGAACTTTCCAGCCTTTCGATTGCGCGCACCTTGATTGAAGATCTCAACCTGCCGCGCCTCCGCCAGAACAAATCGGTGATTCTGGTGCCTTACTACCACTACGCGGAGGTGAAGGAAATCGTGGGGCAGGAGGTTTCCATTGTGCCGGTTCATACTTCGCCGAGCGCTGAGACGCTCGACGCACTTCTGACGATCAAACCGCGCTCGAAAGTCCTGGTGGTGGGGCACAACAAGCGATCGGTGACGCGGCTTTCCGGAATGGTGCGGGACTACGTGGAGGCGAAGATCACGGCGATTACGGAAGGCGAAAAAGAAAAGCTGCGCAAGCTGGCGCCGCAGTTCGATGTGGTGTTCGCCGTGTGGTCCGCGGCGGAGGCAGCCGCAGCGGTGCGGGGAGTGAAACGCGTGATCGTCGTGCGGTTTGCGCTCGATACATCGCTGGGCGCAAAACTGAAGTGGGGAGTGTCGGCGGCGGAGAAATCGCGCTAGCTCTCGCGGTCGCATGCCGCGCAGCAAACCGGGGCACTGGGCAAGGGCAGGCCGAGAAGCGCGCCGCGCAGGGCTCCGGTGATCACGTCGGCTTCGGCGATCCGCAGCGGCAGCGGGGGATTGATGGCCAGACGCCGCGGCCCGTCCACGCCGGCGAGAACGCCGCGCTCGCACATCCCGCGACGGATTTGCGCAGCTGTGTGCGGCGAGGCCAGCGCGACACGGATGGATAGCCCCGCGCCCTCGACACTTTCAATCTGCGGGCCGCTTTCGCGCACCGCCGCGAGGCGCGCCATCAGATAGTTCGCAACGTCGCGCCCTTGCTGCAACAATCCTTCGTTTTCGACTGCATGGATCGCTGCGCATACGCGAGCCAACGATTTGGAGGATGCCGGTTGGTATGCCAGCGCAGACGCACGGTTCGCGAGGTCGAGACTTGCAGCGACGCCTTCGCGCGCCAGCACCGCACCGAAGGGTGAGCCGAGCGCGAGGGCTTCGCCCACGACGATCATATCGGGCGCGTGTTTCCAGGCAGAGCTTGCGAGCCACCGGCCGGTGCGACCGAGCGTCTCGTTTTCAAGCGCTACGAGCGAACGGCCGGCAATCGCCGGTTCTCCGGCCGTCGCGTTAATCTCGACAAGGGAGCCGTTGTCGCCAAGCTGCTCCGCCAGATCAGCCGCAGCCGAAAAGCTTTGCGTCATCGCCACACAAACGTAACCAGGGGCCAGCGACGACAGCATTCGCAGAACAGTTGCTGGGTCGACTGCGGGTGTGGGAGGCAAATCGTGGCCGAGCAGGGCAGTCGCGGGTGTCGCGAGCGCATCGAGATAGAGGCGTCCCGTAGAGAGTTGAACCGTGCAGCGGCGCGCATCGACTGGATTCTCGGCGTCCCGTTGTAGCAACGGCTGCTTGTGAAGTGCGGGCGTATGCGCCGGCCAGTACGATTGGATCGGCAACCGATGCTCCGATTTTCCGCGTTTGCGGCGGAATTGGCCTCTGTTATAGTGTCTCAGACAAGAGACAGAATACGGGCCGGCGGACCTGGGTGTCAACGGAGTTGAACAATTGGAGCTGAGGAATGACGGAACGCCTTGATCTGGTGATCAAGAACGGCACACTGGTGCTGGGCGGCGGAAGCTACCGGATGGCGGTGGGCATCCAGGACGGCAAGGTGGCCGTCCTGGGGCGCGAAGAATTTCTGCCGCCTGCTAAAGAGGAAATTGACGCCACCGGGCTGCACGTGCTGCCGGGGATCGTCGATAGCGAAGCGCATCCCGGATGCTACGTTCCTTTTAAATACGACATGACCACTGAGTCGCGCGCTGCCGCGTGCGCCGGTATCACCAGCTGGGGCATTCAGGCGCCTTCGACGCGCCTCGGCACGGAGCCTTTCAAGGAAGTGGTCACCGGCGCCGATGTGGTTTCGTTCAACAAGTGCTTCCACACGGCGGTCGAGATCATCGAATCGGTTTCGATGGTGGATTGCTATCTCACCTACATGCTCGAGACCGACGAGCAGGCCAACCAAATCCCGCAATACGCCGAAGAGCACGGCGTGACCTCATACAAACTGTACATGCAGACGCGCGGCATGAAGGGCCTGCGCGCCGATCAGGACAACAACTGGCCGTCCCGCCGCGCGGGGCTGGGCACGGGGATCGATGATGGCACGGTGTACCTGGTGATGGAGAATGTGGCGCATCTCGGCTACCCCGCGATCTGCCATATCCACCCGGAGAATTGGGAAATCGCGCGCATTTTCGAAGAGCGCCTCCGGCAGGCGGGCCGCAACGATTTTGGCGCGTGGACCGACCGTTCGCCCGATTTCCTGGAAGCGCAGCACGTACACGCGTATAGCTACATCGCGCGGCAAACGCCCGGCCATGTGCGGCTTTATCTGCAGCACGCCACGACGAAATTGACATTTGACGAGATTGCACGCGCGCGCGCGGAAGGGCTCGAAGTCTACGCGCAGACAGGCCCAGCCTGGCTCTGGATGGAACCCCAGTACGGCTGGCGCATCAATGTGCCGCTGCGCCGCCGCGACAATATCGAGGCGCTGTGGGTGGCGCTGGCGGACGGCACCGTAGACGTGGTGGGCTCGGATCACGTGGTGGCGTGGGAGCCTTCGTCCTACGAAGAGATGTACAACCCGAATATCTGGTCCTGCCGCACGGGCTTCTCGCGCGTGGAAATGATGCTGCCCGCGCTGCTGTCGGAGGGCGTGAACAAAGGCCGGCTTTCGATTGAGCGCGTGGTGCAGGTAGCCTGCGAGAATCCGGCCAAAACTAGCGGCATCTGGGGCCGCAAGGGATCGCTGCTGCCGGGCTTTGACGCGGACGTGGTGATCGTCGATCTTGCCCGCGAGGTGAAGGTCAACAAGGGCCACATCAACACGCGCTCGGGCTGGTCTTTGATGGAGGGCCACACGTTCCAGGGCTGGCCGGTGAAGACGATCCTGCGCGGCAAGGTGACCGCGGAGTGGGCGAAAGACAGCCCGGGCATGCGGCCGGTGGGAGATCCGCGCGGGCGTTATCTGCGCCGCGAACTCGGTGCGCCAAGGCCGGGCAGCATGGAAGTGAACAGCCCGGTGCGCGTGAGCCGCACCGACCGTTGGCTCGCCGATCCGTATCAGCGGCCCGGCTTCAGTCCCGAAACGCTGAAATACACCAAGCCGCGGGGAAAATAATGGCCGTCTGGGACGATGTGATCGGCGAAAGCGACCGCCAGATTTTCGCCGCCGCCGGCTGGGGACGCCGGGCGGGGTTCGGCAAGCGTCCGGCGATCATGGTGATCGACGTCAACTACAATTTCTGCGGCGACAGGCGCGAGCCGATTCTCGAGTCGATCAAGCGCTGGCACTTTTCTTGCGGCGAACGCGCGTGGGATGCTATCGACGCCATCCGCAAGATTCTCACCGTGGCGCGCCGCAAGCGGCTGCCGGTGATTTACACCACGAATCCGCGCCGCGCGGATGGTTTCGACCTGGGCATCTGGTCGCTCAAAGGCACGCGCTCGGATGAGCAGGTGGATGTGCTCGGGCACAAAGGGAACGACATTGTTGCGGAGGTGGCGCCGCTCGCGGACGACCTGCTCATCGAGAAGCGCAAACCCTCGGCGTTCTTCGGAACGCCGCTGATGAGCTACCTTACCAACATGGGAGCCGATTCCCTGATCCTCACCGGCACCACCACGAGCGGTTGCGTGCGCGCTTCGGCCGTCGATGCGCTGAGCTACGATCTGCGCGTCACGATTCCCGAGGAGGCGGTGTTCGACCGCGGCGAACTTTCCCACAAGATCGCGCTGTTCGACCTGCATATGAAATACGTGGACGTCACCGAACTGGCTGAGGTGCTTGTCTATCTCGAAACGCTCGAAGCGGGATTATTCGACGAGCGCTATCCGCCCTCGGCTCGCGCCGCGCGCGAGGGCAGCCGGTAGGCGCGCGCTATGCGTACCGTAAGCGAAATCGTGGTTCCGGCACGCGAAGGACGCGGCGTTATCCTGCGGGCCGGGGAGCTTCTTGACATTATCGATCTCGAAGGCCATCAGGTAGGCGATCTGGTGGCCTGGCGTCGTGGCGACGCGCGCGAATTCATGTCCCCGGCGCATACCGTGTCGTGTAACGCGTCGATCCGGTTGGGCGCGGGTTCGCAGCTGTTCACCAACCGGCGTAATCCGATCTTCACCATTCTGCGCGACGATGTCGGCAAGCACGACATTGTCGTGCCGTGTTGCGATCCGGAGCGCTATTCGCGCGATTTCGGGAAACACGATCATCCCAGTTGCCTGCGCAATCTCGAACAGGCGCGCGACCTGCTTGGCGAATCGTTCGATATCCGCGGCGAGCAGGCCTGGAACGTTTTTATGCACAATCGCATGACGCCCGAGGGGAAAGTGGTGACCGATCCCGCGGCACACCCGGCGGGCGCGACGATTACCCTGCGCGCAGAAATGGACGCGGTGGCGCTGCTGTCGGCGTGCCCGCAGGACCTGACCCCGTGCAACGATTTCAATCCCACGCCGATGAAGCTCGTGGTGCGCGAGGGCTGAGAATCAACGCGGGACTCGCCAAGATCAGGAGGCTCATTTGGAAGTCCGCAAAATCGTGACGTTTGCCGAGGACACTTTCGCCGAGGCGGGCCAGCCGGCTGATCCACCGTTGCGCAAAGTCGCTGTGGTGGCGGTGGTGAAAAATCCGTTTACCGGGCGCTACGTTCAGGACCTGGCGCCGCTAACTCAGGCGAGCTTTGAACTTGGCCGGCGCATCTCCGCACTTGGAGTCGCCGCGATGGGCGATCTGGCGGTGGAAAGTTACGGCAAGGCTGGCTTGGTGGGACTGGCAGGCGAGCAGGAGCACGCAGTGGCCATGCTCACCACCGTTTATGGCAACGTGATGCGCGAGGCGGTGGGCGGGGGCAAGGCCTGGATCTCTTCGATGACCAAGCGTGTCGCGCCGGGACAAACCATCGACATCCCGCTGGCGCACAAGGACGCGCTCTACGTGCGTTCGCACTATGACGGGATTACCGTGACCCTCCACGATGCTCCGCTGCCCGATGAAATTGCCATCATCGCCGCCTTTGCCAATCGGGGACGACTCAATCACCGCGTCGGCGGATTGGCCGTGCACGAGATCAAAGGCGAGGACGGTCTTGTCTAACGCATCAGCGCCGGCCACGCGGATGCGCGTCGCGATCGTCAACATCGGGCGCATCGTCAGTGGCGACTGGCGCAATCCGTTCGCCGGCGGCGATACGATCATTGCGGAAGCCGGACGGATTCTTTCGGTGGGGACCGCCTCCTCGAACGAGGTGTCCAGCGCCGACGTGGTGATCGACGCCGGCGGCACCACCGCGATACCGGGACTGATCGATAGCCACGTACACACCACTTTCGGCGACTACACGCCGCGCCAGCGAACGGTCGGCTTTCTCGAAAGCTATGTGCATGGAGGTGTGACGACCGCTATTTCTGCATCGGAAGTTCACGTTCCCGGCCGCCCTACCGATCCTGCGGGCGTCAAAGCTTTGGCGGTGGCGGCCTTCAAGAGCTTTGAACGCTTCCGCCCCGGCGGGATGCGCGTGCATGGAGGCTCGATTATCCTCGAGCCGGGACTTACCGAAGGCGATTTCCGGGAAGTTGCCGCGCAAGGTGTGTGGCTGGCCAAGGCAGGTTTTGGCGCTGTAAAGACACCTTTCGACTATGCGCCGATGATTGGCTGGGCCAAGGCCGCCGGGATGATCACGACGGTGCATACCGGCGGCTCATCGATTCCCGGGTCGAGCGCGATTCGCGCCGAGCATCTCGTTGCGATGCAGCCGCATGTGTCATTCCACGTGAATGGCGGCCCGACGGCTGTGCCGGACGAGGATTATCGCGTGATCATCGAGCAGACCGAGGTGGCGCTGCAGGTGTGCACCGCGGGGAATTTGCGCACGGCGCTTCTGTGCGCCAATCTCGCGCACGAACTGGGTGTGTTCGACCGCTTCATTATTGCCACCGACACGCCTACCGGCAGCGGCGTGATGCCGCTCGGCATGCTTTACACGATCGCGCACTGTGCCAGCTTGACCGCCCTGCCGCCGGAGTGGTTCATCTGCGCCGCCACAGGTTCGAACGCGCGTGTGTATCGTCTTAACTCCGGGTTGCTTGGCGCCGGGCGGGACGCCGATATTGTTTTGATGGATGCGCCCAGCGGCGGCTCTAAGTCCGATGCGCTTGACGCGATCAAGAACGGCGATATCGCCGCCGTGAGCGCCGTGATTACCGACGGCGTGCCGCGTTTCGTCGGGAAAAGCCGCAACACGCCCGCGGGGATGCAGCGCGTCCGCGTGGCCGAATGCCGCTTGCCGCAGGATTTTTCGAGTTAGCAGGGCCGATAGAAAATGCCTCAGGACCGTCACGAGCAGCAAAACAATCACGAGCTGCGAAACGATATCGCGACGGCGGCGCGCGCTTTCAGCCGTATCGGTTACGTCCACGCGTTTGGCCACGTCATCCAGCGTGTGGG
>CAZRKW010000183.1:0-8109 GCA_964600355.1 uncultured Acidobacteriaceae bacterium
TTGGTGCCGCGCTTCAGGTCCAGCAGCCAGATGTCTTCGCTCGAGCTTGACGAAACTTCGGCAACGGCCACGCGGGCTCCATCGGGCGAAACGCGGGGAGACCCCACAATCTCCGCGGGAACGCCCACGTTTCCAACTGCCTTTCCCCCTGTATCGAGCCATGTGAGTTGATACTGTTGCGGCAACGCGTGTCCCCGGTAGACGAGCACATCGCCATTCGCGGAAAAATGCGCGGTTTCGAAATCCGAGGCTACCTTTTCGGCAACCGGAACGGCCTCGCCGGGCAGATCGAGGCTGGAAATGTCAAAACTCTGCGCCATCAGGACGCCGTCGCGCATGAACAGCAGATGGCCCGGCTGGCCGTCGGCGGACGGCGCGTAGGTGGCGCCGAATCCGGTAGCCAGGATTCGTTTCCTGCTTTGTTTTTCGGGAGGATCGTCCAAAGATCCCTCATAGATGCCGCTCTGCTCGGGAATGTTGGAGACGGCCAGATACAGAAAATGGCGGCCGTCGGGCAGAAAGGACGGCAATTCGTGTTCATGTTCCTGCCGCGAGGCATCGAGCACGGTGAGCGGCACCGCTTTTCCCCCTTCCGCCGGCACTCGGTACAAACCCGTGGTAGCGGTGCCGAAAATAATCACGCCGTCACGGTTCCACGAGCCTCCAATGGCAAACCCCGGCGTATCGCATATATTGCCAACAGCTCCGCTCTGGAGATCGAACTTGAGAAGCTTGTCGATATTGGAAATCGCGATGTAACGGCCATCTGCGGACCAAAAAAGGGGCACCGGATCCCCGGTAAGAAGCGAAATCGCGTCTGGAATTTCCCGCGCCTCCTCCGCGTCCAGGTCCTGAATCCAGAGGGACGAACGGCCGTTCGAATCGGCTGCCGGAAAAGCCACGCGGCGGCCGTCGGGAGAAAGGACGAGCTGGGCGCTTCGGGTGAATAGGACGTTTTCGGGTAGCCGCACGACGAAGCGGTAGACCTGCGGCAGGTCGGGGGCTTTGCGGTGGAAGGAGAACCAGATTAATCCCGCCATTACGAGGCAAAGCGCGCCAAATGCCCAGGCAAGCCATTGCGTGTGGGGCTTTGCCGCTGGCTTGGTTATGGAGGGGGCTGACAGCGCGGCTTGCGAGCCTGTCGCGGAAATCCACTTCAGCTCGCGGGTGAGGTCGCTCGCCGTTTGCCACCGATCATCGGGATCTTTCTCGAGGCATATTTTCACTACGCGATCGAGCGCGGGCGGGGTAAGAGGCTGAAGCGAGGAGATGGGCGGCGGGTCGCGTTCGAGAATGGCGGCGATGACGCTGGCCTGGCTCTGGCCCTCGAAGGCGCGCTTGCCTGTGGCCATTTCGTACACGACCGCGCCAAACGCAAAAATGTCCGCGCGGGCATCGGCCTCTTTACCTTCCACCTGCTCGGGGGCCATGTATTGCAGCGTGCCGAGGATCACGCCCTCGGCCGTGATGGGCCCTTCGGCCGTCGTCGATCCGGAGAGCGAACTGGCGGGCGAGGCGTCTTGCTTGAGCTTGGCCAGGCCGAAGTCGAGAAGCTTTACGCCGGACTTGGTTAGCATGATGTTGCCGGGCTTGAGGTCGCGGTGCGTCACACCTTTGCGGTGCGCTTTGTCGAGCGCGTCGGAGATTTCGATGGCGTAGCGCAGCACGCGCTCGGTGGGCAGCGGGCCTTTCGCGAGGCGCGCCGCCAGGGTTTCGCCCTCGAGAAGTTCCATCACAAGGTAATCGGTGCCATCTTCGCGGCCGATATCGTGCAGGACGCAGATGTGGGGATGATTCAGCGAGGAAATCGCCCGAGCCTCGCGCTCGAAGCGTTCGCGGAGGCCGTCGCGTTCGGCGGCGTGCGCGGGCAGCACTTTGATGGCGACGATGCGGTCGAGGCGGGTATCTTTGGCGCGGTAAACCTCACCCATCCCGCCCGCACCAATCGCGGAGAGGACTTCGTAGGGACCTAGACGTTTGCCAGGTGAAAGCGCCATAGTCTCCTGATGAATTGAGGAGAAAGTATAACGCGAGACTACGGAGGCTTCCCAAACTTTTCCATCGCGCCGGCCTGAGGGAGCCTGTGCGTCAAATGGTTAAATCGTTCCTCAGCGCCTGAAGCCGCGTTGCTTTTCGGGCATTTGCGGCACGGATGAATCCGTGCCCTGCCGAAAGACCAAGTTGTCACACGGATTGTGAAAGCTCCGACCCGCTAAAAGGCGTTGCGCGGCTGCAATGGTGGCTGCTGGAACTTGGACACTAAGAGGGATACTTCGTCGCCGCGCTCCTCAGGATGACGGGCAAAGAGCGGAGAAGGAAAGAAGAAAGAAGGAAAGAAGAAAAAAAAAGAAGAAGCAGGTCCCTCACCCACCCGCGCTTCGCGCGTATGGGCTCAGGATGACACCGAAAAGCGACTGCGACCGGCAAAGGCAGAGGCAAAGGCAAAAGCCAGAGGCAGAGGCAGAGGCAGAGGCAGAGGCAAAGGCAAAAGCAAAGGCAAAAGGCAAAGGCAGAGGGCGGTTGCTGAAATTGGCGCGCGCAGAGGGATCCTTCGTCGCTTTGCTCCTCAGCATGACTGCGTGGGGCGGTAGATGCTATTCGCCGTCGACATTTCCACAGAGGCGGGTTCATCGGAGATTAATTCAGGAACTTCTTGCTTGGCGGGCGCATCTTCTGGTAATTCGGAAGCTACTGGAGGCATTACTATGGCAACTACGCAGGTCGGAGTAAAACCGATGAAGGTGGCGCAGATTCCCAAGGCGGGCGGCGATTTCGAGATTGTCGAGCGCGAGATTCCCAAGCCGGGGGCGGGGCAGGTGCGCATCAAGGTGCAGGCCTGCGGCGTCTGCCACAGTGACGTGTTCACGAAAGAAGGCTTGTGGCCGGGGATCGAGTTTCCGCGCGTCCCGGGACACGAGGTCGCGGGCCTGATCGATGAAGTGGGCGCCGGGGTTTCCGCATGGAAGAAGGGACAGCGGGTGGGCGTCGGCTGGCATGGCGGGCAGGACAACACGTGCCGGTCGTGCCGGCGCGGAGATTTTCGCAATTGCGAGAATGCGAAAATTCCCGGCATCAGCTATGACGGCGGATACCAGCAATATATGCTGGCTCCCGTGGAAGCGCTCGCAGCGATACCGGAAAGTCTTAGCGATGTGGAAGCGGCCCCGCTGCTCTGCGCCGGGATCACCACCTACAACGCGCTGCGGCACAGCGGCGCGCTGCCCGGAGACCTGGTCGCCGTGCAGGGCATCGGCGGCCTGGGCCACCTCGGAATTCAATTCGCCAACAAGTTCGGTTACAAGGTTGCGGCGATCGGGCGGGGGCCCGAGAATGCGGCGCTCGCAAAAAAACTTGGAGCGAGCGTGTATATCGACAGCGCGGCGACAAACGCGGCGGAAGCTTTGACAAAAATGGGCGGGGCGCAGGTGATTCTGGCGACGGCGCCGAGCTCGAAAGCGATGTCCGAACTGATCGACGGCCTGGGGCCTAACGGCAAACTCGTGGTGGTCGGTGCGACATTCGATCCCATCGAGGTCACGCCGGCGCAACTTATTACCGGAAGCCGGACGATCCAAGGCTGGGCCGCCGGAACTCCCGCCGATTCCGAAGACACGCTGCACTTCGCCGAACTCTCCGGCGTGCGCCCCATGATTGAGACGTATCCGCTCGAAAAAGCGGCGGAGGCTTACGACCGGATGATGAGCGGCAAGGCGCAGTTCCGCGTCGTGCTGACGATGTGACCTCCGCCCCACGGCTACTCAGACGGAAATCAACGAGTCTGTGCGGCAACTGGCTAGATTGTCCCTCAGCGGCCGAAGCCACATCGATTTCTTTGCGCATTTGCGGCACGGATGAATCCGTGCCCTGACGGAAAACCGGCGTTGCCACACAGGCTCTTAACGATGCGGCTTTTCAACTTTTCACGTGGGAACGGATTTCTGCGGATCTCGCGGCTGTCGTTGTTGATTTCTGCGATGCTCGCGTCGTCTTCATTTCTGTTTCCATTCCCCGCCCAAACCCAAGGAAAAGCCCGAGGAAAGGAACATTCCGTGGAACATCCGACTTTTTACCGCACCGCGCTGGTAGATGGGCTCTCGATCTTTTACAGAGAGGCGGGCCCGAAGGATGCGCCTACGATTCTGCTGCTGCACGGACTTCCCTCTTCCTCGCGCATGTTCGAGCCGCTCTTCGCCCGGCTTTCCGGCCGCTACCACCTTGTCGCGCCCGATTACCCGGGCTTCGGACACAGCGATTGGCCGGACCCGAAAAAATTCGCGTATACGTTCGATCACATCGCGGAGGTCATCACTCATTTCACCGAGGCGCTTGCGCTTCGACGCTATACGCTTTACATGCAGGATTACGGCGGGCCCGTGGGCTTTCGTATGGCCCTGGCCCATCCGGAGCGGGTGCAGGCTCTCATCGTTCAGGACGCGGCGGCGCACAACACAGGGCTGGGAGAGAACTGGAAGACGCGGCGCGCGTTTTGGGCGGATCGCAGTACCTACGAGAGCGCGCTGCGCACAAATCTGCTGTCGCTCGAGACAACGCGGTCGCGCCATGCCGGGGGAGATCCCCACGTGGAGCGCCATGACCCGGACCTGTGGACCGATGAATTTTATTTTCTCAACCAGCCCGGCCAGGCCGACATTCAAAGCGACCTCTTCTACGACTACCGCACCAACGTCGAGGCTTATCCCAAGTGGCAGGCCTGGATGCGCGAGAGGCAGCCGCGGCTGCTGGTGATCTGGGGTAAGTATGAGTCCTCGTTCGACCCCTCGGAGCCGGAAGCCTACCGCCGCGACGTGCCAAAGGCCGAAGTACACATCGTCGATGGCGGGCACTTCGCATTGGACACGGCAGCGGATGAGATCGGCCAGCTCGTCGGCGACTTCATGAGCCGCGAACGCGGTCAGGCGCATTCCACAGGCAGGTGAGTGAATCGTCGAGTGCACCTGCGTAGGGGCGCGCTATCAGGGCCTGCTTCGCTGGCAACCGCCAAGTAAGGTGGAATTCTCGGGGAATTCCGGTACTATGGGCCAGATTCAGTGAGGAGGGGGAAATGGCCACCACAGCCGCAACGCTGCGCTGGATACTCAAAGGGATGGGCTATGAATTCTGCAATTGTGACTTCGGGTGCGGTTGCAATTTCGGCGGCTTCCCGAATTCCAAGGACGGCAGCTGCCGGGCCCTGGTTGGATTGGCCATCGATAGCGGCGTTTGCGGGGATGTCGATCTCTCTCGAATGAAGTGTGCCGCAATTCTCGACTGGCCGAAGGCTATTCACGAGGGCCATGGCAAGTGCGTGTTCATCGTGGAGCCGACGGCAACCGACCAACAGATTGGAGCGCTGGCCCAGATCTTCACGGGGAAGCTGGGGGGCATGCCCTGGGAATTATTGGGGCCGACATTCGAAGTAGCGGGCTTGGTGAAGGCCAAGATCACGATCGAGGGTACCGGCCGCAAGAGCGTGTTCAGGGCGGAGGGTATCGGCGAGGGTCGCGGCGATACGTTTAAGAACCCCGTCACCGGCGAAGAACACCTGGCCAATATCGATCTTCCGGACGGCTTTATCTGGAAAAAGGGCGAGTGCGGACAGGGAACCTTCCGCGCCAACGCTGCCGGCGTTTCAGTCGGCGCTGAGAAGTCCAACTGGATTCTATACGCCTTCGACTGGGCAAACTCCTAAATCGTCCTGGAGGAAACCCTGCGCCGCGAACGACTGCTTGTATGGGGTTCCATTTCCGCACTGGTAGCCCTGGCATGGTTTTACCTTTTCCGTATGGCGGCTCCGATGGCAGGCATGGATATGCCGGCCATGCAGATGTCAGGATTCGATAGCTGGAACGTTTCGGCCCTGCTGCTGTTGTTCCTGATGTGGGCCGTGATGATGGTCGCGATGATGGTTCCCTCAGCGGTGCCGATGATTCAGGGGTTTGTCGCTGTGAACGAACGCCGGAGGAATGCCTCGCGGCCGGTGATTCCGGTCGGCGTCTTCGTGTTGGGATACATCGTGGCTTGGACTTCATTCTCCGCCGCGGCTGCGTTGGCTCAGTGGGGTCTCCATCGGGCGGCTTTGCTCTCGCCCATGATGGTCTCAACCAGTCCGATCCTGAGCGGAGGATTGCTCCTCGCAGCAGGCATCTTTCAGTGGACGCCGCTCAAGCGGGCGTGCCTGAGCAATTGCCGGTCACCGCTTACCTTTCTTATGAGCGGATGGCGCGATGGCACCGCGGGCGCCTTTTTCATGGGGCTGCACCATGGAGCCTACTGTGTCGGCTGCTGCTGGGCGCTGATGGTTTTGCTGTTTGTGGTGGGCGTTATGAATTTGCTCTGGGTAGCGGTTATTGCGCTCTTCGTGATCGCCGAGAAGGTTCTTCCGCGAGGCGAGCTGATTGCCCACATCGCAGGTGTGGCACTGGTGGTGGTTGGCATCGGTGTCATAACCAAGTCGTGGTAAGACGGGGCAGGATCTGAACGGTCCATTGCCGGCGAGCCGGGATTCCTGGAAAAGCTTCGATTGCTTTCGCTACACCAAGTATCGCCAGGAGAGGCGCATCCCCAGATCGTGATA
Source organism: uncultured Acidobacteriaceae bacterium (assembly GCA_964600355.1). GTDB lineage: Bacteria > Acidobacteriota > Terriglobia > Acidiferrales > UBA7541 > Palsa-295. Next base: position 6,575 of record CAZRKW010000183.1, read on the forward strand.
GTTATATGCTTGGCGGCGAATCTTCTCGTGCCACCATCGGCGCAACTCGATCTTGTCGTCGATAGCCATCGCTTCATACAGCCCCGAACAATCGCCGACAACGGAGGTTGCAGCGGCAGTTTCGCCGAAGTTGGCGCTGCGAAACGCCAGGCGATGGAAAATATCCTCTTCGCCTTTCTGCCGACTTAATTCGGCTACGTACTCAGCCACGAAGTCGTAGCTCCATGATGTATCTTTTAGCGCCGATCTAAGGCGCTCAAAGGCGTTCGGCTGCAATCTCGCTTCCGCACTCATAGGCTCCCCTTTCCGGCATCGACATCCTCAAGATGAGGCAAGGCTGAATCTTTGCCTTCACCTGTGCTGTATCGTACGTCACCTCGCGGGGTGACCGCGATCATGTTTTTGTCAGCGCGACGCGGGCGACGCCGGGACCCAGAGGTAAGTTTGATCTAAAACGTGGCGATGGGGTTCAGCACCGAGCCTGTTGCGCCGGGTATGGCTGCAGGGGACGCCGTGAGCAGGAAGGACCAGCGGCGGCGGCGCGCAGCTTCTTTGCTGATCTGCTCGAGGTCGCAATTGTCGAAGATGGGCATGCCCATCGCTACCAGGACGAGTTCGTGGATCGGCTGGGAGATTCCTTCGACACCGGAGGGCAGCACGTCTTCGGCGGCGTCGCTGCCGAGAATCGCTACGTCGCGCGCGTGCAGCCACTTGGCGGCAGTGATATAGAGGCCGGCGAGGCCGTCTTTGATCGGCCACGGGCCCTTGGCGTCGCGGCGCGCGAAGCGGCCGGTGCGAATGAACACCGCGTCGCCCGGCCCGACTTTGAGGTGCGCCTGCTTTTCCCAGGCGTCGAGATCTTCGGGGTAAATGCGCGTTCCCGGTTCGAGATAGTCCACGCCCTTGAGCCGCGGAATGTCCATCAGGATTCCGCGCGTGATGATGCCGTTCTTGAAATTGATGACGCTGTTCTTGGCCGCGCCGTTTTCTGTGACTTCGTCCTCGGAGTAGCCGTTATACATTTTCCCGTTGTAAAGGAAATGGCAAAGCGAATCCATGTGCGTGTGCATGTAGCCGTGATACGAGATGAAGAACGTGTCCGCGGTGCCGCCGGTGCCGGTGGTGGGCTGGCCCGCGCCGACTCGGACCATCTTGCTTACGATTGGCTCGGGATTGTCCACTGCCTTCACCAAGTCGCCCGTGCGCGCCATGGAAATGGAAACGCCTTCCTTCACGGTCGCGAGAGCCTGTTTGCGCTTGGCGGGGGTGATCAGATTGACGGCGCCCATCTGATCGTCCTTGCCCCATCTTCCCCAATTCGAGAGGTCTTTCATGTACTGCTCAAAGTCCGCGCGCGTAGCGTTGTGGTTGGACGGGGCCTGAGCATCGGCGCTCTTCGCAACGCGCGAGCAGACGATTCCACTTAACAGCAACATCGCCGTAACACCTGAAGCGAGAAACGTATGTTTTTTCATAAGGCGGATGCTATTTCCCCGCCTGCAAGGTGTCAAGGGCAACTCCCAGTTCCCTTTCGC
>CAZRKW010000184.1:0-8089 GCA_964600355.1 uncultured Acidobacteriaceae bacterium
GCAACGAACACGACTCCGTCCGCCCCTTTCAGAATGAGCCGGCGGCTGGCCTCGTAGAACACCTGTCCGGGGACCGTGTAGAGATGGAATCGGGTGCGAAATCCGCGCACGGTGCCCAGATCCAGAGGCAGAAAATCGAAGAAAAGCGTGCGATCTGTTTCCGTGGCCAGCGAAACCATCTTGCCCTTCTGACTCGTTCCGGTGTGTTCGTATATCCACTGTAGATTAGCGGTCTTGCCGCCCAACCCGGGGCCGTAATAGACAAGCTTGCAGTTTATCTCGCGTGCAGGAAAATTTATAAATGGCACAATTTCCTCAGAGTTAGGGCAGCCTCTTACTTATAGCATAGGGCGATTCCCAGTCCAATTGGAGGGCCAACCCGAAGTTCGCATCCGACAACGCAACAGTTGGGGTAAAGATGAGAGCCGCACTGCGGTCGAATCTGTCGCCCTGAGCAGTCGGGAGTTGCAGATAATATTGGGTTTGCGAGAGAGATGGTAGCGATACCGGGACTCGAACCCGGATTTGAGCCTTGAGAGGGCTCCGTCCTAACCTTTAGACGATATCGCCACAACGCGGCCTCCAGCCGAGCTCGGCCGCCAAGCGCCGATTATCTTACCATTATCCCGCCCCGATCTTAAGCCGTGGCCAGCGAGGCGGCCGTTGAGATCGAGCTTTATAAGCTGCTGGGCTTCCCGACCCAGAATCGCTAGACTCGCGTGACGCTCTTCGTACGAAGGGCACTTCTGGAGCGAAAGGGCCGAGCGGCCATGAGCAAGCAACGTCTCGAGGCGTTTACCGACGGCGTGATCGCCATCGCCATCACGATCATGGTGCTGGATCTGAAGGTGCCGCCGGGCGCAACTTTCGCCTCGCTGGCTTCCGACATCCCGGTGCTTCTGGCCTACACGCTCAGCTTTGCGAACGTCGGGATCTTCTGGAATAACCACCATCACATGCTCCACGCTACCGAACGCATCAACGGGATGGTGTTGTGGGCCAACCTGTTTCTGCTGTTCTGGCTTTCGCTGGTTCCGTTCGCGATTCGCTGGGTGGACGACACCCACTTCGCCGCCGCGCCCACCGCAACGTACGGAGTGGTGCTGGCGATGTCCGCGGTCGCGTACATCCTTCTCGAACGGGCCATCATTGCCTGCAACGGTCCCCACTCGAAACTGGCGCGAGCTGTCGGCGACGATCTGAAAGGCAAAGTGTCGCTGCTCATGTATGCGCTGGCAATTCCCCTGGCCTTCGTGCGCCCGTGGATTGCATTGCTGCTCTACGTGGCGGTCGCGGCCGTCTGGTTCATACCTGACCGGCGAATCGAATCCATCGCATGAGCGCCGCATAAAGCCCCCCGGCGCCCCGCATCTCGCTGAAATCAGGCCGGATCTCCCCGTACTAAAAGAGTTCCTGAAGGAATATCCAGCACGCTCTCAGGGAAGGGTTGTATTGGAAGCTTGCTCCGATAGGAATCAAATATCCACATGACAACCCGGCTTCGCTTACGCAAAAAACTCGAATTCGGTTTGCACATCAATCTGCATATCAAGGAGGACGGAATGAAATTCTTCAATTCAATTGCGGTTACCCTGACGTTTCTGGTGGTCGGTATCGGCTTGGTTCCTGCCGCCCAGGCCCAGTCTACTTTCGAGCGAATTACGCATGTCACTTTCAGCGCTCCAGTTCAAATTCCCGGCAGGGTGTTGCCCGCCGGTGAATATGTTTTCCAACTCGATATTCTGCCCAGCAATGAAACCTCGATCGTCGAGATCCGCGACAAGAACGGCGAGAAGACTCTTGCCACGCTTCTCACCATTGCCGACTACCGGTTGACACCCACCGGCAAGACCGTGATCCTGTTCCGCGAACGCCCGGGCAATGCTCCTGCCGCTTTGCGTGCGTGGTTTTATCCCGGCGAGAATTTCGGCCACGAATTCGCCTATCCCATGAGGGAGGCCACGCAGTTGGCTGCGGCCAACCACATGAACGTGCCGGCAGTCGCCGACGACACGTCCGATAACGACCTTAAAGGCGCCCAGGTGACCCAGGCGGCGGGTGACAACAACTCGTCACAGAATGAATCAGTCGACGCCACTCCGGCAGCGGCCGCAGCGCCAGCTTACAACTCCGCTGCAGATCAGCAGCCGGCTCAGCAGGCTCCCCAACCCACCACACAGAATGACAACAACCTCGTCGCCAGCAATCAGCCGCTGCCGAAGACTGCCAGCCCAATCTTCCAGATTGCGCTCTTGGGTGGATTCTTCCTGGCAGCCGGTTTGATGCTGGGATTCTTAGTCGGTGGCCGTTCCCAGGAGGAACGCGGCCTCTAAAAGAGGCATCATAATAGAAGGCAGATTCTATTTTCCGATGGGGTGCAGATGCGAAGCCTTTCTCGAATCCTGGGGCTTCTGGGCTTGATAGCGCTGGCCACCAGCGTTCTTCAAGCTCAATCTGCACCCCAACCGTATCTGCCGGAGAGCAACCCCATTTCGGTGAGCACAAACCTCGTGAATCTTCCCATCACCGTTACCGACCGCAAGGGCAACTTCGTCGACGGCCTGGCCAAAGAGAATTTCCACATTTTCGAAAATGGCCGCCAAGAGACGATTTCGATGTTTGGTCGGCAGGATCTCCCCGTCGCCGTGGGCTTGGTGGTAGACCACAGTGCCAGCATGGGACCGAAACTCGCAGAGGTCAGTGCCGCTGCCGAGGCGTTTGCCCGATCCAGCAATCCGCAGGATCATCTGTTCGTGGTGAATTTCAACGAAGTGGTGACCCTCACTCTTCCGGCGGCAGTGCCTTTCACCAGCGACGAGAGAGAATTGCGCGCGGCGCTGGCGGGAACAGGTGCAAATGGGCAAACGGCGCTGTACGACGCAGTAATCGACGCACTAAGGCACCTGAGCCTCAGTTCGCTCAATCGGCACGCTTTAATTCTGGTAACCGACGGCGGGGACAACGCCAGCCGCCATACCCAGGCACAGATGCTCGACGCCGCGAGAATGTCAAACGCGCAGATTTACTGCGTGGGAATTTACAACGGCGAGGAAGACCCCGACGCAAGCCCGCGCGTGCTGCGAAAGCTTGCCAAGGCCACGGGAGGAGAAGCCTACTTCCCTTCTTCTCCGGCCGAGGTAAACGACATCACCCGAAAAATTGCCGTGAATCTCAGAAAACAATACACGTTGGGTTTCGCGCCTGAGGCTCGCACCGAAGGCTGGCAGGCGATTCGCGTGGTCGCCTCGGGGAATGAAAAGCTCAATGTTCACGCGCGGGCGGGCTACCTGTTCTCGAATCGTCCGGCAGCGGGCCCCTCCGCTAGCTCGCCCGGAGAAACGCAGTGACTCCGCGGTCCGGCAGACTCCGCAGGAATCTGAAGCGGTTGCAGTATGTATTCTTCATTTGCGGCGCGCTGGCGCTGGGATATTCGGCCTTCGTTCTGATCAGCGCCCACCTCTACCAGAAAGAGGCGGCCAAGCAATTCGAGCAGCACGTGTATGTAAACGTTCCCGTCGAGCCGTCGCCTTCGCTGGCGCGGCCCGCAGACGGCGCTCCTTTAGCGCGCTTTGAAATTCCGCGGCTGAATATGGATACGGTCGTCATCGAAGGAGACACCGACGCGGACCTGCGGCGTGCCATCGGCCATATTCCCGGAACAGCCTTGCCGGGAAACGCCGGGAACGTAGGGATCGCGGGACATCGGGACACGTTCTTCCGGCCCTTACGAAACGTGCGCGCAGGCGATGTGATCTCTCTGCAAACCAAGGGAGCCACGTATCGATACAAGGTCGAATCAACCGAAATAGTCATGCCGGACCGCTCGGATGTGCTGAATCCTACGCCGGAACCGCATCTGACCTTGGTGACGTGCTTCCCGTTTTATTACGTGGGATCGGCGCCGAAGCGCTTCATCGTCCACGCCCGCGAAATCCAACCTACTGCACCCGCGACTACACATTTGGGGAACTAACTCTGCGAGCCGCCTGCTTGTCGCAGTCCCTTACTGCGAGGCGTCGTTCGCTTCGAGCGCCTCAAGAAACGCGCCCTCCGGCGGCGCAGCTTTTTCCGGATCGCGGCTGCGCGGAGGCGACACAAGAATCGGAAGAATCAGCGACACCGTCATCATCCCCGCGATCAGATACAGTCCCTGCGTATACGTCCCCGTGACTTGCCGCAGGTAGGCAAACAGCGACGGCCCGAATGCCGACGCGAACGCCCACGGCAGCATCATCAATCCAAAAATAGGCCCCACGTGGCGCGGCCCGAAATAATCCGCCGTGAACGCGGGCGTGATCCCGTACGCCCCGCCGTAGCACATCACCACCACGAACGTGGCCACCGCCAGAATCGTGAGCGAAGAAATGCTGTGGTACGTCCAGAAAAGAATCGCCTCCGCCAGATACATCAGGAAGAACGCCGTTTTTCGCGTAGTCACATCGGAAATCCAGGCCCAGAAGATCCGTCCCAGCCCGTTCCCGATGCTGATCACCCCCACCAATCCCGCCGCTGCCGCCGCGCTGGCCTTCCCCATCTCCTGAAAGATCGGCGCCGCCTGCGAAACAATCGACAGGCCGGCCATCGTGTTGATCGACATCAGCAGGCACAGCGCCCACCATTGCCATTTCCCAAGGGCCTCGCCCAAAGTGAAGTCGCGGTCACAGCGCTGGGAGATTTGCGCCGCGGACGGCGTCCACCCCTCCGGCGTCCATCCCTCCGGCGGAAGCCGCATAAACGACCCCGATGCAATCGCGACAATCGCGTACGCAATCCCCAGGTAAGCGAACGTCGTCAGCACCCCGACGCGCTCAATCAGCCGATGCGCCACCGGCGCCGAGATGAGCGATCCCGAGCCGAATCCTGCGACAGCGATCCCCGTGATCAGCCCCCTGCGATCCGGAAACCATTTCACCAGCACCGAGATCGGCACGATGTATCCCATCCCCAGGCCGATTCCTCCCAGAACTCCATACGTGAGATACAGCCACCACAGCTTGTGCGCCGAGAAGCTCGCCAGAAACACGCCGCAGCCCCACAGAAACCCCGCCGTCATCGCCACCACGCGCGGGCTGGTTCGATGCAGCCACAACCCGCCCAGCACCGCCGCGCATCCCAGAAAAAACCAGCTGATCGTGAACGTAAGCGTGATCTGCGAAATCGTCCATCCAAATTCCTTCGAAAGCGGAATCCGAAACACGCTCCAGGCATACGCCGCTCCCAGCGACATCTGCAGACACACCCCCGCCACTGCAATCCACCACCGGTTCATGCTGCGCATAATTCCCCCACAATGATTCGCGACGCCACTTCACGGACGCCATTCACGAGCACCATCTACGATTCTTCCGCAACGATTTCGCGGCCCGAACGCCCTCGCACGCGTTCGTGAATTGAGCGGGCGCTATTATGTTCCTGCATTGCTCCCTTGGCAAAGGCTTCTTGGCACTGCGCCGTAAGCCTCGCGGTACGGAGTCGGCTTTATCATCACGAATCTCAGGCCGCCCAGGCGGGCGGCTTGAGAACTGAAACAGTCAGTTGTAAAGATTGTCAAAATGAAAACCCCAGATACGATAAAATGCGCGTCATGAAAACGAAGCCTACCTGGATCGTTCTTCTTGTAAGTGCTGTGTCGTTCTGGGCCTGTGCTGCTTTGGCCCAGGAAGGAGCTTCTCCAGGAGTTTCGGTATCCACGCCGCCCTCAACAGCAGATGCCTACGAAATACGCGCCGATGACAAGCAAACTAAAGGTGATCTGGACGGCGCGATTGCGGACTATACCAAAGCCATCGAGCTCAAGCCGGATCTAGTGGAAGTCTATTATAACCGTGGCCTGGCGAAGCAAACCAAAGGTGATCTGGACGGTGCGATCGCGGACTACACCAAAGCCATTGAGCTCGGGCCGGATCTAGTGAGTCCTTACTTCAACCGCGGGCGCGCGAAGCAGGCCAAAGGTGATCTGAGCGGCGCGATTGCGGACTATACCAAAGCCATCGAGCTCAAGCCGGATCAAACGGATTTAGCGACTCTTTACACCAACCGTAGCAGTGCGAAGCGAGCCATTGGCGACATAGACGGGGCGAACGCGGACCAAGCCAACGCCATTCATCTCAAAGATAGTGGCGCGAGCCCGCAGAACGCGCCGGGTAACTTCTCGGAGGCCGAAAAGCTGAATACAATAACGGCCTATCGAGCCTTCCTGCGACAGTTCGACTCTGATCTCGTGCCTCCGCCTTCGAGCTTGTATTGGGCCGCGCGCGGACGCATTGAGTCCCTCCTTCTGGAGGACATTCGGGCGCATGGAATTGGCAACAGGCCCCATATCGCAAGTATTCAGCCCGATGCAAGCAGCCCCGTTGGTGCGGTGACGTTCGTTGGATATCCGCCTCCACCCCAATTCGCGCCTGGCGGCAGAATGAACGGAAGCGCCGTGCAATCCACTTCCAAAGGCACCTTGGTGCTATTTCTCCTGTATCCCTCGGACGGACTCCTCCGAATGAGCGATAATGGAACGGGCATGAGCGTTACGAAGCCCTTCGGTGCCGGATCGATTCACCGATTTGTGGGCAAAGTGGACGCGCTGTATTCGAACTGCACGATTGTCGGCGACACCAAGGAGCCCCTTAGTTTCTTGCTGACGGCGAATTACGGGTATATCTATTTGGACGGCCACGGGAGCGTCACATTCTCCGACGGCAGCTCGATTTCCTTCCCACCGCCGCTGCAACCTCCTTCGGATGTCGTAGTCTCGGTAGGCGATTCGAAGGTGGTTCTTGCGTGGACTCCTTTACCTGGTGCGGATAGTTACTCGATCTTTCGCGGCTCGGCCGCCGGAGGCGAGGGGCTTGTGCCGTACAGGAAGGACGTTGAGGAAAGCTTGTTCACCGACGAGGGATTAACCAACGGACAAGTATATTTCTACGAAATCGCGGCAGAAAACAGCGCAGGCGAATCTGTTCGTTCTTCCGAACTTAGCGCCAAGCCTTTGCCGTCCGTCCCTGCGACCCCGACCGGACTTCGCGGTCGTGTATTACGTTCTCAGATTGTTCTGACGTGGGACGCGACCCCAGGCGCAACGGCCTACAAAGTATTTCGTTCGACTCTCTCCGGCAAAGAGGGGGCTTTTGAATATGCAGCTAGCCGGACATCTTCGTTTACCGACAAAGCTGCTTTGGCGGGTCGGGCCTATTTTTATTGGATCAAGGCAGTAAATATGGCTGGAGTTTCCGGACAGTCCACCGAGGCTAGTGTTAAGATTCCGCCGACACCCTGAAGCAGTTTTCGATCACCGTCAGTATTGCAGCAAGTAATTCCTTAAGATAGGCTTTCACGAATAGTGCCCGGGTGGCGGAATGGCATACGCGGGGGACTTAAAATCCCTTGGCCTTAGGGCTATGCGGGTTCAACTCCCGCCCCGGGCACCAGCAGCTTTCTTCCTATAGCACATTTACATATCGCTCCACTTCCACTCAGGGACGTCCCGGTAGATATCGCCGCCTTATGTTAGACTTTACGCTAGACTAGAGAGCTGACAAGACAGCGACTACTACCATGGCGACACGGGCAATCCACAGCGCGGACGCAAAACCTTCCCGGCTTGATTCGGGCGACAAACGGCGCCGCCGGATGCTGGCATGGCTTGGGAGCCAGCGCGGACCGGCTCAGGGTGGCGAGCTGGCGCGGCACTTCCGCGTGAGCCGGCAGTGCGTGGTGCAGGACATCGCGATTCTGCGCGCCGCCGGAAACGAGATTCTCGCGACGCCGCAGGGATACCGCCTGCCGCAGCAGTCTTCACGCGCCTTTCGCGCGATTCTGGCCTGCCGCCACGCGCCCGAGCGCACCGAAGAGGAGCTGCAGATTCTGGTGGATCACGGCGTCAAAATTCTGGATGTGTTGGTGGAGCACCCCGTCTATGGCGAACTCCGCGGATCGCTGATGATCGAATCGCGCGCCGACTTGCAGGACTTTCTCGGCAACATCCGCAGCACCAAGGCGGCGCTGCTCTCCTCGCTCACGCAGGGAGTTCATCTGCACACGGTCGAGGCCTCGCGGGAGGAAATGATCTCCCGGGCCAAATCCAAGCTGCGCGCCC
>CAZRKW010000185.1:0-8080 GCA_964600355.1 uncultured Acidobacteriaceae bacterium
CCACGCTCGTGGTAAACAAGCTGCGCGGCACGCTGCACTGCGTCGCGGTAAAGGCTCCCGGTTTCGGTGATCGCCGCAAGGCCATGCTCGAAGACATCGCGATTCTCACCGGCGGCAAGGCCATCACGGAAGATCTCGGCATCAAGCTTGAAAACGTGAAGCTCGAAGACCTGGGCCGCGCCAAGAAGATCATCATCGACAAGGATAAGACAACGATCATCGAGGGCGCCGGCAAGCCCGGCGAAATCGAGGGACGCATTAAACAGATGCGCGTCCAGATCGAGGACGCCACCTCCGACTACGACAAGGAAAAGCTCCAGGAGCGTCTGGCCAAGCTGGTCGGCGGCGTGGCGGTCATCAAGGTCGGCGCTGCCACAGAGACCGAGCTGAAGGAGAAAAAGGCCCGCGTCGAAGACGCCATGCACGCGACTCGCGCAGCCGTGGAAGAGGGCATCGTGCCCGGCGGTGGTGTCGCGCTACTCCGCTGCATCCCCGCCCTCGACAAGCTGAAGCTCGAAGATGACGAAGCCATCGGCGTCGCCATCGTGAAGCGAGCCCTTGAAGAGCCCACCCGCCAGATTGCCCAGAATGCCGGGCAGGAAGGCGCGATTATCGTGGGCCGCGTCCGCGATTCAAAGGATGAGAACTTTGGCTACAACGCGGAAACCGGCGAGTTCGGCGACATGATCAAGGCGGGCGTAATCGACCCGACGAAAGTCACTCGTCTCGCGCTGCAGAATGCCGCGTCGATCGTCGCGCTCATGCTGACGACCGAAGTGCTGATCGCCGACATCAAGGAAGAGGAAGAGGCAGTCGGCGCAGGCGCGGGCCACGGCGGTGGCGGCATGGGCGGAATGTACTAGCCCTTAGCGTTTCCACCTCAACCGCATCGTTAGCGTCATCGTTGAAAGATAGGACAAAATGGAACTGGATCGCGCACTTGAACTAGCCGTAGTTTCATCCTGGAACGAACTTGTTCCTCCGGGAGACTTGTCTTCCGTCCATGTCGAGTATCAGAACCTGTCCAGACTTCCCGTTAGCTCGGTGGAAGTCTGGATGATCAAGAAGCGCGGATATGGAACGCTCGTATGCCGTTGTTCTGCGTCACGATCGCAGCCAACTCCCTATCCGTCGGAGTCTCTGCCATGCATTTTTGAGAATAATTATCGCTCGACGACCTTGGCCGGGGATCTGGATTTCATCATGCGGAATCAGGATCAGTTCAGCCGTCCGACCGAACACTCCATTCACGGCTTCGTCCAGGTCGGCGCCCCAAGCGACGCGGATAGGGCTAGCGCGAATGCCTGGAGTCAAGCCGCTCGGCCTGACGGTGCGCGGAGTGCCGCCGTTTGAAATGGGTGTCGTCATGAATGCACCAGGGAGATTTCCCATCGAATACGCCTACTCAGAAAATCGCAGGATATTGCTGGCAAGAATGGACAAAGCGTTCAGTACTTATTCGCAGGAAGCCGAAAAACTAAGCGTGCTCCTCGCGGCAACAACGGACCCCTCGAGCTGGAGTTCGTATCACGACCTGTTGAAGCAGCGCACAGCCGAAGTAGTGGCCTACGAGCAGTATTGCAGGCTCAAAGAAGAGCTGTTCACGCACATCCAGCCGCCGAAAGCGCAGGAGCGGCGCGAATCGAGCGTCAGCTGACTAACCGCTTCAAGTCGCCATGACGCGCTGCCTGTAAGGAATATATGAAACGGGACGGATGGAAACGGGCAACGCCGGCGGGTAAGCAAGTCACCTACACTTGCCAGCAACGGACGCCGCTATCGGTGGACATAACCGCACAGGTCGAAGGAACGGAACGGTTTCATGTGCAGCTCGACGTACCGTTGCCAATCACTCGTGAACAGGTGGAAACACGGTTCGCTCAGGATCTGCGCGATGCCTCGTGACGTTCGCAGTTTCGAATCACTCGTCATGCGCTTGGCTTAGCGAAGGAAGCTATCGCAATAGTGAATACACAACGGAGGCATTTATGACGGTGCAACAGCAATACGACAGCCTGGACAGCAAACAGAGACGCGAACTCCTGCTGAAGGTGGGCGAAACATCCGAAGCGGCGCTGATCTTAGGCCAGCGCGATTATGTCGCGCTGGGCGGTTGGGTGAAGACGCGCCTTAAGAAACACTGGAACCGGAACAGACCGTAGTAGTTTCAGTTGAATTCGCAAAACGCGGAAGGCCACGAACGAACGGTCATTTTTGCTTGTCGAGGGTCGCTGCGAGCGTGAGATTCGATCGCACTAATACGTTGATTTCCCTCGACCAATCCAGATAGCCCCGATAAGAAACCCGCACCGTATGCTTGCCCACAGCAAGATCCATATTAGCGGGCGTGATGCCGACGTATGTAGCATCGACAAACACATCGGCGTCCTGCGGGTCCGAAGTTATAGCCAGATTTCCGTACTCCACGGCCTTCGCCTCGGATTCCAGCTGGGCGGCGCTTTTCCCGCCAGTCGGAAGATCCCCGCTGACAGAGGGTGCTGTTTTAAGGCCCAGCGGCATATTGAACCGGTTGCTCTCGTTGATGTTGATCGGAAGGTTCGTCACGCTTTGCAGCGCTTGCAGAATGGCGCGATAGTTGTTTTTGTCGGCCTGAAGCAGAAGTCCGGCTTTTTCCCCTTTGGGAGAAGTGTATTGAATGCCGATGAAAAACAGATGATTGGCGTCTTCCCCGTAGCTCAATGAAGTCACCAGCTTGCTCAGAATCTGGATTTCCTGCCCGTCTCTCAATTTGAACGTAATGACGTCGGAAGTAACCGTGAGCTGATTGTGCCAGTCCTGAGGGCTTACCTTTGTATAGAAGGTCCCACCGTTATAGCGAATGTGTTTAAAAACATTTCCTTGTCCGTAGGCGGACACCAGCCATCCAAAAAGAAACCCAATAACGCAGAACATCTTTCGCCATCGCGAGCGGCCAAGACGTGGCTTATTCGCTGTTATTATGATGACACCCTCCGGAACGGAAATACGAAGCAGTCTAAACCGGCGCTTTCGATTTGGCCACCCAAGTCCTGACTAGTTCACTCCAGCAGAATGGCCTTGCGCAGCTCTGCCACCGTTGCCGTGCGCGGGCCGTGAAGCGGCACGATCTGGCCCACATCCAATTTCAACCGCACAATGTTCCGATATAGGTTCACCATATACGGGTTGACGAAGTCGGGCGTGGGAGCGGTGACAGATTCCGTGTTCCACGCATCCACCTGGACCAAAATCTTCTCCGCCGGCAAGTAAACCATCAGAAGAGCGTCGTTATGCGCGGTGCCCATCTGCTGGTAAATCTCGACGCTTCGCTTGGCGTCCTTCAGCACGAGCTTTCCGTCAGTGACCGGCTCAAAATTCGGCCTCTTTTTGGATTGTTCGAGTCTGTCCGGGTTCAGCGTATGCGGCTGGCTCCAGGCCTGCTCGTAGAACTCCTGGTTCGCGGGCAAAGTCACGATCGTGGCTCCTTCATCCACGTACGTCCGGACGCCGCCGGCATGGTCGAAATGCGCGTGCGTGTTGATGAGGTATTTGATCGGTTTATTCGGGATCGTCTCTTTGACCTTCCCGATTACTGCGAGTGAGCGCGCTTCGTCCAGCGGCGCGTCGACGACAACGATGTTGTCTGCCTGTTCGATCGCGACGCTGTGCCACTGCCCGCCCCTGATCCAATACACTCCGTCGGCCAGCTTGTCCGCCGTCACTTTCACCGGCGCCACCATGGCGGCGCGCATTCCTTCGGGCACCGGGATGATCACCTCGGGATTCGCTTTCACGGATGATATTGTGATGTTCAACCGCGGTTTCCCGCCCTGTGTGCGCACGATGTGTCCAGGGAACCTGACGCCGTCGAAGTCGCGGTAGTCGGTGAACGAGGCTTCGCAAAGCATGTCGCCCAGCACGGGGCTGTCGATCCAGGTATGGACGTTCTGCACTTCGTTCCTCGCGTTGATCTTTCCCGCGAACTTGTGTTTGCCCATCACGAAGGTCACTTCCGAGCCGCCGTCGGGAGTGGGCGTGGATGTCGCGTGGTTGGCTTCGGCAGCTTTGAGAAAGCCATGGGGAGTCGCCCATATTTCCATCGCGCGTTCCTCCACATTCTTCGGCTCTGGGATGCTCGCCGCGGGCAAGCCGGTTGCAGGTCCGCCGGGCGACCCTGCGATCCAGGAAACGTCTCCGACGACATATTCGTCCGCCCGGTGTTTCTGCGGAACAGGGCGGAAACGGGTTGGATCGGCCGTCTCGACGGCTAACATCTGCACCCGCTTGGCAGCGCCGGCGTAGTCGATCGTCGCGGTGTAGCTGCTCACGTCATATTCAGGAGGTGGAAGATCCGGATTGGGCTCCTGCCCGAACAGATACCATTTCCCCAATCCCGAGTACTCGATCGAGTTGATGCGGTTGGCCCCCAGGGCCTCGATTGCCGCGTCCAGTGTGCCGGATTGTTTGCCGGCCGCCGCCAGACTTGTGGCCTCAGCCACCAGGATTGCCAGAGTCACCCATCTAAGCATCAAAGTTCTCCAGAAAAGAAATGAGTGTCGGCATCACGAACACCGACATAACCGTTGGCGCGCAGCGCCTTCCTCTCGCGGTGTCTTTTCCGCGAGCTTTCCTCTTCTACCTCCTTTGCTCCTCAACCTCCTCTGCTTCCTGGTTACAACAGCGCCCACAGCCTCCGAACATAGAACGTTACTTCGCCAGTGGGTCCGGCCTCACCTGAAAGTGCGCCAGCTGGCTCGGCAGCTTCTTGCCGCCATCGGTGAATTGCGTGCCCCTTGATTCATTGGCTGCCCACACCCCGCGTCCCTTCCAACCCGCCTTGGCGTCGTCGATGCGGCCGTCAAAAAAACGGGAGAAGAACCCTTTCGTATAAGGAATCGTCATGCGCACCCATTGCTGCGTATTCTGCTGAAAAGCGATCAGCGAATCGGAGTTGGATCCGGCCACGATGACTGTGTTTTCACCCAGGCCCAGCGTATTGTACGTGTCCACCCACAAAAAGTAGTTGTAGTCCGACTTCACGGTCGGGTCGGACTTGAACGCGGGACCGGGTATCGGAAACAACGTCCATCCCTCCGGGCATTCCTTGCGCGAAGCGGATGTTTCGCTAGCCGCCGCTTTGCACTTCCGCCGGTCGAAACTGGCCAGAAATCCCTCGCTGGTCAGCCCTGTCCAGACGACGCCTTTACTGTCGATGCCGATTCCTCTCGAGTGGGACCCTCCCACCCCAGGACGTTTTGGATCGTAGGGCGCTTCGTAAACCTCCGTCTGGCAAGTAGCCGGCGGATTTGCGCCCCGCACCATGCGGATAAGCCTTCCCGGCATCGTCTGCACGTCCGAATACCACACGCTCCCGTCTGCAAAATTATAGGCCCCGCCATACGCGCCGGGCTTCTCCACGTCCGCAGCGGCCGGGCACCAGCCCTGGGATTTCTCGGCGTCGTGAGTTTCCTCCCACAGCCGGGTATTGAGCCAGCCGATGCCGCCGGGATTTTGCCCCACGGCGAAGTACAACGTCTCGTCTTTATCGTCGGAAAAAATCAACCGCATTGTTCGAACGCAAAGATCGACAAACTCGAACGTTCGCGTTTTCGTGTCGTAGATGCCCAGGCCCTTTCCGCCGGCCTCCCGCGGGGAATTCTTGGCGAACGGATTGTTCGAGTCGGCCTTGCAGTAGTCGGCGTTATCCACTCGGGCATCCAGGCTGAACCAGATGCGGCCCTGGCCGTCCATCGTTATCTCCGACTCGGTAGGCAACGGGATGACCGCGCTTCTTGTGTTCTTCACCGGATCGACCGCGACAAGCTCTCCCGCCCACCAGTCGGTCACATACACCGGGCCGTAAGCGTTTTCCGAAGGATTTCTCCTGTCGGTGCTGATGGGGGCATGGTCGAACGCCGGCACCCTCAAATCCCACACCGTCACCACCACGTTCCGTTCCATTCCCTGGGGACGCGGCGGCACGGGCGGAAGCTCGCCGTTCGCAATTCGGTCGCCCCAGTCGGCGTACATCGCGAGACCCTGATCGTGTCCGATAAGGTTGAGCGTCGTCATCGTTGTCCGGGCCACCAGGCCGGAGGACAGCGCACTCTCCCAGGCTTGTGTGCTCGTGGAGAATGTTTTCAGGCTCGCCGGAAGCTCTCGCGTTGATTTGGTTCCCATCTGATGGCACGTCCAACATCCTTTGAATCGATAGAGCCACTCGGCCTGGGTTTCAATCACACCTGCCCCGGCCGCATTCGTCGCGCCGGGTGTGGGCGAAGGCCTCGCAACGGTCATCGGAAAAGCGCTTTTGGGCGGGATATTCAACAAGGAGGCCCAGTAGTCGGCAGGATAGTAGTCCGCCGCCGCCCGCGCGCTCGGAGCGATCACGGCGGTCAGGTCCATTGCGCGCCCCGGCATCGAGGTCACGGGCTCGGAACTCACCAGGCCGTAACCCTGCACCCAAACCTTGTACGTAGCTTTCGGGAGATCGGGAATCAGGTATTGGCCGTGGTCGTTCGTGACCACGATCTTGCGGAAAGGGGTCCCCAGGTCTGCCGTTTCCGCAATCACCCAAACACCCGCTTCGGGTCCCTGAGAACTGGTGACCACTCCGCCGATGCAATTGGCCGGCACCGTAACGCAACTTGCGCCGGAGCGAGCCGCCGCCGTGTTACCTCCCGCCCTCGCCTCGGTGCGAGCGATGGCCAAGGCTCCCAGAAAACAGCAGATCGCCAATGCTGATAGTTGTTTCATCCGCGTTGTTCCTCTCGCCTTCGCACCGCGCCCCTGCAATAAGCCGCGAATAACGGCTTCGGCTCCTGCCCGAATCGACTTTTCTTCGCAGGTCCATCCCGCCGAATCGTCGGCCGATCACTATAAACCCATCGCCACGGGCAGACCAACATTCGGTCACTGAGCGAAGACTGAGTTCAGCGCCACGTTATCTGCTGGAGACCGCAACGGTTGCGCGGACCCTCGGTCTAGGATAGAACCTTCCGCAGCACTTACACGGGGGCGCGATTATGCCGAGACAGGCTTGGGCAAGACTCCTTCTACTTCTGTTTTTCCTGGCCGGAACTGCATGGTCCCAGGATCACGATGATAAGAACGTTGACGCGAAGGCTGCCGCGAAAGTTTCCGTGGATGCGAACCTCGCGATCCGGAATGCCGAAAAGGCCATGGGTGACGTGAAGTCGATCCGGTATTCCGGCACCGGAACGTGGGGCGTCCTGGGGATGAATTGGAATCCCACCTCCCCGTGGCACACCACAGATATTTCAAGCTATATCCGGACGATTGACTATCCAAGCGCCTCCTCTGCAGAGGAGGTAACGCGCGCGCAGCAGAATCCGCCAATGCTCGGCGGAGAAGCCCCGTTTGTGGATGAGATAAAGGAAGGCCTCCGAGTAAGCGGGCGGTATGCGTGGGATCAGCCGGTGTATGCGCATCCCACCCCTTCCCCGGACGTGATCCACCCAGCTCCCGCGGATGCCGATGAACGGTCGCTGAAAATTTGGCTCACCCCGCACGGTTTCTTAAAAGCTGCCGCTGAGAATCATGCAACGGCGGAGGCGGGCGAGGATGCCGGCAACAAGTTCACGATTCTGACCTTCATGCGGGGGAATCACAAACTCGTTGGAACGATCGACCGCCGAAATTTGGTAATCAAGGTCGAGGCCTGGGTGGCCAATCCGGTTCTCGGCGACATGCCGGTCGAGACAGACTACACCGATTACAAAGACTTCAACGGTGTGAAGTTTCCTACGCATATCGTCGAGAAGCAGGGCCGTCTCGCGACGCTCGACCTCAGCGTAACGAACGTACAAGCGAACGTTGAAAATGCCGCTCTCCAGGTGCCTGAAAAGGTCTTGCAAGCGACCATTCCTCCGCAGCGGGTGACGTCGGAAAAGATGGCCGATGGCGTCTGGTTCCTGCGCGGCGGGGCCAATAGCGTGCTCGTCGAGTTCAACGATTTTGTGGCCGTGGTGGACGCTCCCCTCAGCGAGGCGCGTTCCATAGCGGTGATTGCCGAAGTGAAGAAGCTAGTGCCGGATAAGCCCATCAAGTATGTGATCAACACGCACCACCACTTCGATCA
>CAZRKW010000186.1:0-8048 GCA_964600355.1 uncultured Acidobacteriaceae bacterium
CGACGGGGGGCCGGTAACCACACTTGCAAAAGCTCTAGGGATAGGCGGGGGAACATGGGGGCCCGACGGTACGATCGTTTTCCAGTGGGGAGTTGACGGTGGCGGGTTATTTTCGGTGTCTGCCAATGGCGGGCCGGTCTCCGAGGTGACGCGTGTTGATGCAAGTCGCAAAGAGAGTGCCCATCGTTGGCCGTTTTTCCTCCCCGATGGACGCCACCTCCTGTTCCAGGTCAAGCTCACCAACCCATCGCAGGATGGAAGCGTTAACGAGGTCCGCGTGCTCGATCTTCTCACAAGAAAACAGACCGTTTTGTTGAGGTCGGATTCGAACGCCGAGTATGCCAACGGATACTTGTTAAGAGTCCAGCAGGGCAGCTTGATGGCGCAGCCGTTCGATATTTCGACGCTTACGGCGTCAGGAGTGCCAATTCCTTTGGCTGAACAGGTGAGCCTGACTGGGGTCGGCGTTGCCAGGTTCAGCGCCAGCCAGAGTGGATCGCTGACCTTCGAAAAGTACGACAACACAACGAAACTGGTTATGTACTCGCGGGAAGGAAAGGAGATTGAACAGGTAGGGAGCCCGAAGCAGTTCGGCGAGGTGTCGCTTTCGCCCGATGGGACCAGAGTTGCAACGATGTTCTCCGATCCGTATGGGAGAAGCCGAGCGATCTGGGTTTTCGAATTGGCCCGTGGCACATCGTCGCGAGTGACGGTTGAAGGAGCAGGCGCCGACTGTCCGATATGGAATGCAAGTGGGTCGGAGCTGACCTACTTTGCCCCCGCGGGCGGAGGCGGTTTTTACGTCCAGTCACCAGATGAGCTGGGTAGCTCCGTTCTGGTGGACTCGGTCCCGATGTCGCAGCCCGACAGCATTTCGCCGGACGGCAAGCAGCTCGCGTACGCGAAGTTTATTGCCGGAAAGGGCCCGCAAATATGGATTCATGACTTCGCGCCGGAGAAATCCGGCACGAAAGACTACCCGCTGCTGGGAACTGACTCGAATGAATTGCAGGCTCAATTCTCGGCCGATGGGCGCTGGCTGGCGTACAACTCGAATGAGACTGGCAGGGAGGAAGTCTACGTGGTTCCTTTTCCTGGCTCGTCGCACAGCGTTCAGATCTCTACATCGGGAGGGAGCCAGCCTCGCTGGCGTCGGGACGGCAGGGAAATTTATTACATTGCGCCAGACGGGAAGATGATGGCGGCAGCGATCCAATTCGATGGGCGATCGCTTCGAGCTGCCACTCCGAAGGTGCTCTTCCAAACGAGAATCGCGGGCATAACGCGTACCCCTCACGAATATGACGTGACAGCCGATGGGCAGAAGTTCCTCATCAACAGCAGGCCGGAGCAGGCGACCCAGCCCATTACCCTGTACGTCAACTGGACCTCAGCTTTGAAGAAGTGACGTTAGCGTCTGGCGGCTAAATCGGATACTCGGCGCATGCGGTAACCGGAAACTGACCCACGACCCGAGTTCGCACTCGTTTGCATCAATGGAAATTCATGGCGTATCCCGACCGCCCCCGAAAGCCAGCCGTGGCAACCTTTTCGCTTCGGATGCGTCTCACGAGTAGCGCGTAGAGGTGTGCATTGCGCAACCCTGCGGGCCGGAGAATTGTAAGTCTCTGCGGCGGATAGTAAGGTAATGAAGTGGGGTAGGCTTGGTTCTGGGCGTTTGTACGAATAGCCGGGCCGGCTGAAAACAATGGAATTATTTCTCAATTTTCTCTGGGTGCTGATTGCTGTCTTCGGGCTCAGCGTCTGGCGTGTGTGCTGGGCGCCGGGGCGCAGTGGGCGGCGCGAACCGCTGCACGAGTGGACGGCCGCGGTGGCCGCACTGGTCTTTCTGTTTTTTGCGGTCTCTCTTTCGGACGACCTGCAGTCCAATCTGGTCCTGTTTGAAGAAAGCGCCAGTGGCAGGCGTCAAGCCGTGGTTTTGGCGAGCGCGCATTCCGCGCATCCGGGCGCAAAGGAAGTTTCGGCTTCTTCGCTTGCCGCGCTTCCACGCGTCGCCTGGGTACATCAACTTCATCGCATCGCTTATCTCGCTCCTTTTGAGCAATCGTCTCTTTCTCTTTCCCGGATCGATCTGCGCTTCGGACGCGCGCCCCCGTTTACCTCGCTTTAAATCCCATCTCATCGAGCCTTGCGGCCGCCTTCCCGTCTCTTTTTGCATGACCGGCGCTGCTTAACGTCGCCAGGTTTCGACCTTGGCGATCCCTGATTTTCAAGTCCGGCGATTCCCAATGGGATTGCTGAAGGCAAATGAGGAAGTGCGAACCATGAACCTTGCAATTTTACTTCTCGGGCTGATTACGTCCGTGGCCGCTGCGGGTTGCGGCGATGCGAATAGTTCCGCACAAACGCAGCCTGCGGCGCCTGCGAATGACGGCGCCAGTGCTGAATATGTGGCTCCGGACGCCAAAGGCGTCAAGACGATGACGGTAAGCAAGACCGCCATTCCCGAATATCTGGACCTGCCTGCGCACGTCGAAGCGGACCCTACCCGCGTGGTCCACGTGTTCGCTCCGGCGGGCGGCCGGATCACGGAGATGCGCGTGCGCCCGTGGGACCACGTTGCGCAGGGCCAGACGCTGGCCATGCTGGAGAGCAGCGATCTGGCGCGTGCCGTGGCCGATTACCACAAAGCGCTGGCCGACAACCAGGTGAAGCAGAAGGCACTTTCCCGCACGCAGGATCTCCTGGAGCACCATGCCATTGCCGAGAAGGATTTGCAGCAGGCCCAGGGGGACGCGCAGATGTCCCAGGCCGAGGTGCAGGCTGCGAGAGAGCAGGTGCAAGTGTTTGGAATGGACCCTGACCGCGCGTCGACCCAGCTCCTGGTGAAGGCCCCGAGATCGGGAGTTGTGCTGGATGTGGGCGCTTCTTCCGGAGAATTTTCGCAGGCGCTTGCGGCGGCAGCACCGCTTTGCACCATTGCCGACATCACCACGGTTTGGGCTGTCGGGGATATTTACGAGAAGGATCTGGCGATAGCGAAATCGGGGCAGGCCGCGCAGGTGACGCTCAACGCATACCCCGACGAACATTGGTCGGGCCGCGTGGGCGTTGTTTCCTCGGCGGTCGATCCCACCACACGCACGCTGCACGTCCGCGTCGTGCTTCCCAACACCGACCTGCGAATCAAGCCGGCGATGTTCGGCGCAATCCGGCTGCTGCGATCGTCCACGCAGGGAATCTTGGTGCCCTCTACCTCCGTTGTGCGCGAGGGCAACGATGCCTACGTGTATGTGTCGCGAGGGAATGGCCGCTTCGTCCGGCGAGACGTGAAACTCGGCCGAGCCTTGGACGGCACGCTGGAAATTCTATCCGGATTGAATGAAGGGGATGTGATCGTGTCCGAAGGGGCGCTTTTCCTGCGTGCCGCGGCGCAGAGCTAACCCACGATGCGCTCGCTGATCGCCTCGCTTCTCCGTTATCGCGTCCTGATGGTCGTGGCGCTCTTCGCCTGGATCGCGGGCGGATTTTATATGTTCCTGCGCCTCGATATCGAGGCGTATCCGGACCCCTCCCCACCGCTGGTCGAGGTGATCACGCAGAATCCCTCTTGGTCCGCCGAAGAAATGGAACGGCAGGTTACCGTTCCCATCGAAACAGTGCTCTTCGGCATTCCGCGCTTGCAGTACGTGCGCTCGACCACGATTTTCGGCTTGAGCGACGTGAAGCTGTATTTTGGGTATGACAGCGATTACTACTGGGACCGGCAGGAAGTGCTAAACCGTCTGCAGCTGGTCTCTCTGCCTTCCAACCTGAGCCCGCAGCTCTCGCCTGAATCGCCCATTGGGGAAATCTACCGCTACCAACTCTACGGCCCGGGCTACAGCCTGAACGAACTCAAGGCCACGCAGGACTGGTTTGTTACGCGCGAGATCAAGCAGGTCACCGGCATCATCGATGTCGCGGGATTTGGCGGGAGCACGCGCGCCTATATCGCCGAAATCGATCCGCGCAAGCTGCTGCAATACAAGCTTTCGCTTCCGCAGGTTGTGTCGGCCGTCTCCTCGAGCAACGCAAATGCCGGCGGAAGCTATTTGACGATGGGCAGTCAGAGCGTGAACGTGCGCGGCGTCGGCTTGCTGCAGTCGATTCAGGACATGCAAAGCGTTCTGATCGCCGAACACAATGGCGTCCCGGTCTACCTGCGCGACCTGGCGGACGTGCACGAAGGCTCCCAACCGCGACTCGGCCAGGTGGGAGTGAACCACAACGATGACGCGATCGAAGGAATCGTGCTGCTGCAGCGCGGCGAACAATCGATCCCGGCGCTGAAGCAGCTTCAGCAAAAAGTGAAAGACCTGAACGGCGGCTTGCTCCCGCGCGGAATGAGGCTGATCACGCTCTACAACCGCACGGACCTGATCAATCTGACGACCGCTACCGTGCGCCATATTGTCTTCGTGGGTTTGGCGCTCGTAACTGCGATTCTCATCGTGTTTCTCGGGGACCTGCCGATTTCCTTCATCGCGGCGTTGACGATTCCTTGTTCGCTGCTGTTCGCGTTCTCGATGATGGTTTTCACCGGCAGTTCCGCCAACCTCATTTCGATTGGCGCGATCGACTTCGGAATCCTCGTGGACGCCGCCGTGATTGTGCTCGAGAACATCCATCGGCGTCTTCAAGCGGCTTCGGCGGAATCCTCCACCTTCGACTTGATCGCCGACGCCACGGCGGAGGCCGTGCGCCCGGTGGCTTTTTCGGTCCTCGTAATCATCGTCGCGCTGATTCCGCTGTTCACGATGCAAGGAGTGCCGGGGAAGGTTTTCGCGCCGATGTCGGAAACCTACGGCTTCGCGCTGACGGGCGCCTTTCTCTTCGCCATTTTGTTTGCCCCGGTGCTCGCTTCCTGGATTCGCCCGGAAAAGGTGCGGGGACGCAACACCCGGCTGGTCGCCTGGCTTCACAATCGGTACGAGCGCACGCTGCGGTGGACGCTGGTGCACAAGAAAACCGTCCTTGTGATTGCAGGAGCCTCCTTGGCGGTGACACTGGTTCTCGGAGGACTTTACCTTGGCGGCGAATTCATGCCGAAGCTCGAGGAAGGGAACTTGTGGGTGCGCGCGACGCTTCCGCAGGACGCGTCCTTTGAGACCGGCGCCCGGATGGCGCACGACATCCGCGAAATATTCCTGAGCTTCACCAATGTGACCCAGGTGGTGTCTCAGATGGGCCGCCCGGACGATGGAACCGACGTCACCACGTTCAACAACATCGAATTTCTGGTCACGCTGAAAGATCCTTCCGAATGGGCGCACGGACTGACCAAGGAAAAGATTGTGCAGGAGCTCGACACACAGCTCGAAAAATATCCGGGGATCAATTTCAACTTTTCGCAGAACATTCAGGACAATGTCGAAGAAGCCATGTCCGGCGTGAAGGGCGAGAACTCGATCAAGCTTTTTGGCGACGACATTGATGTTCTGGTGGCCCGCGCCGGAGATATCAGCGACGTGATGTCCAAGGTTCCGGGAATTGCGGATTTGGGCGTGTTTCAGGAAACCGGGCAGCCGGAGCTGCTGGTTTCCATCAACCGCGGCGCGAGCGCCCGCTACGGCCTCATGGCAGCGGATGTTGACGCGGCCGTGCAAGCGGCCATCGGAGGCATGGCGCCCACGCAGATTTTAGAGGGCGACCGGCGCTTTGACTTCCTGATCCGGTACCGCCCCGAGTTTCGCACCACGCCAGAGGCCATCCGGAACATCCTGCTTCCTACTCCCGATGGAAACAACGTTCCGCTCGGCCAGGTTGCGGATGTCTCGCTTCATGAAGGCGCTTTCATGATCTACCGGGAAAACGGGCGCCGCTACATCCCCATCAAGTTCAGCGTGCGCGGCCGGGACCTTGCGGGAACAATCAAGGATGCGCAGTCGCGACTGGCGCAAAAGATTCATTTGCCCGAGGGCTACCACATCGAGTGGGCGGGCGAATACGACAGCCTTCAGAAAGAGCAGCGGCGCCTCGCGATCATTATTCCGATCAGCCTAGCCATCATCCTCGCGCTGCTCTTCACCGCATTCAATTCGCTGCGGCGTGCGCTGCTGGTGCTGGCGATTCTGCCGTTTGGGTTGATCGGCGGAGTTCTATCGCTATTGATCACGCACACGCCCTTCAGTATTTCAGCGGCGGTGGGCTTTGCATCGGTAATCGGCGTATGCACCCTGGGAGGCGTCGTGTTCGTTTCCGGCATTCACCGCAAGGAGGCGGACGCGCCATCCATCCTCACGGCGATCGAGCGGGGCGGCCTTGCCGAGATGCGCCCCGTGCTGATGGCCTGCGCGGCGGCGGGTCTGGGACTTCTTCCAGCAGCAGTCTCCTCCGGCGTGGGTGTCCAGGCGCAGCAACCCGTGGCGCGAGTCGTCGTAGGAGGAATGGTTACCTCGCCGTTCGCGATCCTGTTCCTGATTCCGGTTCTCGCAGCTTATTGGCTACCGCGCTTGGAAAAGGAGCGCGAGACAGGCGATAAGTAGCGACGGATGCTGGCGTAGGGAAAGAGTGATTCTTCGGGCGAGAAACCCGCCCTCAGAATCACTGCCTAAGATAAGACACAAGATCAGATTAAGGGCTCAGAGGCCCAACCTGTTCCTACCAGTGCGTGAGCGAACCGTCTGGCCTGTAGTACAAGCGCGTCGAGGAAGCCGGGGTCGTTACTTCGCTGATCATTTTCAGCTTGGACATGTCGGCTGTGACTCCAAGTCCGGGCCGGTCGTTCGTGTAGAGCTTGCCGTTCTTGAAGTCCATGCACTCAGGCAGGTGTGGAATCGCCCCGTCGCCGTAGTTGTATTCAAAGAGCACAGGTTTTGAATAGGTGGATAGCACGTTCACCAGCGACGCGGTGGAAAGCGGCCCGGTGAAGTGCGGGATGATCCCGATGGCGTGCGTCTCGCAGAGCGCCAGGATCTTCACCATTTCGGTGATGCCGCCCACGTTGGGCAGAGTTACGCGGACGTAGTCGAGGTCGTGATTCTCGACGAGTGTGTTGAAGTCCCAGCGCTGGCCCCATTCCTCGCCCGCCGTGATCGGGACGCTGGTCATCTGGCGGAGCCGCGGAATGTCCTGATGGAACTGCTCGTCGCGGACGGGGTCTTCGACGAAGTAGGGCTCGTACTCTTCGATCATGCGGCAGCAGCGCACGGCGTCGGGATAGTCGAACTTCTGGTGCAGGTCGAGGCCGAAGTCGCCGTTGGGGCCGACGCCCTCGCGGATTTCCTTGCACGCGGCCACCACCTCATGCACGCGCTGATGCGTGTTGTAGACGTCGTTGACGATGGGGGCGCCGCCCGTGGGAGTGATGGATGCATCGACGCGATAGCAGCGGTAGCCGTCCGCCATCGCTTTCGCCGCACGGTCCTTCAGGGTGATGGTCTGGTCGGTGGGCCGCGGGCCGCTGGTCTGATAGCACTCGCAGTAATTTCTTACCGTGCCGCCGAGGAGTTCGTGCACGGGCAGGCCGAGCGCCTTGCCCTTGATGTCCCATAGCGCGAGGTCGAGCGCGCCCTGCGCGTGGATTTTTTCGCGGCCGGGCGGGTAGAAGCGGTCGCTGTACATTTTCTGCCACAGCTTTTCGATCTGGAACGGATTTTCGCCGATGATGCTCGATGCGCACTGCTCGAGCGTATCCTTCACGCCGCCTTCGCCGATGCCGGTGAGCCCGGCGTCGGTCTCGATGGTGACGATCATGTCGCTCTGGTTGAAGGTCTGATTCAAGCGCGGCGGCAGGTAAATCCGCACACGGGTAATCTTCGCCTTCGGCAGCGACGCTTGGGTCAGCCGCGGCCACGCGAAACCAGCCGCGGAAGCAACAGCCAGCGACTTCAAAAACGCTCTTCGTTCCATGTGTCCCGTCCTCGCAAAATTGCCGTGATTGACCGCCAGGTGCGCGAATCGCGGAGACAGTACACCAAATCGCCCGCGCGTGACAACCGATTGGCGCGGCTAAATTTGTTGGTCAGCCCGTGGTTTGTTAGAATACACAGCGCGGTGGGCGGCTAGCTCAGTTGGGAGAGCATCGCGTTCGCAACGCGGGGGTC
>CAZRKW010000187.1:0-2243 GCA_964600355.1 uncultured Acidobacteriaceae bacterium
TAGACGAGCAGCGGGCCCGGAGTGACTTCGACGTGGCAGGTGATTTCGGGATCAGTCAACTGCACTTTCGGGGTGCGGCCTTGCGCGCGGAGCCGGTCAAGCAGGAAGCGGCCGATGGTTGCTTCCATTTCCATGGTGCCGTGGGGGAATGTCTTATCGCTGCGCTTTACTCGCACCGCAAAGTTGCTGAAACGCAACGGCTCGATTTCCTCCCAGGCGGCTTGGCAGACAGCTTCCATGCTGCGTTCTACGGGGCGTGCCACGGCGTAATAGGCTACGCCTAGAACGCGCTCGACTCGCGCCACGGCTTCCTCCACGGACGCCCCTTCGCGCAACCTGACCAGGAAACGATCGCCGGGCTGCTCAATTCTTTGCACGGGAATTCCCTGAAGGGAGTGGCGCAGGGCGGTGAAAAGCTTTCCGAGAAAAAATCGGCGGTTGCGGCCTTTCAGCCACAGCTCGTGGTAATGGACGACGATGACCGGGGTACTCATGGAATTTTATTGGCGATCAAATAATGCTGTAACGCCGATAGAGTATATCAGGGTATATCGGGGCCTATCGGGCAGCGTGATGCGCAGGCGGCGCCGCGATTTTTCGGTCAGATCAGAACGGCTATAGGGCACAGTACCCGCTTCGGGCTGGCGCGTTCGTAACGTGCGATAACTCTATGGATACATGCAGGATTGGGAGGCGACAATCCACAGGTACGAGGGTTAGAATTTGCCACGGCCTGGGGATTCACAGCTGGGCCGAAATATTCATGCTACCCAAAGAGCTCGTGTCGCATCCAAAGCACTGAACGCGGAGGAGCCCATGTGGAACCGGCGAGACTGGGATGATTTCTTCCATATCGTAAAGAGGCGCGGGCAGATGAACCGTCCGCCGCGGCCGGTACATCGATCCTTGCGCAACCGGCTGACTCCCGCCGAGGGTTATAGCCTGGCTGAGCTGGATGATGCTGGCCTGAGCATCGAGCAGGCTGAGATGCTGGGTTTGCCGGTGGACGCGGGCCGCGTGGGCGCTTATGGGCCGAATGTTTCCGCGCTGCGGGATTATGTGCGGGCTACGCGTTCGCGGATGTAGGGCGGACCTGTCTCGCGGCAACCTTTGGAAATCCTCGATTAAGACTTTTGCCAGAATCTTGCTACCGCTGCGTAATCAGGGTCGTCTTTCGACGCGTCCTTGACGGCGCTGTACGTTGCGAATGCGGCGGCACCTGCCGGCAGTTCAATTCCCGCTTGGCGCGCTAGTTCGAGAGCCAGCCGGATATCCTTGTGCATTAGGCGCAGAGGGAAACTGGCTGGGTATTCATTTTTGAGGATGAGGGGCGCTTTCACGTCGAGCAGGGCGGAGCGGCCCATGCTGGATTGCAGCACCTCGCTAAGGCGCTCTCCTTTGATTCCGGCGGAACGGACTAGCGCCATCGCTTCCGACAGCGCCTGTACTTCGAGAGCCAGGATCAGGTTCATTGCGAGCTTTACGGTTTGGCCCGCGCCGCTTGGGCCGAGCAGGAAAAAGCGTTTGCCCATCGCTTCGAAAACGGGCTTCACGCGCTCGTACACTTCGGCTTTGCCGCCGATCATGAAGACGAGTTCGCCCTTTTCGGCGCCCCAGGTCCCGCCGGTGACGGGGGCGTCGAGGAAATCTACGCCGCGTTCGGCGCAGGCGGCAGCTTCGCGCCGCGCGAGGTCCGGCGAGATCGTGCTGGAGTCGATGAAGGTGCTGCCGCGACGCAGGCCTTCTAGCGCGCCGTGGGGTCCAAAGACAACCTCTTCCAGAGCCGGGGGATCGCTGACAATCGTTACCAGCACATCCGCCTGGGCGCCTACCTCGCGCGGATTCGCCGCGAGCTTCGCGCCTTCACGAACTAGATCGTCCGCTTTGGAAGGAGTGCGATTCCAGACTACGAGCGGGAAGCCCGCTTTCAGCAGGTTTCGCCCCATGGGCTTGCCCATCAAGCCGAGGCCAATCAGTCCTACGGTCGGTGCCATTCAAGCCTCCAGTAATGTTTACTGCGTTTAAGCAGCCTCAAGCGTGAGCTTCAAACCGACAGCTTTGGCAACGGCGTACAACGTGGAAAGGCGCGGATTCCCCTTGGCGGACAACGCACGATACAGGCTCTCGCGCTCGACACCAGCGGCTTTTGCTACTTTCGCGATCCCGCGCGCCTGCGCCACGTGGCGAAGCGCAAGAAGAAGAACGCGCGGCTCATCGGTGTCGTCCAGAGCCGCGCGAAGATA
>CAZRKW010000187.1:2343-7880 GCA_964600355.1 uncultured Acidobacteriaceae bacterium
GAGAATTCGACGCGGTGGCGCTGCGGGTCGATGCGCTCGGCGCGAACGCGGATGCGATCGCCGATGCTGTAGATGCGCCGGGGGCTCGAGGCGCGCGAGCGCCGGTGATGCTCGCAGACGATGGCGTGATCGCGGTCGCGATAGAGGCATTGCTGGCCGGTAAATTCCTCCAGCCTGTCGATACCGACGAGGCCTTCCACGAAAATGTCGACGAGTTCGACGAAGAAACCGAACTTCTGCACGGAGACGATCAGCGCGTCATATTCCTCGCCGAGATGGCTTTCCATGAACTGGGCGGTCTTCCACTGGACGAGTTCGCGTTCGGCGGCGTCCGCCCTGCGCTCCGCTTCCGAGCTTTCCGAGGCGATGCTTTCGAGTTCGGCGCGGCGGTAGGGGCCGAGCATCGGTACGGATTCTTCTTTGCCGGCTTTCACGACAATGGCGCGGGGGGCTTGCGCCGTGGGATTTTCGAGCGCCCATTTCAGGATGCGATGCACGATGAGGTCGGGATAGCGGCGGATGGGAGACGTGAAATGGGTGTATTCCTGGACGGCGAGAGCGAAGTGCCCCAGTGCGTCGGCGGCGTAGCGCGCTTGCTTGAGCGAGCGCAGCATCAGGTAGGAAAGGATGCGCTCTTCGGGTTTTCCGGCGATTTTTTCGGTGAGCCGTTGGTAGTGCTGCGGGAGGATATCGATTTGCTCGGGGGGCAGTGACACCGTCATGGGACGGGTGCGGCCGCGGCCCTTGCGCCCTGCTCGCGCGGCGGCCTGTACCTGGCCGTGCTTTACGGCGATGCGCCGCTCGGCGAGATCGTCTACGCCGAGAGAGTAGCCGAAGGCGTGGGCAAGTTCTTCAAATTCGAGAACCTTTTTGGGGTCGGGCTTTTCGTGGACGCGGTGCAGCGAGGCGATGCCGCGCTTCTCGAGATATTGCGCGACCGCTTCGTTCGCGGCGAGCATGAACTCTTCGATGAGGCGGTGGGCAATATTGCGCACGCTGCGGGTGACGCCCTGCATGCGGCCTTGTTCGTCAAACTCGATGATCGGCTCGGGAAGATCGAAGTCGATGGAGCCGCGTTCGCCGCGCCGCTTGTTCAGCAGGAGCGCCAGCTCTTTCATGCGGCGGAACGCGCCGACCAGGGGCTCGTAGCGCTTGGTCATTTCCGGATCGCCTTCGAGCACCTTGTGGACGTTGGTGTAGGTCATGCGCTCGACCGAGCGAATTACGCCGGGGGTGAAGTCCGAGCGGACCATCTTGCCGGACGCGTCCATTTCCATGACTACGCTCATGACCAGGCGGTCGACTTTTGGGTTGAGCGAGCAGATGCCGTTGGATAGCTCTTCGGGGAGCATGGGGATGGCGCGATTCGGGAAATAGACGGAATTGCCGCGCAGGCGGGCTTCCTGATCGAGGGGCGAGGCGCGGCGGACGTAATGCGCTACGTCGGCGATATGGACCTGAAGTTCGTAGTGACCGTTGGGGAGCGGGGCTACGTGGACGGCGTCGTCAAAATCGCGCGCGGTTTCGCCGTCGATCGTGACGATGGGAAGATTTCTAAAATCGCGCCGGCCGTCGAGATCGGCCTCGGTTACGGTCTGCGGGGCGGCCTTGGCTTCGGCGACGGCATCTTCCGGGAATATGTGCGGCAGATGATGCTTGCGGATGATGATTTCGACGTCGACGCCGATTTCGCCGGGGCGGCCTAGAATTTCGAGAACGCGGCCGGTGGGGGCTAGGCCGCCTTTCGGGTAGCGCGTGATTTCGACGTTGACTACGGCGCCGTCGAGTTCGCCGAGGCGGACGCGTCGATTGGCGGAGGGATCGGAGCCGGATGCGTCGCGGAGCTTCTGGCGGAGATCGGGGCTGAGTTCGTCTCCCGGCGGGATGAGGACTTCGTGATGGATGCGCGTGTCGTAGGGGAGCACTTGATTGCTGTGCGGGCCGTAGCGGAAGAGGCCGACGAGTGTGGGATGTTCGCGCTCGACAACCTGGACGATGCGGCCTTCGGCGCGGCCGTCGTTGCGGCGGCGGGCGATGCGGGCGAGGACTTTGTCGCCGTGCATGGCGTCGCCGATGCCGTCGCGGCCGATGAAGAGATCGCCTTCAACGCCTGGAATCGGCTTGTCGGGCACGACGAAGCCGTAGCCGTCGCGATGGGTGACCATGCGGCCGGCAATCAGATTCGGGTCGGCGGATCGCTTCGGGCTGCCCGACGCCGCGCGTTCTTCCTGCTGCACCGGCGACGGGCGTTCTTTTGCGGGGCGCGAGGATTGTTTTGAGCCCGTGAGGCGATAGCGGCCCCCATGAATTTCCTCAATGTCGCCGGCTTTTTTCAGCTGCTGGATGATTCGCGGGAGATATCGGCGGCCGCGATGCTTGAGCTCCATGGCGTGAGCGATCTGGCGAATGGTGGCGGGGTGCGGCTGAGCCGAGAGGTGCGCGAGTACTTCTTCGCGGCTGACTTCCAACGGGCGTGGTTCCTGGTCTTCTACGGTGTGCTGGCGTCTCATGGGAGTGTGCGGGTGCGCTTGTGTGCGGTCTCAGGCTAACGGATTTCCGGCTGGGTAGCAAAAACTGAATTGGTTCGCGGGGGCGTCACGGCGGGGGCGGAGAGGCGATGGGGGCATTGAGGATCACGACTTTGCCGTCCGTGTCGCGCGAGAGAGGCGGGGCGTATTCGCCGAGTTCTTCGCGGCGCCACCACGTTCCGTTCGCGCGCTTCGTTTGCCGGTCGGTGAACCAATACTGATAGATGATGGTGCGGACTTCCTTCGGGGGCGTGGCGTCGAAGGGATTGCCGGCGAAGAGTTCGAGCACGTCCGGCTGGTTCTGCAGGAGGCGCTCTTCGGTCCAGAGGACGAAGCGATAGTCCTGCCAGGTGCCGAGCGAGGCGAACCAGAGATTCCAGTCGAAGCGTGGCTGATAGGGCGCGTAGATGCCGGGGGGCTTGCGGAGGTCCTGCGGCTTGTAGCGGAACGGATAGGGGAGCCACGTTTTCCCGTCGCGCGAGCCCTGGAATTCGATTTCGTAGCGGGCGTGCGTCATTACGGCGAACAATCCGTATTGATTGGCGATGCGGAAAGGATCGAGCGTTCGTTCGGGCCACTCCGAGAGCGGGAGCCTGCCGCGGAAGAACATCTGGGCGAGCTGAACGCTTGTTATGTAGAAAACCGTGCCTAGACATATCGCGGCGACCAGTATGCGAAACGGCCTGAGCGCGAGGCTCCATCGTGTTCGCGGGTCGTCGTTGTCGAGTTTCGCGGTTTGGAGCGGGTCGGCCTCACGCTTCTCGATGAAGTGACGGAGGCGCGGGGGAAGAACTGCCGCGACGATGCGGTCGTCGAGAAGGAGGAAGCCGAGCGACAACACGATGTAATTCAGGAACGCGTAGTTGGCCGTGAGAATAATTCCGATTTGAAAGGGAGTGAGGATGCAGAAAGCGGCGATGCGGAAGCGGCGCGGCAGAAATACGAGCCAGCACAGGACGAGTTCAGCCGCGAAGGTGAAAAGTACCGTGCCGGCGTGAAACGAGTGCGGGAATTGCTGCACGTACCAGCCGATCCAGCTGGGCAGCGGGCCGTTCTGGTAATAGTCGTCCATGGCGGTTAGGCGCCGCCAGGACTGGTCGCCGCTGGCGAGTTTCACTACGCCCGACTCGAAATAGATACGGAACCATTCCCAGCGCAGGAGAAAGAGGCTGGCGCGGGAAGGCGGATGGGCGCGCGCGATCCCCGGCCACAGACCGGGCGGGGCGAAGAAGAGGGAGATGAACCCCGCCTCGAGCAACATGCCGTCGGACTGGTAGCTGGAAAAATCCTGCGCGGTGCTTACGAAAGAAACGAAGCACGCGAAGCAGATTACGAGCATTCCGCGGGGCCAAAGGTTGAAGACCAGAAGAACGGATGCCACGAGCCCTATCCAGCAGACCAGCATCAGGGCGCGGTCGCTCGATCCCAGCCAGAAGAGGCTGGGCACAAACCAGAATCTGCGGGCATGGAGGACTGCGGCGGCCGCTTGCAGGTAGTCTGCCGCGGGCAAAATGCCGTTGGGGCCGTTGAGTCCTTTGATTTGAAACAGGAGGGAGTAGAACGCGGAGAAATAAATCAGGCCGAGGGCTCGGAGGAAAATCCAGCGGGGCCAGAGGTGTCCCGGGCGGTAGTCGCCGATGGGTTCAGGGCCGAACAGCCAGTTGAGAGCCGCTGCTAGCCGGGTTTCCATGCGGCGCGATTATAGCGGAATCAGCGGTCGCAGCAGCTTTGAACCGATTGTGAGGGACGGAGCTTCGCGATTCGCGCCGAGTTTATGGCTGGGTGTAGTTGCTGGGTAGCGAGCGCAGATAGGCGACGACGGCCTGTGCGTCTGCGTGATTCATGTGATAGATGTGCATGGGCGGATGGATGGCGATGCCGTTGGGGCCAACGCCCTTTTCGAGCACTATTTCCGCTTGGGTGTCGGTGAAGCCTTCGAGGCCGGCGATGGCGGGTGCGCGCCAAGCCCAGTTGGTCATGTTATGAACGGGCATGATCCAGGTGGGGGCGCCTTGCAGGTATTTCGAGTTATCGAGATTGTTGTTGGCGTCGCGCGAGGTGTGGCATTCGGAGCACATGCCGACGTTGTCCACGAGATACTGGCCGCGGGCTACGAGGGCTTCCTGCGAGGCAGCGGGCGTTCCTTTTTGGGCCGGCGCAGCCTGGGCTTGAGCGGCGGCGTTATCGCGCGACAGCAGGCTCGAAGCCGCAAACCCAGCCGCCAGAATGATCCCTGCACAAACGATCCAACGGTACATTGCGTTCATTTCAATTCGATCCTGGACCTGATTTGGTGTTGATGCGGCCCTTCGCGTGAGAGCCAATGGAACCGCTCGAACGAAAAAGTATCGCAAAACAAAGTTGGCGTGTCCATCTGGTTTTCAGAGAAGCACGTGATTTGCCACGACAGTCGCGAGTGATTGACGTCACGAATATAGAAGGGGTAAATTTGGTGCCCAAGAGAGGACTCGAACCAGCACTCCCTCGCGAGAACTAGCTCCTGGAGCACGGAAAGTGCTAGGATGTGGTGATTCTAATACCACTTATCGTTTGCTGAATTTAAATGAAGCTCGGGATTTTTGGTGTTGTTGCGACAAAAACGGGAAAATTGTGCGTCAGTACAGGGCACAGAAAATGCAAATCTATCAGCGGCGGGAAGGGTGCTGTTGTCCAAGGAGAGAGGTAGCATACGCCGTACGAAACTGACTTGCGTGGGACAGTAACATGCCGAAAGACTTAAAAGGCTGATATAGTCAAAGTGATAAAACCAATGCAGCAACTATCTCTGTCTCTCAAATCGCCCGCCGCTTGGTAAATATGGCTCACGATAAAGCGCTTGCTGATGCGCGACTTCCTTATTATGAAAACGCACCCCTCAACGAACTTGCGCTCGGCGTACATTTTGAGCAACTGACCGGATGGCAGTCTAGGCACGTCGGGCAATTTTGGACGGAGTTATCGAAGGATTTTCCGCTAACGGAAGACCAGCCGCCTATTTTCGAGGTTGCG
>CAZRKW010000188.1:0-7847 GCA_964600355.1 uncultured Acidobacteriaceae bacterium
GAGCAGAGTCAGGGTTGAATCTGGGGGCGGCGAAAGCAATCTGGGGCGTGATCGTTTACCATGCCGACCGCTTGCATGAACGCGTAACAGATCGTGGTGCCTACGAAGCGAAAGCCGCGGCGCTTTAGGTCTTTGCTCATGGCGTCCGATTCGGGCGTTCGCGTGACAAATTCCCCCGGGGCCTTCGAGCCGGTTTTCTTGCTTGGGGCTGGCGCAAATTGCCAGAGGTAGCTGTCGAAGCTGCCGAATTCCTTCACTACCGCTCGATACGCCTGGGCGTTGGAGACGGCGGCGGCCATCTTCAGTCGGTTGCGCACTATTCCCGCGTCGGCCATCAACTTCCGCGTCTTTTGCGCGTCGTAGCGGGCGATCTTTTCCGGATCGAAGGAATCGAAGGCTTTGCGATAGTTCTCCCGCTTCTTGAGGATAGTTTCCCAGCTCAGGCCGGCCTGGGCGCCTTCTAGTATCAGGAACTCGAAGAGCTGGCGGTCGTCATGGAGCGGAACGCCCCACTCGCGGTCGTGATATTCCATCATCGCGGGGCTTTGGGCCCAGCGGCACC
Organism: uncultured Acidobacteriaceae bacterium; assembly: GCA_964600355.1. GTDB lineage: Bacteria > Acidobacteriota > Terriglobia > Acidiferrales > UBA7541 > Palsa-295. The sequence continues at coordinate 563 of CAZRKW010000188.1, forward strand.
GGCGCACTTCTTTTTTGGTGGGGTTTTTCACGATGGAAGTTTCACATTCGCGGCGGCGGACAGGCAATGCGGACACAGGCAGTCGCGATACTTGGCGCGCAAACCAGCGAGCATTTCCGGAGTGAGTCTTACAGCGTCGCACCAGCAGGTCACGCCCGAAGCGGCGCCGCAGGAAAAAAGGGCGCCGCAGCGCTCGCACGTTTTCTGCGCGGGCTCACGGCGCGGATGGTCTATTCCTGTTCGGTCGGCGTTCACTGCGGAACCGCCAGTCACTCGTTCAAGCGCGGAGGAAACGGGCCTACGACGAGGCGACGATGTGGCGCTCGAGGACCTTCACGATCTGTTCCTTGGGAACCGCGCCGACGATCTGATCGGCCACCTGGCCGCCCTTGAAAACGAGCAGGGTGGGAATCCCGCGGATATTGAACTTACCCGCCGCGTTCATGTTTTCGTCGACGTTCAGCTTTACGACCTTGACCTTGCCGGCATGCTCGCGCGCGATCTCTTCCACGGTGGGCGACAGCATGTGGCACGGACGGCACCAGTCCGCCCAGAAGTCCACCATCACCGGCTGCGTCTTGCTGGCTTCGATGACGTCTGCCTGGAAATTCGCGTCGGTGACTGCTTGAATGTTATCTGCCATGTTGGTCCTTATTTTCCTTTATCGAGCGCGACCGGCTGAGGGGCCGTCGCGGCTCTATGCTTTAGATGTTTTAGCAACCCTGGGGATTCTGGATCTCTTCGCCGCTTCGTACAGTGTCACATAGGACGCCGCCGAAGCCTTCCAGGAAAAGTCCCTGGCCATGCCGTTGGCCCGCACCGCGCACCATGCCGCGGGGTCGCGGTAGGTCGCAAGGGCGGTTTGAACGCATTCCAGGAGCGCTGATCCATTGTACTCTTCGAACTTGAATCCCGTACCTTGTTTCGTGCGCGGATCGAAATTTTGTACCGTGTCGTCGAGGCCGCCGGTGGCGCGAACGACGGGCACCGTGCCATAGCGCAGGCTATAAATCTGGCTGAGCCCGCAGGGCTCGTAGCGCGAGGGCATCAGGAACATGTCGGCGCCTGCTTCCACTTTATGGGCGGTGGCGTTATCGTAGCCGATTTTTGCAGCCACGCGCTCGGGATGCCGCTGCGCTAGATGCTGGAATAGTCCTTCGTATTCCGGCTGCCCGGTGCCGATCGCGACGAGCGCCAGATCTTCGGCCATGAGTTCGTCGGCGACCGCGGCTATCAGGTCGAATCCCTTCTGGTTGACGAAGCGCGAGACGATTCCGATCACCGGGCGATCCATGTTCCAGGAGGGCAAGCCGAACACGTCGAGAAGATCCTTTTTGCAGGCGTGCTTGCCTTTGAGATCGTGCACGGAGTAATTCTGCGCGATCAGCTTGTCCGCTTCGGGGCTCCACTCGGAATAATCGGCGCCGTTGAGGATGCCTACCATGCGGTCCGCGCGGCCCTGGACGACGCCGTCGAGTCCCCAGCCGTATTCGGGCGTCTGAATTTCCTTGGCGTAACGGCGGCTCACGGTGGTCAGATAATCCGCGAAGAGCAGGCCCCCTTTTAGAAAGTTGACCTTCCCGTAAAATTCGAGCGCGCTCAGGTTGAACAGGCTCGCCGGGAGCCCACACTTACGCAGCGCGGTTTCCGGGAACAGGCCCTGGTAGCCGAGATTGTGGATCGTCAGGACAACGGGGAGCGAACGCACGGCGGGATCTTCGGCGTGCTGCGTGCGCAGGAGCACCGGCACGAGCCCCGTTTGCCAGTCGTGGCAATGAACCACGTCGGGCAGCCAGACGCGCTTCATGAACTCGATGGCGGCGCGCGAAAACTCGGTGAAGCGCTCGGCGTTGTCGGGATAATCGCCGCTCTTATCGCCGTAAATATGGGGGCGCTCGAAAAATTCCGGGTCGCTGACGAAGAAATAGCGGACGCCATGGTGCGGCTGACCTTCGCCGATCATGGGGAACCGCAGGGTATCGCCCAGCGCAATGCTGAGGCTGGAGATCAGCACCGAATTGACCTTGTTGCCGTGGTAGCGCGGAAGCAGGACCGCTACCTCGTGCCCCATCTGGCACAGCGCTTTCGGCAGAGCTTCGACAACGTCTGCCAGGCCGCCTGTTTTTGAGTAAGGTAATCCTTCCGAAGCGACGAAGAGGATTTTCATGGCGCCCCATGGGCGTGGAAAGTCGTGCATAAAAACGTTAACGAATGCCGGAGAACCCGTCAAGGCAATGTCGGGCTGGCGGTACGATCTAATCACACGCGCGGCGAGTCGGCAAATGCCGGATGGCGTGCGCGCGGGCGGACGGCTTGACGCGCGATTTGTTCGCTGCGCGGGGCGTTGCTACACTGCATCGCACATGGCGCGACAGCGAATGGGGCAGCACTTTCTCGCGGATTCAGGATGGCAGCAGCGAATTCTGCGAACGCTTCCCCGCAACCGAGGCGATCAATGGATTGAAATCGGCGCCGGCCACGGGGAGATGACTCGGCTGCTTGCCGCCGAGGGTTGCCGCGTGGTTGCGATCGAGGCCGATCCTCCGTTGGCTGCGAGCCTTCGCGAACTTGTGCAAAGCGATCCCGCCGCGTGGCCTGGCGTCGAAGTGGTGGCTGGCGACGTCCTCACCACCGATATTCCCGCGCTCGCGGATGGGCAATTTCGGGTCTATGGCAACCTGCCTTACTACATCACTTCGCCGATCCTGCATCGCCTGTTCGAATGCGCCGGGCGGATTGCTTCGATTCACATCGTGATTCAACTGGAGGTGGCGGAGCGGATCGTGGCGCATCCCGGTTGCCGCGACTATGGATACTTATCGACGATCTGCCAGTTCTACACCAAGCCCGCGATCGTGATGCGGCTGCCGCCGGGGGCGTTCAGGCCGCCGCCGAAAGTCACGTCCGCGCTGGTGCAGATGACATTGCCTGGCGAGCGCGCTTCTCTCGGCATCGCCGGAGAGGACGAAAAGAGATTCCTCGAATTCGTACAGCTGTGCTTCGGGCAAAAACGGAAGACGCTGCGGAATAATCTGCGGTCGATTGTCTCAGACGAGCAGATTCGGAAGGCGGTGGAAAGCAACGGCATTCGTTCTGACGCACGGGCCGAACAGTTGACCATCGCCCAATTCGCCGCTTTGTTTGCGCAGCTGCGCTAGCGCCGGCGTGGCGCTTGGCCGTCAGGCTTTCTTGTTGACCATCGAATCTTCAATCAGGGCGCGGAGGCGGTCGGGGAAGTCGGTCATGATCCCGTCGACGCCCGCCGCCATCATCGCGCGCATGTCCGCCAGGGTGTTGGCGGTCCAGGTCACCACCTGCAAATCCGAGCGGTGCGCCTTCTCGACTAGTTCCGGCGTCACGCTGGAGACCTTGGGGCAAAGCTGGCGGGCGCCCAGGTCGATGGCCGCCTGAATGCAATCCGGCTTGGCGTCTTCCACGAGCAGACCGGTCATGATCGAGGGATCGAGCCGCCGGAGCGGTGTTAGCGTCGCCGGGTCGAACGAAATCACGATGGTGCGAGGAGCGCTCTGGGCCTTCTGGAGGGCGGCCACGAGCGCATGGTCCATCCCCCAGACCGCGGCGTACTTGAGTTCGAGGTAGAAAACGACATCGTGCTCCCGCGAAAACTCCAAAACCTCTTCCAACGTGGGGATGCGCTCGCCCATGAAGGTGCGGTCAAACCACATGCCGGCGTCGACCTCGCGAAGCTCGTCGAGGGTGAAGTTGCGCACGTCGCCGCTGCCATTGGTGGTGCGCTCGACGGTATCGTCATGGATGGCCACGAAACGGCCGTCGCGGGTGACGTGCAGGTCCGTCTCGATAAAGGTGCCGCCCAATTCCACGGCGCGTTGAAAGGCGGCGAAGGTATTCTCGGGCGCGTGTCCCGATGCGCCGCGATGTGCAATCACCCAGGGAGGTCTCATTTGCGTTGGCTATCCTAGCAGATAAAGCAGCGGGCGCTGGCTGGCACGGCGGGTGAAGGTGTGAGAATGCCAACGTCGGCGATAATGAACGCAATGTAACGCGCAAAACGTTTCCTACTTCGAGCAACCGCTTGCCATGAATCGCAACTGAAACGCCTACGGGATTCTCCCTTGAAAGCGACACTTCTATGCGCCGGGCTGTAAATGTTTAATTACATGCGGCTTACTGACGGACTGAAATCGGGCGCCGATACGGGTGTTGGTAGGTGGATTGCCAGCCCCGTGATGGGTTCTGTCGTCTGAAATCGAGCCCGCCGAGTTCGTTCCAGTACTGCCGGCGCAACCGATCACGGTAACCCGCATCTTGGGAGGGCGACGTGGCGTTGTTCGTTCTGATCTTAGTGGGCGTCGTGGTGGTGCAGACGTGGCTCGACTGGCGCGACACCCTCAAAACATGGGTCTTCCCCAACTGGGCCAAGGGAACGGCGCTGGCAGGCGTCCTCGCCGCGTCTCTTGCCGCTATCACATCCTTTGCTTCCGTGCTGATTCAGGAGCCCGCGTCGCAATCGGGGCCTGAGACGGTCTCCAAGCTTTTCTGGCCGGAGCTGGCGTTCCTTGTCTGCATGATGGGCGTGATTGTCGTGTCCGTGCGCAAGAAGCGCATGCGCCTTATGCTGCTCCTGGTGGGCATGGTCTTCGGTGCGTTCTGGTTCGGAGTGATGCTCTCCTCGTAACACTCGCCCCACTTCTCCACTTCCCGCACTTCCCGGCAGCTGACTAACCTGACATAGCCCACGCGCTGAAACTTGCCGCCCGCCAGCCTGCGCGCCATACTCGATTCCATGAGGCTTGGGACTCCGCTCCTCGCTGCGGTGACGCTGCTCGCGCCCATGTGGGCGCGTGCCGACGAGTTGAAGCTCAAGGACGGCACGAAGATCGTCGGCACGATCGTGGGCTTTGAAGAAAACTCCTTCAAGGTGAAAACCAGCTACGGCTTCGCCGTGGTGCAGAAGGACCAGGTCGCATCCATCGATATTTCCGAGGGCAAGAACGAAGCCAAGAACGAAAGCAAAAATGATGGCAAGAGCGATGCAGTAAGACCAGCGCCGGTCGCCAAGCCCGACCCGGCGCCGGTGGCTGTAGCCAAGCCGGTCGAGGCTGCTAAGGCGAGCACGGCCAGCTCGTCCCCTGCCGCACCGCTTTCCCCACCAGCCGTACCTCCAGCCAAACCGCCTTCGCCTCCGGAAAAACCAGCTTCAGCGCTGAAACCGGCGCCTGTCGAGCCCGTGCCGGTCGCAAAAACCGCAAGGCCGGAAACACCGGCTGCTCCTGCCGCGGCACAGGCAGTGAAATTGGCTGAGAAAACGGCCGCGACGGCAACCGAGCCGGTACTCACCAGCGCATCCGCCAGTGTGAGCGCTCCGAAAACGGCTGAACCACCAAGAGCGGTGCCGCCTCCTGCTGCCGAGCCTGCGCTCAAGAGCACATCTGTTAGCGCAAGCGCTCCGAAAACGGCCGAGCCAGCAAAAGCGGTGCCGCCTCCTGCTGCCGAGCCGGGGCCGATCCGCGAACAGGTGGTTGGCAACACCTACACTAACCAGACCTACGGCTTTCAGATGTACAAACCTCCGGCGTGGGAGGTGATTGCGGGCGTGCCTTCGCTCCTACCCGGCGCGATTGCCGCGATGGGCACGAACGACCAGACCACGTATCTGCTGGTGGGGCAGGAACTGGCCGCGAACTCCGTCGAGAGCGTGCGGGACGCTACCGAACGCCGACTTCGCGACATCATGGACAACTTCCGGCCGCTCGGCGAAACGAGTTTCACCGTTTCGGGCGCTCGCGCGATCCAGATCCACTTTCGCGGCGGCGTCGACGGGCATGATTGGTCGGGAGTGGCGATGTTCGTCCCGCACGGCGCGCGGCTATTCACCATATTCGGGATGACCCTCGCGGACAGCGACCTCGTGCAAATCCAGGAGAACGTGATCGCGCGGGCGATCTCCAGCCTTCAGTTCACTGCGCAATAGGGCTACAGTAGTTTGGATGAAATTGCAGCGAAGCATCCTGTGCGCCGTGTGTTTAGCGAGCCTGTGTGCAGCGGCAACTGGCTTTTCACGGCAGGACACGCCACCGCATAGCTCCAGCGGTGCGCCGCCGACGTTCTATCGTGATGTGCTGCCGATCCTGGAGAATCACTGTCAGGCGTGCCATCGCGAGGGCGAAATCGGGTCGATGCCGCTCGTGACCTACGAGCAAGCTCGGCCATTCGCAAAGGCCATCGCCAGCACCGTGAGCCAGAAGAAGATGCCGCCGTGGTTTGCCGACCCGGGCATCGGGCATTTCTCGAATGATCCGTCGCTTAGCCCGCAGGAAATCGCCACGCTTGTTTCCTGGGAGGACTCGAACGCGCCGTCGGGCGATCCGCATGACGCTCCCGCTGCCCGCGAGTGGGCGCATGGATGGATGATCCCTCGGCCGGACGCGGTGATACAGATGCCGAAACCAGTGGCGATTCCCGCGCGCGGCGACGTGCAGTACACCTACGAAATCGTGCACACCGGATTCACCGAGGGCAAATGGGTGCAGTTTTCCGAGGTGCGCCCGTCGAGCCGGGAGAATGTGCATCACGCGGTGGTGTATGTGCGTCCCCCGGATTCGCATTGGCTGCACCATGCGCCGGTCGGCGAGCCTTTCACCGGCGCGGACATGAACGACGAGCAGGACCGCAACGACACTCACTTCACTACAGCCGATATTCTTCTGGTGTACGCGCCGGGAAGTTCGCCGGACAACTGGACCAGCGGCATGGCTAAGTTCATTCCCGCCGGCTCGGATCTGGTGTTCCAGATGCATTACATGGCGCACGGCCATCCGATGAGCGATCAGACCAGCCTGGGACTGGTGTTCGCCAAGGAACCGCCGAAGCAGCGCGTGCTTACGCTGCAATTGACGAACGACAAGTTCGTGATTCCGCCCGGCGTGCCGGACTTCCGCGTGGAGGTGCATGGCTCGATTCCGAACGATGCCCTGCTGCTCAGCTTCTTTCCGCACATGCACCTGCGCGGAAAGCGATTCGAGTACAGCATCCTGGGGGCTGGCGGCGGGATCGAAACGCTGCTGCGTGTGAATTACGATTTTTACTGGCAGCTGAGCTACCGGCTTGCGGAACCGCGCCTGCTGAAGGCTGGGACGGTGCTGCAGGCGGTGGCGTGGTACGACAACTCGAAGAACAATCCGCATAATCCCGATCCGGATGCCGCGGTGCGCTGGGGCGATCAGACCTACGATGAAATGATGGTGGGGTTCTTCGATGTGGCCGTGCCGGCGAACGTGGATAAGTCGCAGTTCTTCGTTCGGCG
>CAZRKW010000189.1:0-7847 GCA_964600355.1 uncultured Acidobacteriaceae bacterium
CGCCCGTCAGGTCCTTCATTACCTTGTCGAGCTCTTCGACTGTCTCCACATCCCCATAGAACTTGTGGATGGCTTCGCTGATGGCGGTCTCGGATGCCACCACCGGCTCGACGTTGAATCCGGTAATGAACTTGATGTCGTCCATCGCGAAGACGTTCGTCGGGTCCGTCATCGCAATCGTCAGCGTGGAACCCACGCGCGAAAGAGGGACTATCTGATAGCGAGTGGCAGTTTCCTGCGGGACGAGCTTGATCACCGAGGGATCTACTTCGTAGAACTTCAGATTGATGGATGGCACGCCGTATTGCCGCGACAGCACGGCTGTGATGTCGTCGTCGCTCACAAGGCCCAGCTTGACCAGGCAAGTGCCCAGCCGGCCGCCATTCTTTTTCTGGTGTTCGAGCGCCTGCTTCAGCTGATCCGCGGAGATCAGGCTGTCCTTAACAAGGATTTCGCCAAGTCGAGAAGACATAGGTGTCGGTTAGTGGCAGAGCGTGGTACTAGAACTGCCCTAAAGTGGCAGCCTAGCACGCAGCTTCGCCAAAAGAAGTAGCCCGCAAGCCCGTAAGTTGTGAATCAGCTAACATCCGCTAAGGCTCACGAAAACCTGTACTTTGGGACAGGCGAAACTTTGTCACGCCCTCGCAAACGGACGTGCGGCTCAGAAAAAAGTGACGGTTTAAGTCACTATGAGGTAATCGGAAAGAGGAAGGAGAACCTTCAGGGAACAGGGAGGGTTGACGGGGATGGCGGATCACTCCCAGGATCACCGCGAGTTCAACGATGGCTTTTGCGCAGGTTCACGACACGAAGAGACGCAAGACGAATCCTTCCAAATCAAAGCGTCGGGCACCCCGAAAATCACGCCGGTCACTCAGATGCGACGTACTGACGGTGGTATCATCCGCAACGCGAGATAAGAAGAAGCACAAGGGTTGGCTACCCGCTCAATGGTTCATCCCATTCGGATCGGCTGCCCACTTGGCGGTAGACATAATCGGCCGTAATTGGTGGAGGAACGGTGGAATATCAAGGCTAGGAGGCTACCACAAGGCATTGGCTCGTAAGTGTATGAGAATAGTGTTGCTGATCTTCTGGGTTTCGGGCTTGAGCTTTGGACTCGGTGTCCAATTGAAGGAACCGGACTGCGCGTCTCCGATTTGGAGCACAGAGGTAGTTTCGGATCTCAGCTCCGCACGAAACCCATCTCACGGTTTGCTCGTTGATTCCAACCGCGCCGGACTTGAGTTTCTTAGTGACCAGCAACTCATCGTGCATGAAGTTGACCTTGGTAACGGGCTTTCATCTCGCCTGAGCCCTGATATTTCGAGCGGATTTCATTTGCATGCTTCTGTCCTTGATGCCAACACTGGGACGATTCTGTTCGCAAAGGACTGGCCCACTCGCGCTCACAAATCGTCGATTCAGGGGACAAGCGGTGGGGTACTAGTGCGGACGGGGGAAATTCTGAGGCTGTACTCAAAGAATTTCGCCGAAGTTGGCAATCGGACTTTGCCAGGGCTTGATAGCTGCACTGTGAGTGTGTCAGCTAGCCGCAACACGGTAATGGCAAATTGCTTTGAACCAAAAAATACCAGTCATTTCGAGGTGCTGGACGGCGGCACATTCAATCTGAGCAATTCTTGGACTGAGTCCCCCGCTCTATACCACTTGTATTCCATTTCGGATATCGGAATCGCCGCGGCGGATTTTAATCAGCAACGCATCGTCGTGAGTCGGTTTGGTAGCCGCACTTGGAAGGCTCTCGAAGGACAATTTAGAGAAGGTTGTGCCAGGACCCCCACGTTGCTTGGTGATGATCGACTGATTGTGCTCGCGTGTGACAGGCTTTTTGTGGCTTCTACTGAAGGGCAATTTGATTTGCTCGACCGTATGATTGGTGCGAGCCTTTCATCTGAGAAGATCGCTGTCGCTCAGGATGGTTGGCTAGCCGCGCTGTCCGTGGATCGGAAAGAGATAAAAAAGCACCTATTATCAGAGCTAAGTGAACGTGTGGTAGGCACAAATACAGTAGTCTATAACTTGAGTGCGAAGAAGCGTATTCTCACCGTCGAAGTGGCCCCGCCGCCAAAGACTGATTACGATTTCGCGCTGTCGCCGGATGGATCTAAATTGGCTATTTTGAACGACCGCAAGGTGACAGTCTGTTCTGTTCCGATCCGATAAAAAGGGGCCCTGCTGAGCCTCTGCAGTTGGTTTTCTTATGCCCGAAGTCCATTGTGGTGATGCCACAAGAGAACCTATTAAGTTGGTGGCCGCGATGCTTTTGGTTTCACGGACGGCACGAGTAAGATGGCGCTTGCCGACCGGCGCGCTCACTTGGCGGCGACGTCGTAAGTCAGCGGGTCCGGCTTATCCGGGTTGATCCCGAGCTCGGCAATGGCTTTCTGCACCACCGCAGGCTCAATCTTGCCCTCGCGCATCAGCTCGTGCAGCGTTGCCAACGCGATAAAGCGGCCATCGACCTCGAAGAAATCGCGCAAGGCGGTGCGGCCTTCGCTGCGGCCAAAACCGTCCGTGCCGAGTGAAGCGATGTGTCGCGGCACCCAGCGGTCGATGAGGTTCGGCAACACCTTGAGGTAGTCCGAAGCGGCCACCAGCACCCCAGGGGCATCCGCGAGGCACTCCGCCACATACGAGACGCGGGGCTTTTCTGTGGGGTGGAGATAATTCCAACGCTCGGTCTCGAGACCGTCCGTGTAAAGCGCCTTGTAGCTGGTGACGCTCCAGACATCGGCCGCGACGCCGAATTTCTCCGCGAGGATCTCCTGCGCGCGGATGGCTTCGCGGAGGATCGCACCGCTCCCGAAGAGCTGCGCGCGCAGCTTCGACTTGGGATTCGATGCCGCGCGGTAGCGGTACATCCCCTTGAGAATTCCCTCTTTCGATCCAGCGGGCATCGCCGGCATCGGGTAGGGCTCGTTCATCACGGTTATGTAATAGAAGATGTTTTCGCCCTTCTTGTACATGCGCTCGATGCCATCCTGAATGATGACGGCAAGTTCATACGCAAAAGCGGGATCGTAGGCGCGCAGATTCGGCACCGGAAGCGCGAGGATGTGGCTGTTGCCGTCCTGATGCTGCAGGCCTTCGCCCGAAAGCGTGGTGCGGCCGGCGGTGCCTCCCAGGAGGAAACCGCGGCAGCGCATATCGGCAGCCGCCCAGATAAGGTCCCCGATGCGCTGGAGGCCAAACATCGAATAGTAAATAAAGAACGGAATAGTGTTGATTCCGTGGGTGGCGTAAGCGGAGCCTGCCGCGATGAACGACGACATCGACCCCGCTTCCGTGATTCCCTCTTCCAGAATCTGGCCGTCTTTCGCTTCCTTGTAATAAAGCAGCGTGTGAATATCGACGGGCTCGTAGAGCTGGCCGCGGCTGCTGTAAATTCCCACGTTGCGGAAAAGCGATTCCATGCCGAAGGTACGCGCTTCGTCCGGAACGATCGGCACCACCAGCTTGCCGATTTCGGGATCGCGCAGCATCTTCCGCAGCATTCCCACGAATGCCATGGTGGTGGAGACTTCGCGGCCTTCGCTTCCGGTGTAAAACTCGTCAAACAGCTCCTGATGATTCGATACCAGCGGCTTCGAGCGCACGCTTCGCGAGGGAACGTAACCGCCCAGCTCGGCGCGCCGCGCCTGCAGATACTCGATTTCCGGGCTGTTGTCAGGAGGGCGGTAGAAGGGCGCGTCGGCAATTTGCGCGTCGCTGATGGGAATCTGGAAACGCGTTCGGAAGTGGCGAAGCTCTTCTTCGTCGAGCTTTTTCTGTTGGTGCGTGACGTTCTTGCCTTCCCCGCTCTCGCCCAGGCCGTACCCTTTGATGGTACGGGCCAGAATAACCGTGGGAGAACCTTTGTGATCCACCGCTGCCTTGTACGCGGCGTAGACCTTGCGAGGGTCGTGGCCGCCCTGGCGCAACGCGCGGAGCTGATCGTCGGAGTAGTGCTCCACCAACGCGAGCAGCCGCGGATCGGAGCCGAAAATCTGCTCGCGAATGTACGCCCCGGATTCCACGGTGAGCTTCTGCATCTCCCCGTCGACCATTTCGCCGAGCCGCTTGACGAGCAGGCCTTCGGTGTCGCGCTCGAAGAGGGGGTCCCAGTCCGATCCCCAAATGACTTTGATGGCGTTCCAGCCAGCCCCCCGGAAGGCCGCTTCGAGTTCCTGAATGATCTTTCCGTTCCCGCGTACCGGCCCGTCGAGGCGCTGGAGGTTGCAGTTGATCACGAAGATAAGATTGTCGAGGCGCTCGCGGGAGGCGAGCGTGATTGCGCCGAGTGTTTCGGGTTCGTCCGTCTCGCCGTCGCCCAGAAAGGCCCAGACCTTCGCGTCCGTGGCAGGCTTCAAGCCCCGATTCTCCAAGTAGCGGTTAAAGCGGGCTTGATAGATGGCCATGATGGGGCTAAGTCCCATCGAAACACTGGGATACTCCCAGAAATCAGGCATCAGCCACGGGTGTGGGTAGGAGGAAAGGCCGCCCCCGGGTTTCAGTTCGCGCCGGAAATTCTCAAGCTTCTCGACCGAAAGCCGGCCTTCCAGGAAAGCCCTCGAATACACCCCGGGCGCGGCATGCCCCTGAAAATAGACGGTGTCGCCTTCGAAGGCGGGAGTGCGGGCGCGGAAGAAGTGGTTAAAACCAATCTCAAACAGCGTCGCTGCGGAGCCATAAGTAGATATATGACCCCCGATATTGTGCTCGACGCGGTTGGCGCGGACAACCATCGCCAGCGCGTTCCAGCGAATCAGGCTCTTGATCCGGCGCTCCATGTCCTGGTCGCCCGGGAACGGCGCTTCTTGGCTGGTCGGTATCGTATTGATATAAGGAGTGTTAGCCGTGAATGGAATTTCCAGGCCCGCGTGGCGCGCCCGCTCCCGGATCTGGTCGAGGATGCGCCGGGCCAGCTTCGGGCCGCCTTCCTCAAGAACCGCGTCAAACGACTCGATCCACTCCCAGATTTCTTCCAAGTCATTTACGGCCGAAACCGGGGGATTGATTGCGGTAGCCATGGTTTACCCTCTCCAATACCTCAGGAAGCCCATCCGATAGACTTCGGGCACACTTAAGAACCTAAAATATATCCCAAATCGCGCTCGGGGAGTACCGGAGAATGCTCGCCGCAGGGGCTGGGGGCTGGTTTTGAGGCTTCCCCGGGAAAGGTAAGTACACCTCGCCGAACGCGTCCGGGGGATACACGGGCTTTGGCCGAATTCTAAATCACGCGTGCTTCAGAAGCCGTAGAGGCGCGCCGGATTCTCAGCCAGCACTAGCTTCAACTCGGCGGTAGTAGCCCAGGTGGCGACTTGATTCAGGTCTCGGCCGTCATCGATCTGGTAGAGCGGCGTGATTTCGGTAAATGGCCGGCCGGGGATCTGTGCTGGATGCGGCCAGTCGCTGCCCCAGGTGATGCGATGGGGATTTGCCCCGATGAGCGCCTTTGCCAGCGGCGTGACATCCGGATAATCCGGCGCCTGCTTCGAGCTGCGATAGGGCGCCGAAACTTTCACATAGGCTTGGCCACTGTGGACCAGGCTCAACAGCGTGTCGAACCCAGGCTGGCCCACGCCCAGAGGCCCTTGCGCTCCTCCGAAGTGGTCAAAAGAAATGGGCACCGGCGACGCCATCACCTGGTCCTTGATGGACTCGATCACAGACAATCGCGTGTAAAGCTCGATGTGCCAAGGGCGATCCTTAATGCGCTCGATAGCGACCTTTACCTTCTGCCGCGCAACTTCGGGATCCGCCTGCCCTCCGGTTTCGAGATTGATCCTTATTCCACGGATACCGCCGCGATGCATCTCGTCAAAATCGGCGTCGGTGCTTTTCTCGCCCAGGGCGATGATGCCGCGCGCATTCGGCAGCTGCTCCTTGACAGCATCGATCGTGCACGCATCGTCCGTTCCATAAACGGTAGGCTGCACTATCACCACGCGCGGCGTGTGCAGAGCGCGATGGAGCGCGCGCATCTCGTCAACAGAAGCTGTCTCGGGAGTGTAGACGCGCGGCGACGCAAACGAATATTTCTGCGGATCACCGAAGATGTGTGTGTGGCAATCACACGCGTCGGCCGGCACTTTGAAATTTACGGGCGTTTTAGGCTGCGCCGCGCTCGCCAGCACATTGGTGAACGGCCGAGCCAGCGCCACAATTCCGGCCATACCTGTTCCGATTAAAATATCTCGTCGCGATAACATTTTTCCTCCCGTGAAATGTGACCATGGTACACCAAGCCGAGCCCGCGCAAGACGAACAAACCGTGTGATTTGTATCACAGAAATGTGCGTCCATATTTTTTAAAAATTACGCGCGAATATCTTGTTTCCACGGCCCCCTGCTGATAACATCCGCTGCTTCGCAATGATGATCGAAAATGAAGCTGCTGGACCTGAAATCGTGCGCCGGATCCTGAAAAGTTGGCTTCCTCTGGTGTTGCTATCCGCGCTGGGTGTCGCCGGCTGCAAAGTGCGGGCCAGCACGGACGCCGCGTCATCAGCCGCCTCCTCGTCCTCCTCCTCGCCCGCCCGCGGACGAGAGCTTTTCGAAACCTGCGCCGAGTGCCACGGCACGCACGGCGAAGGGAATTCCGAAATCGGAGCCCCGAATATCGCGGGGATGAAGGCGTGGTATATCGAAACCGAACTCCGCAAATTTCGGGCCGGCGAGCGCGGCGCTCAGTTTGACGATATCGAGGGCATGCGCATGCGACCTATGGCGCTGAGCCTCCCGACCGAAGGCGACATTCCGGTAATTGCGAAATACGTCGAGAGCCTGCCGCCGGTAAGGCACGCTCCCATACTCGGCGGAGACGCCAAAATCGGAAAGCGGCGGTACGCGCTTTGCAGCGGGTGCCACAATCCCGATGGCGGCGGCAACGAATCGGTGAAAGCGCCGCGCCTGGCGGGTCTCGATGACTGGTACCTCGCCACGGAACTTAAGAAATTCCGCGGCGGTGTCCGCGGCGCAGACCCAAGAGACGAAGAAGGCACCGCCATGGCGCCCATGGCCAAGTCGCTCGCGAACGAGAAGGTGATTCGCGACATATCCGCCTACATCAGCACGCTGCAGCCAGCTGCCAATTCGGAGACGCAGAGCCAATGAATCACGCAGATCCTTCGTCCGACCAGACATTCAAGACGGTGTTTTGGATTGTCATGACCACCGCCGCCGCTTTCGTCGCCGCGGCCTGGATCATGATTCGTTAAAGACGTTCACGGGAGTTTCCATGCTGGAGAGGTTTTCAACAGGTGCTTCCACGTTCTCGGGAAGCATCGACCACCTGATCTTCCTGGTCGCGATCCTGGTTGGATTCTGGCTGATCGTCGCCGAGGGAGCTCTCTTCTGGCTGATGTATCGCTATCGCCACAGGGAGGGCCATTCTTCGCAGTACATCACCGGCGAAGAAAAGCACCTTACACGCTGGGTGACGGTTCCCCACATCCTGGTAATGCTATGCGATATCGTCATCGTCATCCCCGCGATTCTGGTGTGGGTAAACGTGAAGCAAACGATGCCGCCGGCCGAGCAGACCGTCCGCATCTTCAGCCAGCAGTGGGCGTGGAGCTTTCAGCAGCCTGGCGCGGACGGCATCCTCGATACGGCGGACGATATCCGAACCGTTGGCGAGCTTCACGTAAAGACAGATACGACCTATCGCTTCGAGCTGATGTCGCGCGACGTGCTGCACAGTTTTTCGGTGCCGATGTTCCGGCTGAAGCAGGACGCAGTGCCAGGACGCACCATCACCGGTTGGTTTAAGGCGACCCGTCCCGGCAATTACGACATTCAGTGCACGCAGATGTGCGGGATCGGACATGGGCTGAGAT
>CAZRKW010000190.1:0-7813 GCA_964600355.1 uncultured Acidobacteriaceae bacterium
ACAAACCGTTTACCTTGACAAAAGTTGAGGAAGCAATAAAACTTCTACCCTCGTGAACGATCCAACTGTAGCACGCCGCAAATTCCTGAAGTTTCTTGCCGCCAGCCCCTACGTCGCTTCTTTGGGTGGAATTGCTGCTTTTCTCGAGCGCGGCGCTCTCGCCCAGAATGCACAGCAGCTTTCTGAAGTGATCGCCGATCCCGCCGAAGCTCTCAACGTATTTGATTTCGAGGAGGCTGCTCACCGGAAAGTGCAACCCGGTCACTGGGCGCACATGGTGACCGGCGTCGACGGTGACGCTACGCTGCGCGCCAATCGCGAGGGATTTCAGCACATCGAGTTGCGGCCGCGCCGCCTTCGAGATGCCACCAAGGTGGACATGCGCGTGGAGCTTTTCGGAACCACTTACAACAGTCCAATATTCACTTGCCCAACCGGAGGTGAGAAGTCGTTTCATCCCGACGGTGAATTAGCCGTCGCGCGAGCGGCCAAAGCCCGCGGCACTCTCCAGTTTCTGTCGACGGCTACGTCCTTTGGAGTAGAAGAGGTGAACGCGGCTTTGGGGCGACCGGTTTGGTATTCGCTGTATGCGCCAAGTCCCTGGGAGGCCTGCGAACAACTCCTGCAGCGCGTGGAAGCTTCGGGATGCAACGTGCTTGCCCTTACGGTTGACACCGTGGCGGGCGCGCACAACGAAACCGAGTCTCGTATGCGGCCGAAAGATTTGAGTCAGTGCGCTGCCTGCCACGACGTCAAGGGTTCGTCGGTCATCCGCCGGACGCAGCCAATGCGCGACGGCATTCACGTGCCAGGCATGAGGCCAACGAATCCCGCTCTGGACTGGGCTTATGTCGATCAAATCCGGAAATTCTGGAAGGGTAAATTCATCATCAAGGGTTTGACAACCCGCGAGGATGCGCGGTTGTGCATCGAGCATGGTATCGACGGCATCCTCGTCTCGAACCACGGCGGGCGCGTCACGGAAACTCTCGAGCCGACTATCGAAGCGCTTCCTGAAGTGGTCGAAGGAGTGAACGGGCGTATTCCGGTGTTCGTCGACGGTGGGGTTCGGCGCGGTACCGATGTTTTCAAGGCTCTTGCACTGGGCGCCAAGGCAGTCGGAATCGGGCGACCGATGCTGTGGGGCTTAGGCGCATTCGGACAAGCTGGCGTCGACCGCGTGCTTGAAATTCTTCAGGGTGAGCTCAGACTTGTAATGGGCAATTGCGGCACGCAGAAAGTGGCGGACATTACGCGTGCGTATGTCGCCACGCCCGACTGGCGCAGCTAGAAACTATCGATGTTCGTGCACGCAGGGATTTTAACGCTCGTCGTAAATTATCTCCGGGTGCCGCAACGCCCCTGGGGAAGGGCATTTTCCCTACTTCTTGAGGCCGAAGGCGTAAACTCTCCCATCCCAGGTGGAAACGTACACTTTGCCTCCGGCAACAACCGGCTCGGTGAAATGCGTCCAGCTGTCAATCAAGTTGCCGCTTGAATACAATTGCTGTCCGGTTTCCGCATCGATCGCGTACAAGACCGCGTGACTGACGGGAATATTTCCGGGCTTACCTTTCGCTCGGGACTCCATCGTGGTCTTCCCCGTATCGAGTGCATACACCACGCCGTTCGCGACCACAGGGGGATCGGGTGCGTGTTTATCGCTAGAGATCCAGATCGGAGCGAGCGTAGGCGTATTCTTCGCCGAATCGAGGCGAACTTCGAACGCCATGATGCTGCCTTGATCCGCTTTCCCGTAGGAGTATTTAAAACTAGGTGCGTCTTTGGATGGTGGCCCCTCCATGGGCACCAACAGCCACCGTCGTCCTCGCCCGTCTTGCCAGGTCGCCATTGACCCCAAAACACCCCGGTCGTCATGAAGAACCTGATCATTGCCCCACCGGGGTGACTGGTAAAGCGGGGTGTGATGGTCCGCGCCCCCGAGGCTGTTGGCATCCAACAGGGAAACCACCGCTTCCTTTCCTGCGGAAGCAAGCAGGGTCCATTTCTCGAAGGGGAAGATCGTCGGATTGGTCGCCCCCAGGTCCAGATCTTTCTCCTCAAGATACTCCCAATTCCCAGGAGTGTATGTGTCGAGTAGTCGGAGGTCCTTGAAACTCAAAAACAACAGGGTGTGCGCGAACTTACCGGCCGCCGGATCGTAGGCACCGTCGGCTGTTTGCGTGTATACACCCTTCGGGCCGGAAACGAGGCCACCGCGCCCCCAGGCACCTCCTCCTCTGCCTGTACTCGTGAAATACTCGACGACTCTTCGCGCGGGATCCTTCAAATCGATCGCAGTAAAGTGAGAGATCGCGCCGCCACAGCCTCGCGCCGTGGGTGAATAGATGACTCCATCAATGAGATTCAGACTCCAGTTACGTGCGAAGGGAGTGGTGAAGTCTGCGGCTGGAAAGCGCTCGTCGCCATTCTGGAGGCTCAGGCCGCGTAACTTGCCGTCGCTGGTTGACACATAAATGACTCCCGCATCCTTATCGATTACGGGGGTGGCATTCTGGGTGTTGGAACAGGATAAAGTGGCCGCTTGTTTCGGAGTCAATTGGTTCGGAAAACGCTTCTGCCACGTAACTTCACCTGTTTCGGAATCGATCGCATAAACGGTGTTGTCGCTTCCCACTACGAATACGCGAGTCGTCGGTCCGGCTGGGCCATCCACTGTGGCGACCAACGGGGAGGTCAGCGTCGAGAGAACCACATCCTTCGGGGAGGTGGACAGCTGGGATTTCCACTTCAACTCGAGACGGGAAACATTGTCCCGGGTGAGTGTCGTCTCAGACTGATTCCAGCCCGTGCGCTGCTGATCGTGGCCCCACGTTAACCACTCGCTTTGGGCCGCCGCGTCCCCCGGCCCCAAAAGAAGCATCAGGCTGACAGTAAAGCCAAACGCGAACGTCAATACTTTCCAAATCAGTGGACGCTCATCCATGCCAACCCCCTGGTGTAGCGCTCAAAATTCTCCGGAATCTGCGCAAGCCGAAGACGAAGGCTGCACAGTCGCAACTAAGGCGTAAGCCCCAGGGCGAGCGCAGGATTGGTCTTCGCCATGAGGTTGACATCTGCCACGGATATTCCTTCCTTGTGCAGCGCCCCCATGAAATTGAGCAGAGCCTGGGGATGCAGTGGCGACTTGTTCCGGGCCGATCCGAAATTCGTGGCAAGGATGCAGGACTGGGGGCCGACCTTGCGAATCGCGTCTACAAACTCGCCCATTGTATGCTGCTGCTCTATTCCGAACGAATTGCTATAGTCAAATTCAATGAAGGCGCCTTCCCGGGCCGCCTGTTGCATTTGCGGAATCGTCATATCAACTACTATGTCGTTCGCGCCTGTAACCACGATGTGCGTTACGCCGCGCCGATGTGCCTCGTGGACAACCATTAATCCTTCTTCCGCCGAAATGTGTCCGGTCTCGAGAACCAGTTGATGATTTTGAGCGATGAAATCGATGACTTCCAGCACCTCGGGAAGCAGACGGCCGTCTCTTGAGACCGGCACAGTCGTAACTGTCGAACCGGGGGCCTTTGAATACGGCAGCCCCCTCGCATCGAGTTTCTTAACAAAGGCTTCAGAATCGAAGGTAGGCATCCATACGACCCTGCCCCAGCCCCCCTTCATCATGGTCATACGCTTTACGGCTTCGAGATTGATCCCACCGACGGACCTATCCAGGACGATCCCCCCGAAAACTTCTATCCCAGGGACTTCCTTTCGGACCATGTAGGCGAGCGCCGCTGTCGATTCCCAGTGGTTCTTGAGCACCAGCCCACGCATGCCCGTTTCCTTGGCGAGACGTGCTAAGTCATCCGCATCGATCGAGCGCTCGACGCTGTCGGGACCGCTATGCACTCGAGTGTCTATAGCACCTTTTAAATTTAAATCTGCCTGCCCATATACCGGCACAGCCAGAAGGAATAGATAGGTCCACGCCCACCTCACTCGTCTCCTCAGAAGAAAAGAAAATGTCGAGGTCATCCGCTTCTCCCCTCTCAATTGTTTGCCTCATCGTCAAACGGCCGCCGGAATGCGTCACGGTTTGGAATCTTGTTTTGGAATCTTCTTCGAATACAGGTTGAATGTCCAGGTATGTCCCCACCGGAATGGCTCCGCCACGAAGTCGGTGCGAACATTGACATAAAAGAACGGACGGAGGTACCGTACGACGCAACAATGGCGCCAAAGTCGTTCCGTGGGGACGTGGAATGTCTGATCGCAGAGAATTCTTGAAAAACGCGGCGGTTGCGACAGCTGGCGTTCTGCTAGGCGCCTGTGATCTTAGGGACGCATCTGCCAATCCTCCACAATCGACAGGTCGGGCGAAACGCCGAGAGATCTTCGTGGGAAGACGCCGATTAAAAACGGTGGATATTCACTCTCACTGTTTCCCCGATATTCGCGATCTGTTAAAGGGCCACGAGGAGGAGGCCAAGGAGAACAATGGCTTCCTGAATCCGCACCGGCGGTTCACGATGTTGGAGCCGGACAAGATCGCGGATCGCTTGCAAAATATGGATGAACATGGAATCGATGTTCAGGCGGTGAGCCTGTTTTCCGGATACAACTATTGGGCGGATCGAGACCTGGCCGCCCGCCTTGCCCAGCGCCAGAACGAACAGCTCTTCGCTTTGTGCACCGCTCACCCCGACCGCTTCGTTGGCTTGGGACCGGTATCGTTACAACATCCCGATCTGACGCTTCAGCAGATGGAGGAGGGTGTCACCAAGTATGGGTTCCGCGGATTTGTTATCGGCGCGACCGTGAACGGAGAAGAGTTGTCCGCGCCCAAATTTAACCCGTTCTGGGCCAAAGCCGAGGAATTGGGAATCGTTATTTTCATTCATCCCGTTGGTTTTCCGGAAGCCGGGAAGCGGTTTCAGGGAAACGGCGGGCTCGGCAATATCATCGGCAATCCACTGGAGACGACGGTCGCACTCTCCCATCTTATTTTTGAGGGAACCCTGGACCGCTATCCGGGAGTGAAAATTGTCGCGGCACATGGCGGCGGCTATCTGCCGTCCTACCTGGGGCGATCAAATCACTGTGCGGAAAAAATTCCCACGGTTTGCAAGCCGGTCAAAAAATTGCCCGGTGAATATTTCAAAGAACAAATCTATTGCGACACGGTGGTGTACAGCTCAGAGGGTCTGAGGCACCTCGTAGCCGAGGTTGGGGCCAACCACGTGGTGTATGGGACAGATTTTCCGGCATCCGTGAATGAGCCGGTATCGGCCAATGAGCCCTTTCAGCGCGATTTGGCGGGAAATCAGTACGATCCGCAGCCGCTCTTTGGCGAAGACCTCCAGGCTGATTTCGTGCTGAACTCGGGACTGAGCACTGCCGATAAGAGAGCGATTCTCGGGGAAAACGCGGCTAAGATTCTTAGAATCGGGGCATAGACCTTAGCGCAGCGAAAAACAGAAAAGGTTTAATCCATGTTTTACAACCCACGACATTATCCGGGTGTAACGGGGGACTGTCTCGCAATCCCAAGCTACTGATCTTGATTATTCTGTCCCCTGTCGTGCTGGGGAAGTACTCGACCGTCAGGAAATTCCACCCGCGTCAAGACGACTACGTGCGCTCCGTTCTTTGACGGGTGATAATAAATCGTAACCTGATCGCCCGCCTTGACGCTGTCCGGAGTGAAACCATCCGCCCTCATGTTACGCGGGTTCCCGCTTTCGGAAAACCAATGTTCGACATTTCCGTTGGCATCTTTCACGTCAAAGGCAATGGATGAGTGAGGATTTTCCATCAACAGGCTTACGATCGTTGCTTTCACCGACAACGTCGTGGTCATGTCATACGCGGCGTACCCGTGATGCGCCAGTGCCGGCGTGGAGACCAGCACCAGGCCAATGAATCCGGCCAACAGACCGTTCCTCTTAATAGACATCACTGCTGACCCTCCCGGGATTGCTTCCGCTCACTTCTTGTAATATTCGGTTACCCGCTTATCAAAATTCTTGTTGTCCTCGGGACTGCAGATCCATTCCGTATATTGGTCAAACTTGTAAGTGTTGTCATGCACCTTTTCAATGGGCACCAGGTGGTAATACCTCTTGAATCCAGGCCAGGACTTGTCGCCCCACGCTTTCGGATCGTAATACGTCATATCGAGCACCATGTGGTCATGGTCCACACGCGTGTAGCGCTCGACAAGATGGAAGGCGTCGCTCTTCCATTGGCCAAGGCTCTGAGTGATCTGGGTCCTTCCGTTGAAACCGATCGTATCGACGACCAGCGTGTCTCCCTCCCAATGGGCCGTCGAATCTCCCTCAAATGTGGGGTCGATTTCTTTGGGATGCTCACGATCGAGCCAGAAGATGCGCCATTCGCGATGATAATTGTTCAGCTGAACGATTCGCTCAGGACTCATAAAAAACGTCAACATGCCTAAACTGGGATAGTCATACATGGCCGGCGCAGCCAGAGGCTCGCAGTCTTTGCCGGGATATTCGCCCTCGGGGTCGTTAGCGGTGACTCCGTTTGGGTCCGTGGCATAACACGGATCCTGGTTCATCGGGCAAAGGTGTCCCGGGCGATCCCATCCTGGCAGGGTCTTTCCGCCCGGCATGGGGTCGTGCGAGATCGATTTCATCAGCAGGTTTTTCTTTGCCCAATCCGTCAGAGGAGGTTCCGGTAATTTTTGGTCGTAGCTAGCCCAGTTTCGACGGCCAATCTTGGGATTTTGGGGGTCGCCAATCCAATTTCCACTAAAGTCATGGGAGTCAAACGGCAGATTCGCTGTCGCACTCGCCTTCTCGGTGCTGAGAGTGCTCTGGGGAGACTGCGCATGCAGCTGCGCGGAAATGGCAACTGACGCAAACAGAACTGCCAAGGAACACAAATGACGGATTCTCATATTTAACCCGTGAGCAGCTTCCGTGAATCCTGAAGTCTGTTTATCTTAATTCCGCTACTCATCCCACTTATTTGATCCAATTTCTACAATACCAGTTAGGTGAAGTCAAACTCTGTTTGCCCGGATCCCTGGCAACTTAGTTGCCAGCCGGCCCCAGCGTATCAAGCGAAAACTGGATGTAGCGTCCGAAAGTGATGACGGCGAACCACAGGAGCAAGGAACTCGCCGCGACGAGCTTGGCGGAGACCGGCGCGTCTTCTCCGGGTCCCACACGCTCAACTCCTTCAAAAATACCGGTCATGTAAAAAGCCGCCGCATTCACTCCCAGCAACATCAGGGAAAGCATCTTGAACCAAAAAACTCCTTTGTAAATGTAATTGGTAGGCTGGCCGATGAAGCCCAGCATACCCGTCAGAATATTGACGCCCAGTCCGGCAATTCCCCAGGGAAGAAGCTGGTGGAGGGGGCCAATCGGAAGTCGTTTTAAAAATCCCATGATGCGTATGTCGAAAAGTCCCACCGTCCCGATGATCAGGATCAGCCCCAAGAAATGCATGATCATCATAAAAGTCCACCACCATTTGCTGAAGACCACGGCTTGCATAAACTTGTCCGGTGTCGGCTCGATCGCGTACAGTACGGAGCCCAGAGAACCTTCCGTTACTTTTCCGTTCGCTGACAGTTCCTGTGCGTCCCGTACTTCCGGATGCCGAATATCACCCCCCGTGTTGCCCGTTCTTGCCATCAGACCGGCCGTCACGAGCGAAAACAGCAAGACAGCAGCGACATTCCAATTTCCAGGACGGGAACTCAGCTGTGAGCGCCACAATGCGATTAGAGAGAAAGCACCGGTTGCTTCCATAAACCAGAACGATAGCATCGCCGAGCCCTGGTGCCTTTGAACCAAAGCGTCGGAGACGCCCGGCCCTT